>JAFGJQ010000505.1 GCA_016929015.1 Phycisphaerae bacterium | reverse complement strand
GACGCCGGTGCGCGTCTTCCGCAGTCCCGACACTCCGATACCGGAGGTGCAGCTTCTGTCGAACGGCAGGTACCACGTGATGGTCACGAACGCGGGCGGCGGGTACAGCCGATGGAAGGACGTGGCCGTTACGCGCTGGCGAGAAGACAGTACCTGCGACAACTGGGGCACCTTCTGTTACCTTCGCGACGTGACGAGCGGGGAGTTCTGGTCGATCGCCTATCAGCCGGCGCTCAAGCGATCGGACCCTTACGAATCGATTTTCTCGGAGGCGAAGGCGGAGTTCCGATGCCGCCACAACGAGTTCGATACCCATACGGACATCGCCGTTTCGCCCGAGGATGACATCGAACTACGACGCATTACAATCACCAACCGCGCCCGAACCCGCAGAGCGATTGATGTCACGAGTTACGCGGAAGTCGTTCTGGCCTCCTCGGCGGCGGATGCCCTGCATCCGGCTTTCAGTAACCTCTTTGTTCAAACCGAAATCCTCCGCCCGCAGCGGGCGATTCTCTGCACTCGCCGGCCCCGTTCCCTTGACGAGCAGGCGCCCTGGATGTTTCACCTGATGGCCGTGCACGGGGCGGAGATCGGAGAAGTCTCATATGAGACCGATCGCGTGCTGTTTATCGGCCGCGGCAACACCGTCGCCGACCCCCGGGCGATGAACGGGCCTGCGGCGCTTTCGGGCAGCGAGGGCTCCGTGCTCGATCCGATTGTCGCCATCCGTTATCGCATCACGCTCGATCCGGAAGAATCGGCAACGGTCAATATTGTTTCCGGCATAGGCGAGACCCGCGATGCGTGCCTGGGCCTGGTCGGGAAATACCAGGATCGGCGTCTCGCAGATCGCGTCTTCGATCTGGCGTGGACTCATGGCCAGGTGTTGCTGCGGCAGTTGAATGCCTCAGAGGCCGATGCGCAACTCTATGGGCGCCTTGCCGGTTCGATAATCTACGCCAATGCTTCCCTGCGAGCCAACCCGGGCCTCCTCATCAAGAACCGCCGCGGGCAATCCGGTCTATGGGGCTACTCCATTTCCGGCGATTTACCGATTGTGCTTCTGCAGATCGAAGATCCGGCCAATATCGACCTGGTGCGCCAGCTCGTGCAGGCCCACGCGTACTGGCGTCTAAAAGGACTGGCGGTGGACCTTATGATCTGGAACGAAGATCACGCCGGTTACCGGCAACTCCTTCACGACCAGATCATGGGGCTGATAGCCGCCGGCATCGAAGCCAACGTGACCGATCGACCCGGCGGCATCTTTGTAAGACCTGCGGACCAGATATCGACCGAGGACCGCATCCTGATCCAAACGGTTGCTCGGGCCATCCTCACCGACAGTCGGGGGGGCCTGGCAGACCAGATCAACCGGCGCAGTCTGGTGGAAACTGCAGTGCCGCTCCTTACGCCGACCCGAACCCGCCTCTCCGAACCCCTGGCAGTGGCCGCATTGCCTCGCCACGATCTGACGTTTTTCAACGGGATAGGCGGATTCACCCCGGATGGGCGCGAGTATGTCATTACCACCGCGCACGGGCAGGTGACACCGGCGCCGTGGGTGAATGTGCTGGCCAACCCGCACTTCGGTACCGTCATTTCAGAGAGCGGGCCTGCCTATACCTGGAGCGAGAATGCCCACGAGTTCCGCCTCACTCCTTGGGGGAACGATCCCGTGAGCGATTCGAGTGGAGAAGCATTTTACCTCCGTGATGAAGAGCACGGCCACTTCTGGTCGCCCACGCCGCTGCCCAGCCGCGGGGCGACGCCTTACGTCACCCGGCACGGATTCGGCTACAGCGTCTTCGAGCACATGGAACGCGGCATCCGCTCAGAGGTGTGGGTTTACGTGGCCCTGGACGCAGCGATCAAGTTTACGGTGCTCACAGTGCGAAACGAGTCAGGGCGATCCCGCCGGCTCTCCGCTACCGGATACGCCGAATGGGTGCTTGGCGACCTGCGGCCGAAATCGACCATGCACGTGGTCACCGAAGTCGACCCCGGGAGCGGAACGCTCTTCGCGCGAAACCTCTACAACACGGAATTTGCCGACCGGACTGCCTTCTTCGACGTGGACGATAGGACTCGTACTGTAACGGTCAATCGGGCTGAATTCCTGGGACGCAACGGTACGCTGCGCGCTCCTGCCGCCATGACGCGCACTCACCTTTCCGGTAAGGTGGGGGCTGGCCTGGATCCCTGCGCCGCGATCCAGGTGAGCTTCGATCTCGGCGCCGGGCAAGAGCGTGAGATCGTCTTCAAGCTCGGCGCAGGGCGAAACGCCGACGATGCCAGAAACCTGGTCAAACGCTTTCGAGGATCAACCGCTGCACGCGGCGCCCTCGATGTGGTGTGGCAGCACTGGACGCACACCCTCGGCGCGGTAAATGTGGAAACACCGGACCCGTCCCTCAACGTGCTGGCCAACGGCTGGCTGCTGTACCAAACTCTGGCGTGCCGCCTTTGGGCGCGAAGCGCAACCTACCAGTCTGGGGGCGCCTTCGGTTTCCGCGATCAATTGCAGGACGTGATGGCACTCATCCACGCCAGGCCGCATATCGTGCGCGAGCACTTGCTGCTGTGCGCGGCCCGTCAATTCCCTGAGGGAGATGTTCAGCATTGGTGGCATCCTCCAACGGGTCTGGGTGTGCGTACTCACTGTTCGGACGATTACCTCTGGCTGCCGCTCACGACGTGCCGCTATGTCTCCACCACCGGGGACACCGGCGTGTTGGATGAGCCCATCCACTTCGTCCAGGGCCGCCCGGTAAAAGCGGATGAAGACTCTTATTTCGATCTGCCCGGGCGCTCTGGAGAGGCGGCGAGTCTTTACGAACACTGTGTCCGAGCCATCCTGAACAGTCTCAAATTCGGTGAACACGGCCTGCCGCTCATCGGCTCCGGTGACTGGAACGACGGCATGAACCTGGTGGGCGAACACGGCAAGGGCGAAAGCGTATGGTTGGGATTTTTCCTTTATGAAGTGCTCATGCGCTTCACGGAGGTTGCCCGTATGCGGGGTGACCTATCTTTCGTCGAACGTTGCCAGAGGGAGGCGGCTCAACTGCGATGGAATCTCGATCAGAATGGCTGGGACGGCGAGTGGTACCGCCGCGCTTACTTCGATAACGGCTCGCCGCTTGGTTCGGCGATCAACCCCGAATGCCAGATTGATTCGATTGCGCAGAGCTGGTCTGTTCTTTCTGGTGCGGGAGATCATGACCGTTCGCGCATGGCCATGGAAGCGGTGGATCAGCGCCTCGTTCGCCGGGACCATGGACTGATTCAACTTCTGGATCCGCCCTTCGACAAGTCGGCGCTGAATCCCGGCTACATCAAAGGGTACGTCCCCGGCGTCAGAGAAAACGGCGGGCAATACACGCATGCGGCCATCTGGGCGGCGATGGCCTTCGCTCGCTTGGGGGACAACCGGCGCGCATGGGAACTCTTTACCATGATCAACCCGGTTAACCATGCGATGTCTCCGGAGGCGATTGCGACCTACAAAGTAGAGCCGTATGTCGTCTCGGCCGATGTCTATGCGCTCTCGCCGCACACCGGCCGTGGTGGATGGACGTGGTACACGGGTTCGGCCGGCTGGATGTACCGGTTGATAGTTGAATCACTTCTTGGGCTGAGGCTGGAAGTGGACAAGCTGCATGTCGCGCCTTGCCTCCCTGTGGATTGGGAGGCGTTCAAGGTGCACTACCGGTATCGGG
>JAFGJQ010000504.1 GCA_016929015.1 Phycisphaerae bacterium | reverse complement strand
TCCCCGCTCATCTCCCTGATGAAAGACCAGGTGGACGGGCTGCGAGCCTGCGGATACCCGGCCGCGGCGTTGTACAGCGGCCTGTCGCCCGAGCAGCGGCGGGAGATGGAGACGGGCCTGGCGCGGGGCCAATACCGGCTGGTCTTTGTAGCCCCGGAGCGGCTGCTCACGCCGCCATTTCTGCGGCTTCTCGATCAGGTAAAGGTCCGCGCGTTCGCCATCGACGAGGCACATTGCATCAGCCACTGGGGCCACGACTTCCGGCCGGAGTATCGCCAGCTCGCCACGCTGAAAGAGCGATTCCCCGGGACCAGCATTCATGCCTACACGGCCACCGCCACCGAGCGGGTCCGCCAGGACATCATCGCCCAGTTGCGCCTGGAGAACGCAGCGGTGTGGGTGGGAACGTTCGACCGTCCGAACCTGGTGTATCGGGTTGTACCGCGGGTGGACGCCCACGAGCAGACGGCGACGGTGCTGCGGCGTCACGCAGGCAGCGCGGTGATCGTGTACTGCCTGAGCCGCAAGGACACGGAGGCGATGGCCGCCCGGCTGCGCCGCAGCGGA
This sequence comes from Phycisphaerae bacterium, assembly GCA_016929015.1. Lineage (GTDB taxonomy): Bacteria > Planctomycetota > Phycisphaerae > UBA1845 > UBA1845 > JAFGJQ01. The sequence goes on along the minus strand of JAFGJQ010000504.1, from coordinate 27,576 downwards.
ATAAAGGCGGAGGCGTACCACGCCGGGCTGGACGCGGACACGCGTCGCCGGATCCAGGACGCGTTTGCGGCGGAGTCGCTGAACGCGGTGGTGGCCACCGTGGCGTTCGGCATGGGCATTGATCGGAGCAACGTGCGCTGCGTCGTTCATGCGAGCATGCCGAAATCGGTGGAGCACTACCAGCAGGAGACGGGCCGGGCCGGTCGTGACGGGCTGGCGGCCGAGTGTGTTCTGCTGTACTCGGCGTCGGATGCGCAACGGTGGGACTGTCTGATTACCAAGAGCGCTGCGGAGGCGGAAGCGGCCGAGGAGGTCGTGGAGGCGGCGCGCCGGCTGTTGCGGAGAATGCAGCGGTACGCCAACGCCGCGGTCTGCCGGCATCGGGCGCTTTCGGAATACTTCGGCCAGCCGTACGAGCGGGAGAACTGCGGCGCGTGCGACATCTGCCTGGACGAGGCGGAAGGAGTGGAAGACGGCACGGTCGTCGCGCAGAAAATCCTGTCGTGCGTGGCCCGCGTGCAGGAGCGGTTCGGCGTAGGCCACGTGGTGGACGTGCTGCTGGGCGGCGACACGGAAATGATACGGCGGCACCGGCACGATCAGCTCAGCACGTACGGATTGATGAAGGACATGCCGCGCAAGACCGTGATGAACCTTCTCTACCAGTTGATCGACCAGGGCCTGCTGCAGCGGAGCGACGGCGACCGGCCGGTGCTCCAGTTGAGCGCGGTCTCCTGGGAGGTGCTGCGCGGGCAGCGAGAGGTCCGGCTGACCCGGCCACGGACCGCGCCCGTGCGCAAGACAAAGGCGGAGGCCGAGACCTGGGCCGACGTGGACAAGGATCTGTTCGAGCGGTTGCGCACGGTGCGCAAGGAGGTGGCCCGCCGGCGCGGCGTGCCGCCGTACCTGATCTTCACCGATGTGTCACTGCGGGACATGGCCCGCGTGGCCCCCAAAACGCTGGATGATTTCCTTCGCGTCAATGGTGTCGGGCGACAGAAGCTCAAGAGCTTTGGTCGCGAGTTCGTGGACGCCGTGCGGGAGTATCTGGGCGAGCCGCCGCTGGCATCGCTGAGCAAAGCGGTCCCGACGAAGCCTCGCTCGCTGAAGATGACCGCCGCACGCCGCGCCGCGTACGAGCTGTTTGAGAAACGAATCGCGGTCGACGACGCCGCGGAGTTCCTCCGCATGACGCCGACCCGGGTGCTCCGCTGTCTGCGCGAGTACATTTCCCAGATGCAGCCGGACAGCATCGATGCCTGGGTGCGGCCCGGGGACTACGCACCCATCGCGGAGGCGGCGAAAGACCTGGGGACCCGCTCGGTCCGACTCATCCACGACCGCCTGGAGGGCCGGGTGACACTCGACACGATCCGCCTGGTGACGCGGCACCTGGAGGTGCGGCAAGACGGGGATCACCGGCCGGGCGAGAGCATGTGAGAGGCAAGTGGCGGTGTCCGCCGACCTGCTCCGCGATTGACACGCCCGCGAGTGCAATTCCTACGGGCTGAGGTTGAAGTTCAGCCGGGCGATCTCCACCGTGGCGTCGATCGGAGACTCCACCCGGATACACAGGCTGAACGATGCGGCGTTCACCAGACTGATCGTGCTTTCCGTCAGGGCAATGCTGTCCGGTGACACCGACACCGGGACGCCATCCCCGTTCAGCGTCACGTGGTACGGTCCGTACAGGTCACCCTCGCTGCAGACCGTGTCCTGACGCTCGATGGAGTCAACTCGGACGGTGATGACCAGCAACGCGCCGGCCTGGACCACGGAAGGGTCCTCATCCGCTCCGTTCGGCGTGACCGTGATGACGGCAGGATCGAGCCGGAGCGACCCGTTGCCCGCGGTCAGACCGTCCAGGACGAAACGGCCGGTGCCTCGGTTCGCGGCCGGCACGCGGGCCTGAACCTCAAAGACCCCCAGCCCGCCGCTCTGGCTCAGATCCAGCGGTACCGCAACCGGACTGCCGCCCCCACCCCCGCTGCCGACTTCGCCACTCGAACAACCGATCAGCATACACACGCCGACAATCCCCACGGCGACAGCCCTGAACACGTTCCTTTGCATCATCCCCGACCGTTTCCTCAAATATTCCGTTTCCGCAGGTCAAAAACCGCTCGAATCCGGATCGCCACGATACAAGCGTGGGTCCGATTTTGCCAGTGTGCGTTTAGCAGAACGCCGGATGCCGGCCCTCTGCCGCGTCAGTCCAGTCGGGCTTGACGCGAATGCTCGCCGGAACCGCGCCCACGGATTTTGCGTCTGAAAGGATAGGGGCAGCGGCAATACATACACAGGAGCGGAAAGCAAGCGGGGTCGTTTCACGCCGGCCATGCGGCGTTGGCGAGTTACGCCACGGGCCCCTGTAGCGGGTGGCTCGTTGTAACGCGACGGATGCAGACATAGGATGGTGGGTGTCGCAGGGGTCCGATCCAGGTCTTTTCGGGACGGAATAAGCGATGACGGCACTTCGGCAACAGGTTCGGCGGACGCAGAAGCGGTTGTGGGCCAACCGGTGGTTCCTGCTATTGGCATGGTCGATGACGGCTGCGGCGGGCGTGTACGCTTGCGTGGTTTTCGGGGTGAGACTGTACGGCGCGACGGCACCGCTGGGCTGGATCGCCCTGGGCCTGACCGGCGCAGCGGTCATTCTGGCCACTGTTCTGAGCCTGATCGGCCGGCCGGACGAGGTGGTCGCGGCCACGGAGTTGGACCGGGCGGCGGGCCTGCGTGAGCGGGTCAGCAGCGGTCTGTACTGCGAAGAGTCACCGGACCCCTACGCCCACGCGGTGGTCGCGGACGCAGAGCGCGTGAGCAGTTCCCTTTCCGTGCGGCGGCACATTCCGTTGCGGGCGCCACGGCCGCTCTGGTACACGGGCACGACCGCGTTGGTTGCGGTCATTCTGCTGCTGCTGCCGTCCGGCTGGATCACGCGATCGCAGGCACAGGCCGACCAACGGCCGGACGAGCTGGTTCAGCGTCAGAAGGTGGACGTCCAGAAGAAGATTGACCTCGTCAAGAAAGAGGCCCGGGTACACGAGGGTCTGAAGGACAACCCGGCCATGAAGGACCTGGTGGCCGGTCTGGAGAACCTCGCGAAGGAGCCGATCGAAAACCCCGAGGCTCGGCGCATGGAGGCGATGAAGAAGATCGCGGCCGCGGCAGACGCGCTGCGTCAGCAGCGTCAGGGTGAGCAGTTTGAGAAGGTGGGCGAGATGAAGAAGATGCTTCGCAGCATCAAGCCCGAGGATGACCGGAATTCGCCCACGCAGAAGCTGTCCGAGGCGCTGGCCCAGGGTGATTTCAAGGCCGCCAACGAGGCGGTGAAGGCCCTGCAGGAACAGCTCGCCACCATGCAGAACTCGCAGAACGCCGAGGCCCAACAGCAGATGCAGGAGCAGCTTGACCGGCTGGCGGAGCAGCTTAAGAAGGCGGCGGGCGACAACGCCCAGCTCCAACAGAAGCTCGAGCAGGCCGGCATGAAGAAGGAGGACGCCCAGAAGCTGATGGACCAGATCGCCCAGGGCGATACCTCCGAGCTGGAGAAGCAGCTCTCCAAGCTCGGCATTCCGCAGAACCAGATGGATTCGCTGATGCAGCAGATGCAGAAGCGGGCCGGCGCGTGCAACGCGTGCCGGAACATGAGCAGCGCCCTGAGCCAGGCGTCGTCCTCGATGCAGCAGGGGCAATCCGGCGACGCCGCGTCCGGCATGCAGTCCATGGGCGATCAGCTCAGCGACATGGAGATGCTTGAACAGCAGATGAACGAGCTGGAATCCGCGATGGCCTCGCTGGACAACGCCAAGTCCCAGATGGGCGACTGCCCGCAGTGCAACGGCACCGGCATGTGCAACGGACAGGCCTGCCCCATGTGTCAAGGCAAGGGGTCGGGCGGGCAAGGCGCCGGCATGGGTCAACTCGGTCAGGGCCGCGGAGGGCTTGCCCCCGAGGCCCCGACGGCGGTCGGCTTCAAGCCGGAGCGCGCTCCGGTTCACACGGGTCCGGGAAAGATCATCGGGCAGTTTTTGGTGGAAGGCGAGCAGATCAAGGGCGAGGCATCGAGCGCGCTGGTGGAAGTGGTCACCGCCGAGGAGCGCAATGCCACCGACGCCATTCAGCGGGACCGGATCCCGCGGCAGTACCAGCGCTCCGTAAAAGAGTATTTCAGCCGCGTGCAGCGAGCCCTGGGCGGCCAGAGCGCCGCGGAGGAAGAAGACGCCTCGGAAGACGAGAAGCCCGCGGACGCGAAGGACGAGAGCGAGGACGCGGGATCGTAGTGGTTCGGCGCGGAATGACGCAGCACGGATGCCCGGCGGCGGGCAGACGGCGCCTGCGTCCCACTTCAGGAAAGGCTTCCGACATGATGAGGAGTACCGGATGGGGACGCTGGGGTCTGGTCGTGCTCGCGCTGCTCGTCAGCGCGTGCCGCGACGCGAAGCCGACGAACACCGTGCGCCTCTATTGCAGCGTGGATGAGGTTTTCGGCAGGCAGGTGGTTGCCGAGTTCGAGAAGCGCACCGGCATGACCGTGCAGGTCACGTATGACAGCGAAGCCGGCAAGACGACGGGCCTCGTCAGCAAGATCGAGATGGAAAAGGACCGCCCACAGGCGGACGTATTCTGGTCGTCCGAGCTGTTCAACACGATTCTCCTCGCACGCAAGGGCCTGCTGCACCCGTATGATTCCCCCGCCGCCACGGACATTCCGCCGCGATATCGCGACCCGGATCACCGCTGGACGGCCATCGGCCTGCGCGGACGGGTCATCGCGTTTGACCCGGCCCGCATCCCGGCCGACCAGGTGCCGCAGCGATGGGTCGACATGGACGACGACGGCGTCGCCGCGAAGGTCGTCTATGCCAATCCGCTGTTCGGCACCACCCGCGGGCACGTGGCGGCCATGGTGGCCCTCTGGGGCCGCGACGAAACGGCCGGGTTCTTGACCGGGCTGCGCGAACGCGGCGCGAAAAAGGTCGACGGCAACAGTACGGCCGTTCGCGAGCTGCTGTCCGGCCGCTTTGCCCTGGCGGCCACGGACACGGATGACGTGATCCTCGCCAACCGCCAGGGCGCCAAGCTGGAAATGGCCTTTCCCGACATGGGTGACGGCGGCACGTTGCTGATTCCCAACTCCATCGCCATCCTGAACGGCGCGAAAAACGTCGAAGCCGCCCAAAAGCTGGTGGATTTCCTCGTTTCGGCGGACGTGGAGGAGATGCTGGCCCGCAGCGCATCGCAGAACATCCCCGTGCGAGCCGAGCTTCGGGAAAAACTGGCCATGGAGATGCCCGCGGAGACGAGCGTCTCCTACGAAGCCGTGGCGGATGCCATGCCGGAGGCGGTGGAACTGGTCCGCGAGATTCTCATCCGGTGAGCGGCCGAGCCTGTCGAACGCTGTGGACACTTCTGGCGACGGCCCTTTTCCTGCTCGCCGTCGTGATTCCATCGGTGGCCGTTGTGGTCCGCGCAATTGTGGACGGGCTGCCGCCCTCGGGCGGGTGGCTGTGGTCGGCCCGGCAATGGGGCCTGCTCGCGGACACGTTGATTCTGGCCGGCGCCGCCGTGGCGGTGGCCGTCGTTCTTTCTCTGCCTGCCTCCTATGTGGTCGGGCAGACGCGGCGTCTTTCCGCGCGGCCGATTCTGGTGGCGTTGATGGCCCTGCCGCTTCTGCTGCCGCCGATGGTCTACACGTTCGGCTGGCAACGGCTCGCGGCGGCGCTGCCGCCTCGCCTGCTCTGCATCTGCATGTGGGCGGCGTGGGGATGGCCGATCCCCGCCCTCATTGTCGGGTCCGGCTGGGCCCGGGCCGGACGTGCCGGATACGAGGCGGCGTTGCTCTCCACGACGGCGGGGTCGGCGTTCGTGCGGGCGGGCCTGCCCCTGCTGTGGCGGCCGCTGGCGATCAGCGGGCTGATCCTGTTGGTCCTGTTTCTGGGCGAGTACACCGTGCCGCACGCCTGCGGACTGAGCGTCTATGCCACGGACCTGCTGGGCCTGGCGGAGGCGTACGGCCCTCGTGCCATTGAGGTGCTCTGGCCGTCGGTGCCGCTGGTCGGACTGCTGGCGATCGCCGGCGGGCTGGCATGGGTGACGTGGCGCGGGGCCGCGGATGACGACGCCGGGGCCGCGATGGCAACCGGGGTTTCGCAGTGCCCGCGGGCCGCGCTCATCGGTGTCATCGTGATTCTGGGGCTGACGATTGTGACCCCGATAGTAAGACTCGCGTGGCACGGGTCAATCCTGGAGTGGGTGGACCTGGCCTGGCAGACCTATCGCGCGGAGTTGCTGCAGTCCGTGGCCGTCTCCATTGTCGGCGGGCTCGCGGCCGTTCTGATGGGAACGGGGATCGCGATGCACTCGGTGGGGCGGCGTCTGGTTGTCGGCTGGGCGGTGGTGTTCGGGCTGCTTCCCGGCGCGCTGGTGGGCCAGGCGCTGGTGGCGGCGTATCTGCCCGTTCCGCCGGTGTACAACCAATGGCCGATCGTCGTGTTCTGCTATGTCGCGCGGTTCGGGTGGATCGGCCTGCTGGCGGCGATGCTGGCGTGGCGGCAGGTTCCGCCGGACCTCGTGCAGCAGGCCCGGGCGGACGGGGCGGACGCGCTGGCCGTCGACACGCACGTCCGCTTGTGGCCGAATTGGCCGACGTTGCTCTGCGGGGCGGGCCTGGTGGCGGCCTTGAGCCTGGCGGACATCACCGCGATCAGCTTGGTTCGGGTGCCGTCCGTCGGTACGATATCGCTGACGCTGATCGAGAAGATGCATCGCTTTGAAGAAGGGATGCTGGTTGCGTTGAGCCTGTGGCTGGTGGCCGCGGCGTTGCCGCCCGCCGCGTTGATGGCCGTGGCACTTCGGCGGCGAGGGTAGCGGAACGGTGGGCACGTGGTTGCACAATCCGGTTCAAACGGCGTGGGCACGCGTCGCAGGCTCCCGGCCTCGGCCGGGGCGGCTTCTGGCGCTGCTGCCGCTGCTGGTTGCGGGTTGCGATCCGCCGCCTCTGACGCCGAACGGAGTGATCGCCGCGTTCGGCACGCAGGGCATGGCGCAGGGTGCGTTCGTGACGCCGCGGGCCATCGCCGTCGGCCCGGACGGTGCCGTGTACGTGGCGGACAAGACGGCCCGGATCCAGCGTTTCAGTCCGCAGGGCGAATTCGAAACGCAGTGGTCGATGCCGGAGCGGGCGGCGGGCAAGCCGGTGGGCGTCTTCGTGTCGCCCGACCAGCGGGTGTTCGTGGCCGACACGCACTATTCGCGTATCATGGTGTACGACCGCGACGGGAACAAGCTGGCCCGGTTCGGCGAAAACGGCACGGGCGACGGGCAGTTCCTTCTGACAACCGACGTGGCCATGGACGCCGACGGCTACCTCTACGTCAGTGAGTACGGCGGCAACGACCGAATCACCAAGTGGACGCCGGACTATCGTTTTGTGTGCGTGCTGGTGGCCGGCGAGGTGGCGGGCCGGTCGCTGGCACGGCCGTCGGCGCTGGACATCGACGCCGAGCAGACGCTGTGGGTGGCAGACTCGTGCAACCACCGGCTTCTGCGCTTTGATCTTACGGGCAGGCTGCTGGCCCATTTCGGCGAAATGGGCGACGGTGCGGGCCAGATGCGCTTCCCCTATGATGTCGCCGCCACGCCGGACGGGGAGCTGCTGGTGTGCGAATACGCGAACAGCCGCCTGCAGTGGTTTTCCCCGGACGGACGGTCCCTTCGAACCTGGGGCGTCCAGGGTCGGGAACTGGGGCAGTTGTGGGCACCCTGGGGCGCCGCGATCGGCCCCGAGGGCAACGTGTACGTGATCGATACGCTGAACTGCCGCGTGCAGGTGATCCGGCCATGAGCGAGTTGCTCGCACTACAACTTCCCTTCGCGTTTGAGCACCCGCAGTGGCTCTGGCTGTGCCTGCTGGTGCCGGTTTTGGTGTGGCTGTCGCGGCGGAGCCTGGCCGGGCTGGACCCCGTGCGGCGCGGGCTGGCCCTGTTGCTGCGCAGCCTGGTCATCGTGATCCTGGCGATCTGTCTGGCCCAGATCGTGTACGTCCGTGAAAACGACAAGCTGACCGTGCTGTTTCTGATGGACCGGTCGGACAGCGTCCCGGACGAAAAGCAAATTCTGCAGGAAAGCTTCATCGCGGAAGCGAGCAAGGCGTGCCCGCGCCACGATCGGGTGGGCGTGATCGACTTCGCCCGACACGCCTACGTCCAGCAGCCGCCCTACGAAGGGGGGTACTACCTGGAAGTGGGCCGGCTGCCCAGAATGCCCAACCCGGACCGGACGGACATCGCCAGCGCCCTGCGGATGGCCATGGCCATCTTCCCGGCCGACGCCGCCAAGCGGATCGTCCTGATCACCGACGGCAACGACAACATGGGCGACCTGCTGCAGGAGGCGGCTACGGCCCGGGCCGGCGGGGCCGTCATCGACGTGGTGCCGCTCTGGTACGAGCACACGAACGAGATCTATTTCGACCGGATGGTGGCGCCGAATCTGGTGGAGGAAGGCGAGCAGGTGCCCATCCGCATGGTGATCACGTCGCGACGGCCCGCCGTGGGGCGCGTCGACCTCTACCACAACGGGCAGCAGGTTCTGCTGCCCCAGGAGTTCGGCCGGGTGCAGCTGGACGCCGGCGACAACGTGTTCCTCGTTCGCGTGCCCATCCGCTCGGGCGGGCCGCAGCGATTCGAGGCCCGGTTCGTGCCGGAGGGCAGTCGGGCCGCGGACGCCATCGCCGAGAACAACAGCGCAACCACCTTCAGTTTCGTCTCGGGCAAGCGACGGGCCCTCGTGCTTTCCATGGACCCGACGTACGACCAGGTGTTCGTGGACGCCCTGCGCAGCGAAAAGGTCGACATAGATCTGCTGCACCTCACCGGCGATGACGCCACGCTGGACCTGCTCCAGATGCTGAACTACTCCACCGTCATCCTCTCCAACGTGCCCGCCCACATGTTCACGGACGAGCAACTCAAGATGCTGGCGTCTTACGTGAAGGACCTCGGCGGCGGGCTGGTGATGCTGGGCGGGGACGAATCCTTCGGCGCGGGAGGCTGGATGGGGACCCCGGTGGAAGAGGTCATGCCGGTCACCTTCGAGATCAAGCACAAGAAGGTGATCCCTCGCGGCGCCCTGGTCATCATCATGCACAGTTGCGAGATCCCCCGGGGAAACACCTACGGCAAGGAGGTGGCCAAGAAGTCGCTCGACACCATCAGTTCCCGCGACTACTTCGGCATTATCGCCTACACCTGGTCCCCCATGGGCGTGAACTGGGCCGTACCGCTGGGACCGTCCGCGGATAAGACGAAGATCAAACGCCTGATCGACGTCATGCAGATCGGCGACATGCCCGACTTTGACTCCGCCATGATCGAGGCCGTCCGGCAACTGGTGAAAACGGACGCCGCCCAGAAGCACATGATCATCATCAGCGACGGCGACCCCAGCCCGCCCAGCCCCGCCACGCTCAAATCAATGGTGGACGCGAAGATCACGTGCAGCACCGTCGGGATCGGCTACGGCCAGCACGTCGTGGAACCCACCCTCAGAAACATCGCAATGGCCACGAAGGGACGCTTCTACGCCTGCCGCAACCCGCGCACCCTGCCCCAGATCTTCGTGAAGGAATCGCAGATCGTGCGCCGCTCCCTCATCGATGAGCAGCGGTTCACGCCGCAGGTGCAGTATGCGTTCAGCGAGGTCCTGACCGGCATCCGCGCGGACGACGGCGTGCCCGCCCTCAACGGCCTGGTGCTCACCTCGCCCAAGCCGCTGGCCCTGGTGCCCCTGGTCCGCATGACCAAGGACGGTCCGGACCCCGTGCTCGCCCACTGGCAATACGAGCTGGGCAAGAGCGTGGCCTTCACCAGCGGGTTCTGGCCGCGATGGGGGCCGGAATGGACGCGCTGGCCCAGTTTCGCGAAGCTCTGGGCCCAGATCGTACGCTGGTCCATGCGGCAGGAATCGCCCGCCAACTTCGAAGTGTACACCAAGGTGGAAGGCAACCGCGGCCGCGTCATCGTGGAGGCCCTCGACAAGGACGCCGGCTACCTGAACTTCCTCGACCTGCCCGGCGGCGTCATCAAGCCGGACCAGTCCGTGGAACCGTTGCGTTTCAACCAGACCGGCCCCGGCCACTATGAGGCATCCTTTGACGTGGACCAGACCGGGCAATACATCGCTAGTGTCAACGTGCGGCACAGCGGCGAGGATCTGGGCGCCATCCACACCGGAGCGTCCATCCCGTTCTCCCCCGAGTTTCGCGAGCTGTCCACCAACGAGGCGATCCTCCGGCAGGTCCAGGAGACCACCGGCGGACGCTGGCTGGACGACATCGGCAATCCCGCCGCCGTGGACCTGTTCAGCCACGACCTGCCCCCGACCGTGTCGCGGCAGCCGGTGTGGGACTGGACCCTCGCCTGGCTGCTGCTGCCGCTGTTTCTGGTGGACGTGGCGCTGCGGCGGCTGGCAAGCTGGCCGGCCTTCTCCATCCTGTTCGAGGCGGTGCTGCTGATCTTCCTTCTCTACGGCGTGGGCACCGTCCACTCAGGCTTCTGGGGCGTGGCCGGGTCGATCCTGCTCGCCGAACTGGTCGGCTGGAGCATCCGCTACCGTTCCATCGGACCGATGTTCGCCTCCATCACGCACACCGTGGCGGTTCTCGGCGGCGCCGGCCAACGCAGCACTACCGCACTCGGACAACTCAAAACCACGCGAGAACGCGTACGCGAGGAGCGGACCGGCGGAGGCGAGCCCGGCTCACCCGGCCCGGAAGGGCCCGCGCCCGATCGCACGGCCCGCTACGAACCCGGGGCGGCCGGTCCAACGCCTTCGACGGGCGATCTACACGACGCACTCGGCGGCGCCCGCGCCCAGCCGGAATACAAGGAAAAACGCCGCCCGCCGGCCGGGCTCGGCGCCGACGAATCAAAGGACGAGACCGACGACGTCACCTCGCGCCTGCTGCGGGCCAAGCGGCGGGCCCGGCGCGACCTGGACGGTGAATCGGATGAAAAGCGCAAGGACTGACGCCGCGTGAGGCGGCGCGACTGCTGATACAGGAGCCCAAAGATGGCACAGACCGTGGACCTCACCGTCGAAAAGGCGGTCAAGGAGTTTCAGAACAAGTTCCAGCGGCTGCGGCAGGAAATCGGCAAGGCGATCGTCGGCCACGATGAAATCGTCGAAGGCGTGCTGACCTGCCTGTTCGTCGGCGGGCATGCCCTGCTGGAAGGCGTGCCCGGACTGGGCAAAACGTACCTCGTGCGATGCCTGGCCCAGGCGGTGAAGCTGGAATTCTCCCGCATCCAGTTCACACCCGACCTGATGCCGGCGGACATCATCGGCACGAACATCATCAGCGAAGACCCCGCCAGCGGACAGCGCGACTTCCGGTTCCAGAAGGGCCCGCTGTTCGCCCAGATCGTCCTCGCCGATGAAATCAACCGCGCCACGCCCAAAACCCAGTCGGCCATGCTGGAGGCCATGCAGGAGCACACGGTCACCGTCGGCGGCACCCGCTACCCCCTGACCGAACCGTTCTTCGTCATGGCCACCCAGAACCCCATCGAGCAGGAAGGCACCTACCCCCTGCCCGAGGCCCAGCTCGACCGCTTCTTCTACAAGCTCGTCGTGCCCTACTCGAATAAGGAGGAACTTAAGACCATCCTGGACCGCACGACCTCCGGCTACAAACCGGACATCCAGCCCGTCATGACCGGCCAGGAAATCCTCGGCTCGCAGAACCTCGTCCGGCGGATCGTCATGGCCCCGCACGTGCAGGACTACGTGATCCGGCTGAGCATGGCCACCCATCCCGGCGGGCCCTTCGCGGTCGACATCACGAACAAGTACGTCCGCTGGGGAGCGAGCCCCCGCGCGGCCCAGGCCCTCACCCTTGGGGGTAAGCTCCAGGCCATGCTGGACGGCCGGTACAACGCCAGCTTCTCCGACGTGCAGAAGGTCTACCTCCCCTCCATGCGGCACCGCGTGCTGTTGAATTTCGAGGGCGAGGCGGAGGGCATCAGCACGGACGACGTGCTGCGGGAAATCCTCAGCGCCACACCCACCATGGCCGGCGTGGCGGCGTAAGGCGGAGCGAACGATGGCGACGGCAGTGGAAAAGAAGGACGACGATCTGCTGGACCCGGGTTTCCTGAGCCGGATCGAGCAGTTGGAGATCGTCTCGCGCAAGATTTTCGCCGGCAAGATGCGAGGCGAGCGCCGGAGCAAGCGCAAGGGCGAGTCCGTCGAGTTCGCCGACTACCGCAACTACGTGGTCGGCGACGACCTGCGATTCCTCGACTGGAACATCTACGCCCGCCTGGACCGGCTGTTCCTCAAACTCTTTCTCGAGGAGGAGGACCTGCACGTCAGCCTCCTCATCGATGCCTCCCGCAGCATGGACTGGGGCAGCCCCAGTAAGCTGAAATACGCCAAGCAGATCGCCGCCGCCCTGGCCTACATCGGCCTGAGCAACTACGACCGCGTCAGCCTCTACGGCTACGCAAACGGGCTGGTGGCCGAGATGGCCGGCCTGCGCGGCAAACGCCTCATGGCCCGGGCGGTGGACTTCCTGCGCAATCTGCCCGGCGAGGGCGTGAGCAACCTGGCCGCCGCCTGCAAACAGTACGCCGTGCGGCACCCGCAGCCGGGCGTGCTGCTGGTCATCAGCGATTTCTTTGAGAAGGGCGGTTTCGAACAAGGGCTTCGCTACCTGCTGGGCCGAAACCTGGATTTATACTGCGTCCAGGTGCTCGCGCCGGATGAGGTAAACCCGCAACTGGCCGGCGACCTGCGGCTGGTGGACGTGGAGGACGACGACGTCGCGGAGATCACCGTCAGCCAGGCCCTGCTCAACCGATACCGCCAGACGCTGCGGGCCTTCTGCGAGTCGCTGAGGGAGTATTGCACGCGGCGGGGTGTCGCGTATCTCTTCACCAGCACGGACGTCGGTTTTGACCAGGTGATTTTGTCGTACCTGCGGCAGCGCGGGTTGTTACGGTAGAGGGCGAGACGGCGATGAACTTACTTTCCGGCTGGTCAATCATCGCAATTGCTGCGGCGGCCACCGTGCCGCCCCTGGTCGCCCTGTATTTCCTCAAGCTCAAGCGCCGCGAGCAGCCCATCCCCTCCACCCTGCTCTGGAAGCGGGCCGTGCAGGATCTGCACGTGAACTCGCCCTTCCAGCGTCTGCGCCGCAACCTTCTGCTGTTGCTGCAGCTACTCGTGCTGCTGCTGGCCGCGTTTGCCCTGGGCAAACCCATCCTGGAGGCCCAGCAGACCCACGAAGGCACCGTCATCCTCCTGATCGACCAATCTGCGTCCATGAACGTCTCGGAGGAGGGCGGGAAGACGCGCCTGGAGATCGCCACGCAGCAGGCCAAGCGCGTCATCGACAACATGAAGGACGGCGCCCAGGCCATGGTCATCGCCTTCGCGGACAAGGCGGCCATCGTCTCGAGCTTCGACACCGACAAGGCGGCCCTGAAGGCCCGCATCGACAGTATCGAGCCGACCGAAAGCCTTTCCACGCTGACGGAAGCGCTGGCGCTGGCCGAGGCCCACGCCACGAACCTCGTGATTGATCGCTCGGAAGAGGGCGGCGGCGTCCTGGCTCCGGACCTGACGTCCGCCGCCAGCGTGGTGCTCATCACGGACGGACGCGTCCAGGACGCCGACCAGGTGGTCAGCCAGCGCTTCAAGACGGACAGCATGGAAATCATCAACGTCGCCCGCCGGACCGACAACGTGGGCATCGTGGCCATGGAGGCCCGGCGACACTACGAGCAGCCCGGCCAGGTCGAGGTCTTTGCGGAGGTCCGCAACTTCGGTGAGGAGCCGGTGCGAAACCTCGACGTCATGTTGTACCTGGAGGGCGAACTGGAAAGCGTCCAGACGCTTCCACAGTTGGAGCCGGGCCACGTGCCGTCCGATCCATCCGGCGAGGAAGAAGAGACCTTCGCGGCGGCCGGCGGTTCTTCGGCCACCCGGCAGGCCGGCCCCCCGCCGGGCAGCACCGCCGCGGTCACCTTCCAGAACGTGGCGTTCGGCGGAGGCGGAGAGATCGAGGTGCGCCTCCGCGCCGATGACGCGCTGCAGGCCGACAACCGGGCCTGGACCGTCATCCGTCCGCCGCGGAACACCGAACTCCTGCTGGTCAGCGAGGGAAATCTCTTCCTGGACCGGGTCATCCAGACGCTTCCCGTCCGTTTGACCCGCATGACACCAGAGGAGTATGAGAACGCGGACGATGAGAAACTGCTCGACGGTCCGCGCTCGCGATTCGACCTGATTATGATCGACCGGCACTCCACCAGCCGCCTGCCCCCCGGAAATTACTTCTTCTGGGGCGGCGTGCCGCAGATCGAAGGCGTCCAGGCGGGCGACCCCGTCCGCAACGAGATCTTCGTGAATTGGGACGAAACCCACCCCGTCCTCCGCCACGTGGCCGTGGAGAACATCCAGGTGCTTCAATGGCTGCGACTGACCGTGCCGTCGGAGGCGATTCAACTGATCGACGGAGAAACGTCACCGGTGCTCGTGTACCTGTCGCGTGACGGCCGGCAGTACCTCATCTCCGCATTCTCTCTGGTAGCGGCCGACGAGGAAACGGGTGAGCCCGTGCTCAACACGTTCTGGGTGACGCAGACGCATTTCCCCATGTTCTGCTACAACGCCGTGCAGTATCTGGCCGCCACGCTGGCCGCCAGCGGGCAGAGCAACGTCTGGCCGGGTGAACCGGTGCTGATCCCCGTCACCGGCGGGGCGTCGAAAGTGACCGTCCGCCGTCCGGACGGCCGGACGGACACGATCGACACGCTGGGTTCCGACACCGTTCCATATGCCCAGACCCGCACGGTCGGCGTATACCGCGTGACGCCCACCACGCCCGGGCAGGAGCGCTTCGCCGTAAACCTTTTCAACGCGACGGAAAGCGACGTCGCCCCCAACGAGCAGTTCGCCCTGGGCGCCGAGGCGGTGGCCGGCACCAAGGGCGTCCAGAAGGTCCAGCGGCCGCTCTGGCCCTACGTTCTGCTGGCCGCCCTGGCGATCGTGCTGCTGGAGTGGATCATCTACAACAAACGCGTCTTTGTCTGATCCTTCGTCACGTGCGCAGTCTTCGGGCCGTACGGATCGTCCGCAACCGGTTGCGTCGCCGCAAACAGAACCGGCCCCGGTGTCCTGGGCGGGCACCGGGGCCGGTCGGATTTTCAGGGAGACAGAGCGGTCTGTGCTCACTCCGCCACGGCGGCGGGCTCTTCCGCCTTGCTGCCGTTGCCGCCGCTGGCGGTCTCGTACATGGCGGCCAGGCCTTCGTAGATCGCCCATCGCTTGTGGGCGTCCTGCTGGGCCAGGGCGAGCAACTCGCGGGCGGCCTCCGGATTGCTCTTTGTGAGCATCTTGAACCGGGTCTGGACGTACGCGAAGTTCTCGTAGGGCACGCTGGGCTTCTTGGAGTCGAGCTTCAGCGGGTTCTGGCCCGCCGCCGCGAGGTCCGGGTTGAACCGGAAGAGCGGGAAGTGTCCGCTCTGGACGGCCAGCTTCTGCGTGTCGAAGGCGGTCCGCATGTTGATCCCGTGTGCGATGCAGTGCGAGTAGGCGATGATGATGGACGGCCCGTCATACGCCTCGGCCTCCACGAACGCCCGCACGGTCTGTGCGTCGTTGGCGCCCATGGCCACCGTGGCGACGTAGATGTTGCCATAGCTCATGGCCAGCAGGGCCAGGTCTTTCTTCGTCTGCGGCTTGCCGCCGGCGGCGAACTTGGCGACCGCACCCCGCGGGGTGGCCTTGGAGCACTGCCCGCCGGTGTTCGAATATACCTCGGTGTCAAGCACCAGCACGTTGACGTTCCGGCCGGAGGCCAGCACGTGGTCCAGGCCGCCGTAGCCGATGTCATACGCCCAGCCGTCGCCGCCCAGAATCCACACGCTCTTGCGGACCAGGATGTCGGCCAGCGTGGCCAGCGAGCGGGCCTCGGCGCTGTCGACTTCCTGGAGGCGCGTCTTGAGTGCGGCCACGCGTTTGCGTTGCTCGGCGATGCCGCCTTCGGTGCTCTGGTCGGCCCGGATCAGGCCGTCCACAAGTTCCTGGCCGATCTTGCCGGCCAGTTTCTGCAGCAGTTCCCTGGCGAACTCGCGGTGTTTGTCGATGGTCAGCCGGTAGCCGAATCCGAACTCCGCGTTGTCCTCAAACAGGGAGTTGGACCAAGCCGGCCCGCGCCCGTCGACGTTCTGGGCCCAGGGCGCGGTGGGCAGGTTGCCGCCGTAGATGGACGAGCAACCGGTGGCGTTCGCGATGATGGCCCGGTCACCGAAAAGCTGGCTGAGCAGCTTGACGTAGGGCGTTTCGCCGCAGCCGGCGCAGGCGCCGGAATACTCAAACAGCGGCTGGAGGTATTGCGAGCCCTTGACCGAGTTGACCTTCAGGATGCTCCGGTCCACCTCGGGCAGGCCAAGGAAGAATTCGTAGCACTCCCGCTCGCTCTCACGTAGCGGCGGCTGGAAAGCCATGTTGATGGCTTTGAGCTTCACTTCCTTCTTGTTCTTGGCCGGGCAGGCTTCGATGCACACGCCGCAACCGGTGCAGTCTTCCGGGGCGACCTGGATGGTCGTCACCATGCCGGCGAGTTCCTTGCCGGTGGACTTGGCGTGCTTGAAAGTGGCCGGTGCCTTTTCCAGGTGCTTCGGGTCGTAGGCCTTCATGCGGATCGCAGCGTGCGGGCAGACCAAGGCGCACTTGCCGCACTGGATGCACACGTCCGGGTCCCACACCGGGATTTCCAGGGCGATGTTCCGCTTCTCCCACTGGGAGGTATGGGTCGGGAAGGTGCCGTCGATGGGCAGGGCGCTGGTGGGAATGCCGTCGCCCCGGCCGGCGATGATCTCGCCGATCACCTTCTGAACGAACTCCGGCGCCTTCGTGGAAACCGGCGGCGGCACGTCCACCGTGCTGGTGGCCTGTGCGGGCACCGGCATCTCGTGCAGGTTGGCCAGCGTCTGGTCCACCGCGGCCCAGTTCTTCTTGACCACGTCCTCGCCCTTGGAGCCGTACGTCTTCTTGATGGCCTTCTTGATGGCCTCAATGGCCTGCTCGCGGGGCAGGACGCCGGAGATCGCGAAGAAGCAGGTCTGCATGATCGTGTTGATGCGCACGCCCATGCCCGTCTCCTTGGCCACGGCGTACGCGTCGATCACGTAGAACTTGAGCTTCTTGTCGATGATCTGCTGCTGCACCTTGCGGGGCAGACGCCCCCAAACCTCGTCCTTGGGGTAGGGGGCGTTCAGCAGGAACACCGCGCCCTCCACGGCGCTGGCGAGCATGTCGTACCGCTCGAGGAAGACCCACGAGTGGCAGCCGATGAAGTTCGCCTGGCTGATCAGGTACGTGGAGCGAATGGGCCGCGGACCGAACCGCAGGTGCGAGACGGTCACGGAGCCGGCCTTCTTCGAGTCGTAGACGAAGTACCCCTGGGCGTAGTTCGGCGTGTCTTCGCCGATGATCTTGATCGAATTCTTGTTGGCGCCCACCGTTCCGTCGGAACCCAGCCCGTAGAACATGCAGCGGACCGTGTCCTTCGACTCCGTGGTGAACGCGGGGTCGCAGTCCAGGCTGGTGTGCGAAACGTCCTCGGTGATGCCGACGGTGAAATGGTTGCGAGGCTTCGCCTGCGCCAGGTTGTCAAAGACGGCCTTGATCATGGCCGGCGTGAATTCCTTGGAGGACAGCCCGTACCGGCCGCCGACCACCTTGGGCATGGCGGGCAAGGGCAGCGTGCCTTCGCCGAGCGCTTCACTGAGGCAGGTCAGCACGTCCTTGTAGAGCGGCTCGCCTTCGGCGCCCGGCTCCTTGGTGCGGTCGAGCACGGCGATCTTC
The DNA here is from genome assembly GCA_016929015.1 of Phycisphaerae bacterium. Lineage (GTDB taxonomy): Bacteria > Planctomycetota > Phycisphaerae > UBA1845 > UBA1845 > JAFGJQ01. The sequence continues at coordinate 9,696 of JAFGJQ010000504.1, read as the reverse complement.
TTGACCGTTTTGGGCAGGGCGGCCAAAAAGTGCTTCGAGGAGAACGGCCGGTACAGCCGAACCTTGATGATGCCCACCTTCTCGCCCTTGGCGGTGAGATACTCGACGGCCTCGTGCGCCATCTCCGCGCCGGAGCCCATCAGAATGATGATTCGCTCAGCGTCCGGGGCGCCCACGTAGTCGAACAGGTGGTATTCTCGCCCGACAACCTTCGCGAACCGGTCCATCGCCTTCTGAACGATGTCCGCACACGCTTCGTAGTACGGATTGACCGCTTCCCGGGCCTGGAAGAACACGTCCGGGTTCTGGGCGGTGCCGCGGAGCACCGGGCGGTCGGGCGACAGGGCCCGCTCCCGATGGGCATGGATCAGCTTGTCGTCGAGCATGGCCCGCATGTCGTCTTCGGCCAGCTCTTCGATCTTCTGCACCTCGTGAGACGAACGGAACCCGTCAAAGAAGTGTATGATCGGCACCCGCGCACCCAGCGTGGCGGCCTGGGCAATCAACGCATTGTCCATCACCTCCTGAATGGAGGCGGACGCCAACATGCCCCAGCCCGTGCTGCGGCAGGCCATCACGTCGCTGTGGTCGCCGAAGATGCTCAGCGCGTGGGTCGCCACCGTGCGGGCCGACACGTGAAACACCGTCGAGGTCAACTCGCCGGCGATCTTGAACATATTCGGAATCATCAATAGCAGGCCCTGCGAGGCGGTGAACGTGGTGCTCAGGGCCCCGGTCTGCAGGGCACCGTGAACGGCCCCGGACGCCCCGCCTTCACTCTGCATCTCCTGCACCAGCGGGATTGTGCCCCAGATGTTCGGCTTGTGCTGGGCCGACCATTCGTCCGCCCATTCACCCATGTTGGAGGACGGCGTGATCGGGTAGATCGCGATCACCTCATTGGTCTTGTGGGCGACATGCGCTGCCGCCTGATTGCCGTCAATCGTCACCATTTTCCGAGTCGTCATCAGTGTGCTACTCCGATTCTGAACCCCGCCGTGCAGGCAGGAATACCGCCGCGGGAGCGACGTTGGCTGTCAAACGAGCCTCCCGGCCCCAACCGCACAATACCAGTTTTGTGCGAGGTAGCAAACCGCGTTCCAGACATCCCCCTCCGTGATCCGATCCCCGGCGACGGTCGATCAGCCGGAGAGGACGTCGGTGCGGACAGCACCCATATATCGGCTCCGAGTACTGCTAACATTCTGTTTTAAATGGGGTTAACGCCTCATTCCCGTGCCAGTTCTGCAACACCGGACCACCCGGATCGGCGGCGGGCCGCAGGCTTGGTTGGCCGGGCCTGCCCGGGGGCGGCCGTCCGCTGCCGAAGCGGCGAAATCTTCCTCGGTACACTACGGGCTTCCGCTCAGCCGGCATCCCGCCAGACCGGCTCGCCAGACGCCCCTTCGTCGAACTGGCTTTCCAGCCGGTCACTTGTGGGACTGGCTATCCGGCCGGTCTGATGGAACACCCTCCGGTTCGGGGGGAGCGGTCAGCCGTTCCCGCAGCACGTCGACGGCCGCCTGCAATTGGGGATCCAGCCAGATTTCCGGGACGGGTGACGCCTCACGTTCCTCGCCGCGTTCGGCGGGGCCGGTCGAAGCGGAAGGCTGAGTTGCGGGCAGGTCGCAGGCCCCATCCACGATCGCTCGTTGCCGCTGAATTTCCCGTCGCTGCGCCTCCGTGACGGGCACAATCACGTCGGGAATCACACCCCATTCGTCGGTGTCGGCGTTGCGCGGTGTGCGGTGGATGACCCGCCCGCTGGGAAGTACCCAGTGGGCCTCCGTCATTCGAATGGCGGCATTGCGGCCGTGTACGTTCAGGTAGCGGTCGTGCTGGACACTCCCCTTTCCGAACGTGCGGTCACCCACGACCACCGCTCGGTTGTGGCATTGAAGCGCGCCAGCGACGATTTCCGCCGCGCTCGCCGATGCCCCATTGACCAGGACGGCCAGTTCCACGTGCTCCAAGGTCCCTTCTTGCTTGGCCTTGTACCGTTGGGCGGTGTTGCTGCGTGAGACCACCGAGACGATGTCGCCCTCCCGCACGAAGCGATCCACCATCTCCGCCGCCCGGGGCAACAGACCGCCCCCGTTGAAACGCAAATCGAGAATGATCCCCCGCGCTCCCTGGCCCATCAGGGTGGAGAGGGCCTTGTCGAACTCCACGGTCGTGTTCTCGCGGAAGTCAGCGACGCGGATGCAGCCGATGCCCAACTCGGCGTCGAGCAGGTAGTCCCAGCCGTGGTTGTTCTGGCCGGGCAGTCGGCGGACGCCCTTAACGGGCCGGATGCCCACGGAACCGCGCACGACCGCAACCTCCACGTGTTCGTCGGTGCCCGGGTGTCGCAGGGTCAGCGTCACCGGGGTACCGGCGTCTCCGACCAGGCGGGCATTCACGTCCAGGACGGTCATGCCCTCGGTACTCTTGCCGTCGACAGCCAGGATCACGTCGCCCGCGAGGATCCCGGCCCGGGCGGCCGGACTCTCCTCCAGCGGCGCGATGACGGTGATTTGATCATGCCGCATCCCGATTGTAACACCGATGCCATCGTAGTTGGCCGACAGGGCCCGCTCGAACGCGCTCATTTCATCCGGGGCGATATAGCGGCTGTAGGGATCAAGCTGGAGCATCATACCGCGGATAGCGCCGTCGACGAGTTGCTCCTCGCTCACCTCCTCGACGAAGTGGCGGCGGACCATGGCGTCGGCCTCGACCAGCGGAGCGAACGTCCGGACGACGGTATCCTGCTGGGCCGCCCGCGGCGTCAGCCAGTAGAACAGGGCCATGATCGCCACGATCACGCCCATCCAGACCAGATTACGCTTGGACATACCGTCGATCCCTTGGCCGCCCTACCCGCCGGCCGACCCCTATTGTCTGACCATTCGCCCGGCGGTGTCAATTATTCGCTGCGCGAGGGTCCCGGGGGTCAGGGGGCGGGGCAGTTGCGAACGGCGTCACAGCGTTCGTTCCCGGAAAGGCGAAGGAGAATCGGCTTGCCCCGGGCAGCCGGGCGTCGGAAGATGTGGGCGGCGGCCGGGAGCCACCCCAATCCCTGCCCGATCGCTCGGCCGCCGTGGCCCAGACGGCGATCCGCACGTGTGGCGGAAAAACGGGGTGCGCGGGAAGTATCCGGGCCTGAAGCGTCGAGGGCGGGAGGCGAGGCGATGCGTCGGACACATGCCACACTGATTGCGGCGACACTGGGCGGCGCGGCAGTGCTGGGAGGCGGTTGTGAGAGAACCGCCGGACCGTCGGCCCGGCCGGCGGTGCGGGAGACGGCCAGGGAGAAACCTGCCATGGCGCTGACGTTGACAAGCCGTGTGTTTGGCCCGAATGAAACCATCCCCAAGCGATTCACGGGTGACGGATCGGACTTTTCACCGCCGCTGGCGTGGTCGGCCCGCGGCCTGCCGGAGGGGACCAAAGAGCTGGCCCTGATCTGCGACGACCCGGACGCGCCTCGCCCGCAGCCGTGGGTCCACTGGGTGCTGTACAAGATCCGCGCGGATTGCGCCGGCCTGTCCGAGAACATCCCCAGGACCGAGACGGTCAATCAGCCCAAGGGCGCGCTCCAGGGAAAGAACTCCTGGGGCAACTTCGGCTACGGCGGGCCGGCGCCGCCCAAAGGCCACGGCCTGCACCACTACCATTTCAAGCTGTTCGCACTGGACACGGAACTCGACGCTCGCCCCGGGCTGACCAAGGACGAACTGTTCTCGGCCATGAAAGGCCACGTTCTGGCGACGGGCGAACTGGTCGGAACGTACCAGAGATGAGGGAGATGATCGGCTGATCCAGGCGCGCTCCCGCAGGATCCGCTCTTCGAACCCCACCTAGCGCCCCGTTTGCCTTCTGCTTTTTGTTTTCTGTTTTCTTCTTATTCGGCCGTGGACGGTTGGAAGTCGAAGTCCAGCTCCAGCACCTTCTCCATATCCACCTCCCGGACTCGCACGATGGCGAACACGCTATTCGTGTCCGGGATGCTCGATGCGTACATGTACTCGATGTTGACTCCCACGTTCGCGATCCGCTCACCAAACAAACCCAGCGCGCCCGGGACATTCGGCATGGTGACGCCCAGCACGGGCACCGCCACGTAAGCGGCACCAGCCGTCCGCAGCGCCTCTTTGGCCGCGTCCGGCCGGTCCACCACCAGCCGCATGGTGGCGATGTCAAAGGTGTCCAGCACGGAAAGTGCGGCGATGTTGATGTCCTGATCGATCAGCGCGTTGCACACTTCGGCGATCACGCCGGGCCGGTTCTCCAGGAACACCGAAATCTGCTCGAGCATCTGCGTTTTGGGAGACATGCGAACGTGTTTCCTCCATACGGGGGCGTCAGTCAGGACAGCGCACCTGCGGACCGCGTGGGCCGAAGCCGTCCGATTCGAAGCCGCGCGGCGCGACATGCCCGACCGGCGCCGCACACGGCCCCCATCATACTCGAACCCACCCCCCCGTTTCCACTGAAAGCTAGCCGGTCGTGCCCCCGCCGCGGTTCGCGCTTGCGGCGGCGGCGGGCTTGTCCTGGCTCCGCCGGGCGAGCCGTCGCCGCAATTCCGCATCAATGAAGCCCTGCAGGTCTCCGTCCAGCACGCCCTGCACGTCCGCATCCTTGTGCCCCGTTCGCTCGTCCTTGACCAGTTGGTAGGGCTGGAGCGTATACGTGCGAATGCGATAGCCCCAGCCGATCTGCCCCTTCTCGCTGTAGGCCTTGGCCAGCTCCGCGTTCCGCTTGGCCTCTTCCATCTGGTAGAGCCGCGAGGCGAGCATCTTGCGGGCGCTGGCCCGGTTCTTGTGCTGTGAGCGCTCGTTCTGGCACTGGGCCACGATGCCGGTGGCCAGATGCGTCAAACGGACTGCGGACGACGTCTTGTTCACGTGCTGGCCGCCCTTCCCGCCGGCCCGATACGTGTCTTCCCGCACGTCCTTATCCCAGTCGATCTCGATGAGAATATCGTCGACCTCCGGCTCCACGTTGATGGCCGCGAAGCTGGTCTGCCGCTTGCCCTGCGCGTTGAACGGGCTGATCCGCTCCATGCGGTGCACGCCCATCTCGCACGAGAGCAGCCCGTACGCATAGGGGCCGCGCACCAGGAAATCCACCGATTGGATGCCCGCCTCCTCCCCGTCTTTCAGGGCCAGTTGCTCGGCGGAAAAGTCGTTTCGCTCAAAGTAGCGCAGGTACATGCGCATCATCATCTCCGCCCAGTCCTGGGCGTCCGCGCCGCCGGTGCCGGCCTGGATGGAGAAGTAGCAGTCGCGCGCGTCGTTCGGGCCGGAGAGCAGGGCGAGCAACTCCACCTGGTCCACGCCCGATTCCAGCCGCTGGAGGGTCTTGTTCAATTCGTCGCGTGTGGCGGCGTCTTCCTCTTCGTCCAGCAGTTCCAGGGCGGTGGCCGCGTCGCCGCTGCGGTCGAGCAGCGATTGCAGTGGCTCCACGATAGCCTTGAGGCCGCGCAGCCGGCCCACGACCTGTCGCGCGGACTCCGGGTCGTCCCAGAAGCCCGGCCGGCCCATGCGCAGTTCCAGCTCGCTCAGTTCCTTCTTCTTGGTGGAAAGGTCAAAGAGAGTCCCGGAGCGCGACGATCCGGGCCGAAAGGTCTTCAAATGTGGTACGCGGGTCTTCGTACATGAATCGTCTCCTGCGTCTGCCCCGGCAGGCTGCCGCGGCATCCGGACCGCCGGACCGCCGTCTCAGCGCCGGGCAATGCCTACTCCGGTGCGATCTTGTCGGCCGGAACGCGGCGGATCTCGCGGATCACCACGTTCTCCACCGGAACGTTCTCCAGCCCACTGCGGGTGCTTGTCTCCACATCGGCAACATCGTCCACCACGTCCATGCCGTCCACCACTTCCGCGAAGACCGTGAACGGGGGCGGGCCCGCGTCCAGGTTCGAGTTGTCGTCGAGGTTGACGAAGAACTGCGTGGTGCCCGAGTTCGCGTCCTGGCCCCGCAACGCCATCGCCACCGTGGTCCGGATGTTGCTGAGCCCGTTCGGCGCCTCGCTCTCCACCGGGTCGCGAATCAACTCTGCATCGATCTCGACGATCTCGTCCTCGTCGTCCGGGTCCGGTATGAACCCGCCCCCCTGGATCACGAAGTCCGCCACCACCCGGTGAAACAGCACGCCTTCGTAGAATCCGGCGTCCACGTAGCGCAGGAGGTTGGCCACCGTTTTCGGCGCGGCCTCCACCTCCAGCGCCATCGTGATCTCGCCGAAATCCTCCACGTCGACCACCACCCGCGGTCGCGTGCCGGCCGGGGCCTCGTATGAGGCCACGAACACATCCGCCGTGCCCACGCGCGCACCATGCTCGTCCTGGGTCCGCACCGTCAGGATGGTGCGGATGCTGCCGCCGGCCGAGGCCGTGAGCGTGGTCTCCGCCGCAGTCATGTTCGCGACCGCTCCCGGCCCCTCCACAACGTCCCAATCATACAGCACCGAGTCGAACTCGCCCTCGAACGACGCCGTCAGCGTCAGCTCCTCGCCCACTCGGAGCACGGGCGACGACGCCGTACCGGTCACCTCAACGGTCGTGGGAATCTCCACGGTCACCGCGCGCGTGGCCTGGGCCGTCCGCTCGTTGGCCGTATCCGTCACCTGCACGCGCAACTGGAGCGTCCCACCCGACGTCGGCGTCACGGTGACCGCAGCCTGATCGTCGCCCTCGAGGTCGGCCTCGCCCGTCTCCACCGACCAAACGTACGCAAGCTCGCCAACGCCGTTGGTCGCCACGGCCGCAAGATCGAACGTCTGATCCAGCACCGCCGACGTGGGCCCTTCGATGGACACGGTCAGGTCACCCAGGCCGGAGACGATCACTTCCGTCCGTCCCGTGCCGACCTCGCCGGTGTCGAGGTCTTCCACGTCCACACGCAGGACAAACGTCCCCGCGCTCGCGAACGTCGCAGTCGTTTCCGCCGCGTCCGGCGTATCCAGTGTCACGCTTGGCGCCGGGGTTCCTTCACCGTCTTCGTCCGTCTGCAGGGCCGACCACGCATACTGAAGCTCCCCGGTGCGGGAGGCCGTTGCGGTAAACGTGCCCTCGTCACCGACGTTCAGGTTCTCCGGCCCGTCGGCGGCCACGCAGAAGTCGCCGGACGCGCCCGGCGCACCGACCGTCACCGTCACGAAGGACTGGCGGCTTCGCAGATCCGGGTCTGTCGCCACCACCCGAAACTTGTATTCCCCCTGCACTTCCAGAGGGCCGACCGTCGCCGCCCGCTGGTCTGCGTTTTCGATCTCCACGTCGCCCGCGGCCTCAGGCTTGCTCGATAGGTACCAGTGGTAGGTCAGCACACCTCCGCCCGATCCAACCGCCCGCAGCGTGACCATATCGCCCTGTCCAACGCAGCGGTCCGAACCGGCGTCCACGGTGGGCAAACCGGGATTCTCCAGAAGCTGCGGGTTGCACGAGACGCACAACGCCCCCGCCAGAACAACGGCAGCAATGGTCAGTGTTCGTATCATTCGTCCATTCCCAAGGTTGTGCGCGGCCGGAGCGACTCGCCGCCCGTCCCGCTCTTGACCACTATCGTCTTGCCCCCCCGGCCCGCATGAGCCCACCCATCCTAACACGAGGGTCTGCCGATGGTCAAAACCAGGCCCCCGCCGCTCGGCCGATCCCGGTTTCAGCGGGGTTCCGTGCTGGCCGGACGCCCGTTACCGCCGAAGGCGGATCGGGCGTGACCACTCGCGACGCAGCCGTTGCTCCTCACCCGCCCCAGGAGGCGTTTTTCACCCACATCGCCACGCCATGGCACTCCAGACGTGTGTCTTGCCTCCTCCTCGAACTCCATCCGCCTGCTCCCAACAATCGCCAGTATCAGATGTCCCGTTTGGCACCCCCACCCCATGAGGGCCGCAGGCCCGGATGAGATGAGCCCGCGGTTTCAACCGCGGGTCCGCCCCGCCCCACCCCAACCCGCCGGTTCCCTCACCCCTTGGTTTTTGTTCTTTGTTTTTTGCCTTCTGTTTTCGCTCTCCCCCCCAGGCCCGTTCACGGGCCTTTCCCGCCGCAGGCTGGCCTGTGGGCCGGCCCTTCGAGAGCCGGTAGATCGATCGCCCCGCACTCACCCCCCTTTATGCCCAACACCCCGTTTCAACGGGGTTTCGTGCTGAGTGTCACCGCGTGCCACTGCTCTTGAGCAATGCCCTTCCCTCGCATGCCACTGCTCTTGCGCAATGGTTCCGGCACATTCACAGATGGCCTGTCAATCACCCCCGTCGGACCGATCTTGCTCGCCACGCCTCCGTCCGCCGCAAGCCACCCCCGGCCTTCGCTCAGATGTCAATATCAGATACCCCGTTTCGCCCGGCTCATTCCGCCACAAACGGGGGCGGCCGATCGTGGTCACGGGCGCAGCGCAGCCCGGCGCGGGGGAGCACGCCTCCATCCACGGGTTCCGCCCCGATTGTCATCGGGACTCCACCCGGGGCTACGCCGCCGCCCCTCGCGGAATCAAACTTCCTCTCCGTTGCATTCGAGCAATGATTCGGAGTTGAAGTCAGGTCCGACTGCACTGGCGAAGGGTTGATGTCCGATACACCCGATATGCGCACGTGCCATCCGGTTGATCGCGTTTCCGATGCTGAACTTCATGAAATGATGCTACGCGTCGATGTCACCCGTTTCCCGGGCGATATCGAGCAGCTTTGGCGGATCGAACGACAGCGGTACCGGGAGACCCTCCGTCGCACTCCCCCCGCAGAACATTCGGAATCGCGACTGCTGGACCTCGGCAGTTCCCGCGCGTGGGTGCCTTTCTTCCGCATTCTGCTTGGGTACTCTCACCTGTCTCTGAACACGAAATATCCCGATGCGTTTTTTGTCGAACCTCAATTGCCCATCGAAGGCGTGGACACGTCATCCATCACCATGCCTGTCTTCGATGTCGAAACGGATACGTACCCCTTTCCGGATGCGACATTCGATGTCGTGCTGTGCCTGGAACTGCTGGAGCATCTGGCCATCGACCCGATGCACATGATGGCGGAAATCAACCGCGTGCTGAAGCCCGGCGGGGTGCTTGTGTTATCGACGCCGAATCTCGTCCGGTATCGCAATCTGACAAACGCGTTTCTCGGAGAGCACTCGGCGGGCTGGGCACCCTACAACGGCATCGACCACAACCGGCATAACCGGGAATACACTCCCGGAGAGATCGAACGACTCTTCGAGGCCGCCGGAATCGATCCCCTGGAAATCACCACGTTCGGAACGAAAAGCAGAGGATGGAAGTACGACTCGATGACCCGCGCCATCGCCCTGCTGACGAACCTCGTTCCGGGCGGGTGCCCCCACCGATGGAGACACGACACGATCCTGGCATCGGGGGTTCGCAGTGGGGTGGTCACGAACAGGCGGCCGGAGTGGCTGTACTACGATTCGGGTGAGCTGACCTTATCCGCCAAGGGCAACCCAAATGGGTCAGAAGCCGAAGGGGGCAGGAAGCCAAAGGAAGCCAAAGGGCTTCGAGCCACCATTCCTGATTGGGCCGCCGTCTCCGATCCTTCGTGACAGGAAGAGGATGCCTTGAGGGGAGGAGCCTCAAGGCGTGTGCCGGGAAGCCAAAGGGGGAAGCCAAAGGGGTCAGGGAAGCCAAAGGGGTCAGGAATCTTTCCTGCGTCTGCTTGGCTGCTTCGCGGGCCGGGCCGGATGTTTGCGCGGGCGGCCGCGGGGG
>JAFGJQ010000503.1 GCA_016929015.1 Phycisphaerae bacterium | reverse complement strand
GGGGAGAGTAACCTCAGGATATGCCTTCCGCTCATCCCCATCCGGGACGCGGGCCGGGCGACCGGCGTCCCGCGTCTCCTGTTCAAGGTACGCAGAACGCCGGGGCCATACAACGCGAATTCCGGCCTCTTTCCACGAAATGCTCCGTGGCAGGCGTGGGGGCCGGCTGCACAAGCCGAATCCTTGGCCCTTCCGGGGGCGGGGAATAGGCACTGCTCAAGAGCAGTGGCACACACGAACTCCTCAAGAGCAGCGGCACACACGCCGGGCTGTTTATCGGTCCAGGATCAGCCCGAGGCCCTGCATGACCACGTGGGACGCCAGTTGCATGGGGGTGGCCGGTTGCCATTCCACGCGCAGCTCGTCGAGGCCGGCACCGACGATTTCGATGAGATCCTCGCGTGTTTGTCCGAGCCCCTGGTCGTAGGCCATTCTGAGGTGCCTGACCCGGTCGACATCGTGGTTGATCACGCGGGCGGCCGTGGCATCCGCCGCCGCCAGGTCGTCGCTCGCCAGAAGAAGCCAGTCGCCCAATCGGTCGCGCATGTCCACCGTCGCGCCCATGACGCCAGGTATGATGGTCGGCCCGTTTCCTTCTCCGCAGATGGAGCCGTCGATAATGGCGAAATCCGGCTGGATGGCACTGCAGATGTCCAGCAGGCACTGCTCGATCCCGCCCATGGCGTTGTGCAGCGTCATCCGGGACGGCGTGCCGAACCCGTAGTCCTCGGTTGACGTTGCGCCGACGAGGTTCTTCAGGGACGCGGTCATCTGGGTGATCATGTGCGTTTTCAGAACCGGCACGGAGATGACCTTGTCCGCCCGGGAAACCAGGCTCGACACGAGAATCCGGCCCAGGTCTGTATAGGGAGAAGGCACCGCGTCCCAGCCGGGCGAATCGGCCATGAGGCAGGCCAGTTGGAGCTTCCCGGGGTAAGCCGCGTTCAGCCGGCGGGACTCTTCCGAGAGGTTGGTCGAGCCGTCGACCGTGTGCAGCTCTTTCCACGAGAAGTGCCGCGCCTGCCCGCCGTCGCCGATGACGACCTGTTCCGCGCCCACGCGCAGGAACTCTTCGGCCAGCGCGATCACGATGTCGGGCTTCGTGCAGGAGCCGGTGGCCACGCCGTCAACGGTGAGAAAACCGGCGGTGCAGAGGTTCGGCTTGATGAATACCGTATCGCCGGGGCTGACGATTGCCTCCGCGCCGCCGAAGGCGGCCAGCGCTTCTCGCGTCATTTTGTACAGATTGGCCCCGCGGACGGCCGCCACGCGGGCGGGTTTGGCCGTCGGTGTATAAGGAGGGTCAACGCTTCGGCAGCCGCCGATGAATTGCGATGCCCCGAGCGCCAGCGTCGCACGTGCGCCCGATTCCAGGAATTGACGTCGTGTGATTCCGGGCATCTGTGCTTCTCTTCCGCCACTGCCGGCCACGCCGACCGCCGCCCCCGAAATGATGGTATCAAAAACGGGGAGCCGACGCATCCGGCCGGTGCCGGAAACGCCACGTCCGGGACTGCGCTCCCTGTTTTTTTGCGATCCGCCCGGGCCACGGGTGCGACCGCAACAGTCAATGCCGAATGGCCAAGGGCCCTACCCGGCTGTTCGCACTGCGCGCAGGTCAAATGCGGAGCAGATCCCGCACGATTGTCCCTGTCTCCCGTGGCTTGCCCCTCGGCCCGGTTCGACCACCGGGCTAGAAGGGAACGAAATGGCGCATCGGCCGGGTGTCGTCGGCCTCCTTCACAAGAGCGATGCAGCGAGTGCGCCGAAGGGTCCGTCCCTGGTGCTGCGCGCGGGCCTTCCAATCGGACCAGACGTACTGAAACCAACGCCCCGATGAGGCGGCTGCGGCGGCCAGCCGGCCGGCGAGGGAACGCTTCGACGTATGCATCGGCAACTCGCCGTAGACGCGGTATGCACGGTTGCGAATGACGAAACGAACTACCTTCCAGACGGATTCCCAGCACGCGTCATCGAACGCGACCACGCCGCCGACTCGCAACAGCCGGTCAATGAGAAAAAAGTCAACCAGGGCGTAGTCGAACATATGACGGCCGTCGATGAACGCAAAATCCACCCGGAGGCCCTGTTCCTCGAGCTGCGGCAGGACCGCATGGGCAGGCTGCTCATGGAACGACACCCGGTCCATGAAGCCGGCCCTCTCCAGATTCAGCACGCCCAATCCGCGCCACGCCTGCTTGTGCTGGTGCGGGTCCATTACGTAATGCCGGGATTCCGATGTCGGCGGAACGGCGTCGCAGATGAAGAGGGCGGAAACGCCGAAGGCAAGGCCGACCTCCAGCGTCACGCGAGCGTCAATGTCGCGGATGATCTGCTGGAGATACGCACCCTCGGCCGGAAGAATACCGGAGCGGATGGACACTGAAGGCTGCCCGTTGCCGGGGTTCACCTGCCCGGTGGCGAGGATTTCCTGTAGAACGGGGTTCACCGCGACTCCCTCCATTGCCTTTCCAGTGATTGTACAGGACGAGGAACTGCGCGTGAAGCTGGGTTGGTCGGGGCGGACACGCTTGCCGGCCCGACGCCGGCGCGGCCCGTACAGCGGCAGGAGGCATAGCCGGCAGGCACAGCGGCACGCCCTGGGAAATCCGGCCGCCCGCGCATGCGCGCGTACAAGCCGTCCAAGAGATCAACCGGCATCCCGATCTGCCGGGCCGTTTCCTCCGTTCTGTTGCCGGAGGGAACGAGCGGTTTGTTCGGCCTGGCGCAGGACGCGGAGGAGATTGCCGCCGAGGATTTTCGCGACGTCCGGCTCGCCGTAGCCGCGGTTAAGCAATTCCTGCGTGATGTAGGGGTAGCCGGAAACGTCTTCCAGTTGCGCCGGCATGGTGCCGGCGCCGTCGTAGTCGCTGCCCAGGCCGACGTGATCCACGCCGATGAGCTTCGCGACGTAGTCAATGTGATCCACGATCGTGTGGACGTTGCCTCGGGGAGTCGGGTGCGCGTCGTTCCACTCCTTCCAGGCTTTTTTGAACTCAGCCGGGTCCGCGTACTTTTCGTGCAGTTCCCGTTCCACGTGGAAGTAGTCGGCCATATTCCTGGCCCCCACGGGATCGGCATAGCCCGGGAAGAAGTTGATCATGATGAGGCCGTTGTTGGTCTTGAGCATCTGGAGAACGTCGTCCGGCACGTTGCGGGCGTGGGCGGCGACGCCATACGCGCACGAATGAGACACGAGCACCGGTGCCTTGCTGATGCGCAGCGCATCACGCATGGTGTCGGCCGAGACGTGGGCCAGGTCCACCAACATGCCGATACGGTTCATTGCCAGAACGACCTTCTCTCCGAAGGGCGCGAGGCCGCCGTGGCGAGCCTCGTCAGTGGCAGAGTCGGCCCAGTCGGTGGTCAGAGTGTGGGTCAGGCCCATGTAGCGTGCGCCGAGGTCGTGGAATTTCCGCAGGTTCTCCAGAGAACCCTCAATGGTATGGCCGCCCTCAATTCCGATGAACGAGGCAATTTTGCCGGACTTGTGGATGCGTTCCGCGTCGTCGGCCGTGCGGGCGAGTTCGAACACGTCAGGATATCGCTGGACCATGCGGTGGATGAGATCAAACTGTTCGAGTGACATGGCGGCGGCCGTGCCGTCGTGCTCTGTTTCCGGCGGAACGTAGACGACCCAGAACTGGCCGCCGAGCCCCCCCTGCTTCAACCGTGGGATGTCGGTCTGCAGCCTCGGCTGGGGTTGGGAAATGTCCATGACGTCAAACGAGGACTTGCCCAGCTTGCGAATCTGCCAAGGCAGGTCGTTGTGGCCGTCGATGACGATGGCGGCCCGGTGAATTTCCAGTGCCTGTTCCGTCAAGACCACAGGGCCACGCTCCTTCTGGTTATCGTGCTGCGGCTGGGCCGGTTGGGTGGTGGTCTGGCCAGAAGCCGACCCCAGCAGAATGCAGATGCTTACGCCGAATCCTGCGATAGGCGTCATTGTTGTTTCCTTTCGCCTGTCCCGCCCTCACTCCTGGGCTGATCCATCATGGTAGCGGAACGAGGTCGCCAAGGGAAACCGGGTCGGGCGTTCGCCCGCCGGACGAATCCCGGGTACGATGTCGGGGCACGCGCGGGCTTTGACGGACGCCGGGCGCAAAGGACGGATCAGGAGTCAGCAGCAGTGGCATGGACCAAGGAAGAAATCGAGCGGCGGGTGTTGGGTGTGCTGATTGAGAAATCGCTGGCCCAGCCCGAGTATTACCCCATGACGATCAACGCAATCGTCACCGCCTGCAATCAGAAGAACAACCGCGACCCCGTCATGGACGTGGATGAGGACGCGGCCTATCACGCGTTGGAGGAGTTGCGGCTGCGCGGAGCGGTGACCGTCGTGCTGCCGGGTCCCGGGGCCCGCACGAAGCGATACAAGCACGAGGTGGAGACGTACTTCCGCTGGCAGAAGCGAGAACGGGCGGTGATGGCGGAGTTGCTGCTGCGCGGTCCGCAGACGACGGGCGAGTTGCGTTCGCGCTGCGCCCGTATGGCGCCGTTCGAAAGCGTGGACGTTGTGATGAACGTCCTGGACTGTCTGGCCGGGTATGAGCCGCCGTGCGTGGTAAAGCTGCCTCGCGGCGCCGGACAGTCGGTGGACCGCTACCGGCAGTTGCTGTACGAGGAGCGCGATCTGCCCGCCGCGGCACCGGCGGACGCACAGGCCGCAGCCCCAAGAGCGGAGCCTCTTGCTGATGTGGCGGCCCTCCAGCAGGCCCTGCAGGCGCTGCGGAAGCAGGTGGAAGAGCTTTCGCAGCGCGTGGAGCGCATCGAGAACGAGTTGAGGTAGGTCGGCCAAGGCGTACACGCGCGCCGGGCAAGACGAAACGAGGCCATGAACGAGGCTCGGGAAACGCCGGTTGCTTCAGTCGCGTCCGGGGCCGGCGGACGGGATCCCTCTCGCCTGATCGCCGTGCTCATCCTGGCGATCGGTCTTGCCTTGCTGTCGTGGAATCTCACCGCGCCATTCACGGGCCTGCACGAATGGAACAGCGCGATGTATGCGACGTTCGCGCGGAACCACGTGGAATACGGGCTCGACTATACGAAGCTCTTCTGCACGTGGGGCGATACGGCCACGCCGCCGGAGCCGCCCGAGCGGTACCTGAACCATCCGCCGCTGATCGCGTTGTGGGCGGCGGTCCCGGCCTGGATCCTCGGCGACGAGGAATGGGTCTTTCGCAGCGTCCCGATTGCGGCGACGCTGGGCAGTGCGTGGCTGCTGATGGGCATGATGGCGCGGCTCGGATCACGCCGGCGGGCACTGCTGACCGGCCTGTTCTACGTCACGTGGCCCGCCGTTGCGTTCTTCGGGCGCATGCTGGACCACGTGGCCCTGGCGCAGTTCTTCAGCCTGTTGATGCTGGACGGATACTTCCGGTGGGCTGGCGATTATGCGGGAGAGCAGAGACGCGGCCGCGGCGTCATCCGCTTCGCCCTGGGAGCCGCGCTGGGTGTGGCGACGGGCTGGGCCGCCTTGCTGATGGCCGGTGCCATCTGGATCCGGCACGCGTGGCGAAGCTTGCGCGGCCACGGACGCCGATCGATGCTGGCAGGGCTGACACTGGTGCCGTTTGCGGCGCTGGTGGCGGTCATCACGCATATCCTGTGGGGATCCGGAGTTGATCTCACGCATCTGGCCTCGCTGTTCTGGCGGCGTTCGATGAACGGCCAGAGCCCCGGTGCCGTTCCCTGGACGGCGTGGCTGCTGCGGCAGTGGGGCTTCCTGCTCGACAACTTCACGGTATTCGGTGTCGCGGCCATGGGGATCGTCTCGGCAGTCGCGGTGGTGCGGGCGGTGCGCCGAGTGCGAGAAAGAAGGCAAACACCGTCGGTCCCGTGCGCGGCTCCGATGCTTCTGCTGGCGGTCCAGGGGGCTGGGTACGTTGTCGCTTTCCGAAACCACGCTTGGATTCACGATTACTGGCAGTTTCTGCTCGCTCCATTCGCGGCAATCGCCGCTGCGACGCTGGTCGATGTGATTGCCGCGTCGGCGGCACGGATGAAGCCGGCATACGGTCGCACGGCTCTGGGTGTGTTGGTTCTGCTGCCCATGCCGTTGGCCGTACGCGGCTTGCTCTCCTACCATCGCAAGCCCCCGTTTCTGTCGCCGATCGTGGACACGCTTGATCGGCTGGGCGACCTGGTTCCGGCTCGCGTACCGGTCATGACTTCATGGAATCTCCCGGTGTTCTCCGAGACGTTCGGCACGTACACCAATCGCTGGCCCGTTCCTCAGGTCGCCTTCTACGCCCACCGGCCGCTGATCCTGACGCGTGACCTCGATGCGATTCTGTCCAACCCGAGCGGCTGCCCAGCCTACCTTCTTCAACTGGCAAATGACGAAGAACACCGGCGGCTGGCGACCGAATTGGGCCGGCGGTTCGAATACGTAAACGTCTTTGACGCCAACTGGATCGTGCTGCTTCACCGTCCGCGCAGATCTGTGGAATGAGTCCCCGTGACGGCACAAATCAAACGGCCATGAAGAGGTTGTCGTGGCCGGGGATGATGATTTCGGCAACCTCCACGATTTCCGCGAAGGACTGGCGTGCGCGGGCGGTGTCAAAACAGCGGTCGTGGATGCGGGCGTTCTGATAGTGGTCGCGCGTCAGCACGGCGTCACCCGCGATGAGGGTGGTCTGACGTCCCGCGACGAGAAGGGCGCACGTGCCGGGCGTCACGCCGGGTGACGGGAACGTGTGAACCACCTCGGTCAGCCGTTCCGGCGCCGGCCGGGTCCGTCCCAACAGCACAAGCTCCTGTTCGATCTCTTCCGTTGAGACGGCGTCGTCCGGCTGTCCGGCGGCGGACTCCATGGACCGGTTGAGGTGGCCCAGCAGAGTGGAGCGTTCCTCCGGATGGATGAGCCAATCCGCGTCCTCGAACAGGCCGAGGCTCCGCCGATGCACGGGCAGGAAGCATGTGAGGAAGACGGTGGTGACCTGGTCGGGGCGGAGTCCGGCCCGTTCATGGAGCCGGTGTGCCAGGATTTCGGCCGGCAGGGACGGGTCGACAAGGATGGTCGATTGGCCGTCGCGGATGAGGGTGGTCGTCGCGTGGGATGTGCGGACCGGCGTTCGCTCGTTCCAGAACGGGTTGTGGCTGAGGGTCCCGATGCTGATCACGTCGACGGTGCAACTCATGGGGGGGCAGTGTAGCTCGTTCGGGGCATGGAAGCGAGCGGGGCCGGGCCGCCGCCGCAGGCGCCCTTGACACCGATGCGGGTTTGCGGGAAAAGCACCGCTCGCATAACCTTTTGTTACGCCGACAACTTGGCAATGGAATTCACGGACCTGTTATGCTTGACATCAAGTGGATACGCGAGAAACCGGACCTGATCCGAGAGGCCGCCGCCCTCAAGAGAATCCCGTGCGACGTGGATCGCCTTTGCGCGGTCGATGAGCGCCGGCGGGCGATCCAGAAAGAGCTGGACGACCTCCGGGCGGAAAGCAACGAGTTGGGCCCGCAGATGGCCCTATTCAGCAACCCGAAATCCGACTGGTACAAGCGGGCCGTGGCGGATGGCCGGACGCCGGAGGACATCCAGGCGCTGGCCGCGCAGACCCGTCAGAAGCTGTCCGACATCAAGGCCCGGATCAAGACACGGGAGGAGGAGGCGCGGGCGATCGGGGAGGAGTTCGATCAGCTCATGCTGACCATGCCGCAGCCGGCGGCCCCGGAGGTGCCCATCGGCAAGGACGATTCGGAGAACGTGGTGCTGCGCCATGAGGGACAGGTACCGTCGTTTGCGTTTGAGCCGAAGGACCACGTGGCCCTGGGAACGGAGCTGGGAATCATAGACGTCGAGCGCGGGGTGAAGCTGGCGGGCGCGCGGAACTACATTCTGCGCGGGGACGGCGCGATGCTGCACTACGCGGTGCTCCGGCTGGCCCAGGACCTGATGATTTCGCGCGGCTTCACGCCGATGGTGGTGCCGGTGCTGGTGCGGGAATCGGTCATGTACGGCACCGGGTACTTTCCCATCGGGCGGGACCAGGCCTACCTCTGCGAGCGGGACGAGATGTCGCTGGTCGGGACGGCCGAGGTGCCGTTGACCGCCTACTATACCGACGAGGTGCTGGAAGAAGACCAACTGCCGGTCAAGAGCGTGGCGCTCAGCACGTGCTTCCGGCGTGAGGCCGGTGCGGCCGGGAAGGACACCTACGGGCTGTACCGCATTCACCTGTTCGACAAGGTGGAGCAGGTGGTGGTATGCCGGAACGATGAGGAAGAGAGCATTCGCTTTCACCACGAGATTCTGGCCAATGCGGAGGCGGTGCTTCAGGCGCTGGGACTGCCCTACCGCGTGGTGAACGTATGTACGGGCGACCTGGGGCAGGGCCAGGTGCAGAAGTTTGACATCGAGACGTGGATGCCGTCGCGCAACAGCTACGGCGAGACGCATTCCGCGTCGCGCTTTTACGAGTTCCAGGCCCGCCGGCTGAACCTGCGATATCGCGACAAGGATCGCAAGCTGCGATTCTGCCACACGCTGAACAACACGGTGATCGCATCACCGAGGATTCTCATCCCGATTCTGGAGCTGTACCAGAATGAGGACGGTTCCGTGACGATTCCGCCCGCCCTGCGGCCGTACATGGGCGGGAAAGAGCGAATCGTCGCCAGGGGTCAGTCATGATCGTTGTCATGAAGCCCGGGTGTACGCCGGCGGACGTGCAGCACGTCGTGGACCTGGTGCGTCAACTCGGCTTGCGAGACCACGTTATCGTCGGGACCGACCGGACGGTCATCGCTGCAATCGGCGACAAGCGCACCGTGGACAAGGGCGCCATCGAGAGCGCGCCCATGGTGGACCGGGTGGTTCCCATTCTGGCCCCGTACAAGGTTGCCAGCAGGGAAGTCAAGCGGGAGCCCTCGGTCATCCGGATCGGTCCGTCCGGTGCCGAGATCGGCGGCCGGAAGATCGGTGTGATCGCCGGGCCGTGCAGCGTGGAGAGCGAAGAGCAGATTCTCACCACGGCGCGTGCCGTTCGGGCGGCCGGCGCGATCGGGTTGCGCGGCGGGGCCTTCAAGCCGCGTACAAACCCGTATGCCTTCCAGGGCCTGGGCGAGTCCGGGCTGAAGCTGCTGGCCGCGGCGCGCGAACAGACGGGCCTGGCGGTGGTCACGGAGGTGATGAGCATCGACCAGGTGGACCTGGTGGCGGAATACGCGGACGTGCTCCAGATCGGGGCGCGAAACATGCAGAACTTCAACCTGCTCCGGGCCGTGGGCGCGTGCGAAAAGCCCGTCCTGCTGAAAAGGGGGATGGTGGCCTCACTGGAGGAGTTCCTGCTGGCCGCGGAATACATCATCAACGCCGGCAACCCGCACGTGATTCTGTGCGAGCGGGGCATTCGGACGTGCGAGGAGTACGTCCGCAACACGTTGGCGCTGGCCGTGGTGCCGGCGGTGAAGCGGGAATCGCACCTGCCGATCCTGGTGGACCCCTCGCATGGAACGGGGCACGCTTACATGGTGCCGGCCATGTGCAAGGCGGCCATCGCCGCGGGCGCGGACGGGATTATCGTGGAAGTGCATCCCGATCCGCAGCACGCCCTGACGGACGGGGCGCAGTCCATCACGCATGACACCTTCGCGCAGACGATGCAGGAACTGGCCGCAGTGGCACACGCGGTGGGACGATCCATATGATCGCCGCGCGACCGCTTCGCGGCGTGCGGTGTGTTTTGGCCGGAAGCAGAAACCAAGTATGAACGCACTCTACGGGCAAGCCCGGATCGCATTGATCTCGCTGCTGTGCCTGTTGACCGCTTGTACGAACTCCAAGCGGGGGGAGAGCGGCGCCATGGGCACGAAGGATGGGCATCGTCCGAACCGGCTGGCACAGGCCACCAGTCCCTACCTGCTTCAGCACGCGCACAACCCGGTGGACTGGCACGAATGGGGCGAAGACGCCTTCGAAAGGGCAAAGCGGGAGAACAAGCCGATTCTCCTGAGCATCGGCTACGCCGCGTGCCACTGGTGCCACGTGATGGCCCACGAGTCCTTCGAGGACGACGCCGTCGCGGCCATGCTGAACCAGCACTTTGTGTGCATCAAGGTGGATCGCGAAGAGCGGCCGGACGTCGATGAAATCTACATGCAAGCCACGCTGGCCCTGAACAACGGCCAGGGCGGCTGGCCGATGACGCTGTTTCTGACGCCGGATCGCACGCCGTTTTTTGCGGGCACGTACTTCCCGCCGGACGCTTTCAAGCGGTTGGTGAAGGTGATCGCCGACGCCTGGCAGAACCGCCCCGGCGAGCTGATCGAACAGAGTGGCAAGGTGCAGCAATACCTGCAAACCTGGGCCGCGGTGCCGCCGGCCGGTGAGCAGGGTCCGGGCGCCGAAGAGGTGGTGACCACGGCGCGGGAGCTGGTGCGGTACTTCG
>JAFGJQ010000502.1 GCA_016929015.1 Phycisphaerae bacterium | reverse complement strand
TCGCCGGATACAAGGTCTATTACGGTCTTAACAGCGGCAACTACACGGACTCTCGCGATGTCGGCAATGTGCTTACCGCAATCGTCTCGGGCCTCGCGGATGAGACAACCTACTACCTGGCTGCCATTGCCTATAATGCCAACGGAGAGGAAAGCCTTTTTTCAAACGAAATCCTGTTCGACAACGTGGCGCCGACCATCAACGGGCCGGCGGAGTGGGCCGTCACGGCCGGCGCCGGCGGTACGGCCGATGCTCCCGACCTCACGGGCGAAATAACGGTCAGTGACGATATTTCGTCCGCGGCAAACCTGGTTCTCACGCAGACGCCTCTTCCCGGCACCACGCTCCCGGAGGGCGAGACCATCGTGACGGTAACGGCCGAGGATGAAGCCGGCAACCGGCGCTCGCATAGCGTGGCCCTGACCGTCCGGCCGATGCCCAAACCGAACCCGCCGCGGAACCTGCGTTTGCGGAGACTGTAGCCGGGGCTGCACGAACGGCATAGCCTTGCTGCCCGAGTGTCGTCAGCATCGCGACGATACGGTCCAGCAACGCCTTGCGGCTCGTGTTTTCCCCCGTTGAGAGCGCTCCGCACACCTGCAGATCGTCCTGAACGGCACCGCGCACCAGCGCGGAGCCGCGCGCAATCTCGAAGTAGCGGCGTCGACCCCGTCCAAGTTCCCTTCGATCCCGATTCCGGTAGCGACCCCGACGCCGATTCTGCTTCGCCAACTCGTCGTTCCCGCGGGACTCCAAGCCGTCGCGAGCAACGGCCCGTTGGCCAGGCTACTGCTGCTCCCAGGGCTGCATGCAGATTCCCTTAATCCGGGCATCTCTGTCCGGCAGGGGAGGCAACGCTCGACCGGTGGGCTTCTGATACCAATACGCCACCGAACAGTAGTCGTCGCTGCGATCATAGAGCCAGTTACTCATCATTCTGCCCGGGTTGTCCACGTCAGGGTGGATGTGAGGTCCTTTAAATCCGTACTCTTTGTAGAAGTCCTCCGGTGACTGGCCGCCGGCCGGTCCGCCTGCTCCGAGCTGTTGCAGTTCAACTCGGATATGGTCCTGGAAGTAGATCGGGTCCAGTGCATGAAACCGGTAGAAAGAAACAAACTGGTCCTGCCCTGCCGGGTTCTTGCGCAAGTAATTGACGCCTGTGTAAAGAGCGGAGTGGGGATTCATGCCCCAGCCTGAGCAAAGGTAATCCTCTGCGCCTGTGCCGCAGATGGTGGGGTAGTCCTTGTCGCCGTCCAGGTAGAACTTCATCTCGCCCTCGCCCCACCAGCCCGGCGCTTTGGGGTTCACGCCAACCACGGTGCCGACAAAGACTCCGGGGCCGCCGTCAGTGTCCAACAGGCGATAGTCGCTGTCGACCGGACACGGATTCTGACGGCGGAAATGCGCGTGAAAACAGCCGTCTTCCGGGCCGATCTCATCGCCGAGCGTATAATCGACCTGGTAGAACAGCCATGGCATCTGATTCTCGGAGTCGTTCTCAAACGTGATGCGGCAACGTTTCTTGAATGGCATGGGAAAGTAGCATTGGAACCCCCGGCCTTCGGGCGTACCGAGATAGGGCGACATGTAGTGCGCCGTCCGTCCGTGGGCGACACCAAAGAAGTCGCCCATTGGCGCCTCAACGCTTGGCGTATCGCTGTCGTCCCAATACATGCGCAGGACATAGCTGCGCATCATCTCGGGAGACCGGTCCTGAACGGTGATCCAAAGATGCCGGATCATGCCCGGCCCCTCGATATCGCAAAGAATCTTCGTCTCGCCGGGTTGAACGTCCCGAAACGCCGGTGCTCCCTTGCGGCAGTTTCCATTGCCGCGATCTTTGCCACCCAGTCCCCGGCCGCCCGTCGGGTTCTCTTGCGTAACCGCACGGCTGTGCAACGTTTTCAGTTGAAATGGTGCGAATTGCTCAAACATTCTCTTTGTTTCCTCTGGCCCACGTTAACCTGAGCCTTTCCAGGCGCGAGCCTGAAGTAGGTTCCAGGTGCATTGTTGGACTGCTTTGATCAGGCATGGAGCAGTGCAGCGTGAAACGCGATGCTTTGCGGCAGAGATAATAAACGCGGCCCACCCCTGTGACGGGATGGGCCGCCGTTCAGTACGAACTATCGATTAGTCGAAGTAGAAGCGAATGCCGAACAGGATACGGAATTCGTCATCCTGCAATTCTCCGTCCTCACTATCGACGAAGACCTCATCCGTAGCAACAAGGTAGCTGCCGCTAAAGGCAAGAGCGACGTCGTCCCGAATGAAGTACTTCACGCCACCACCGGCCGAAAATACGGCGGCGTCGGCATCGAGATCGCTATCGTCGGCTTCGGCATCGGCCCAGACAACGCCGGCGTTCAGGAATGGCACAAGGGCCGAATCGCGGACGAAGTTGTACTCGGCACCGACTCCCAACTCGGTGCTCATGTAGCGATCGTTGTCGCGTAATCCGGCAACCACGGAAACTTCGATTCCATCGGCGACGAACTGGCCGTAGGCGAGCTGAATTTGTAATTCATCTCCCATCACATTGATGTATCCTGCGCCTTCAAGAGACTTGGTTCCCTTGTCCAGATTCGGGGTAACACCGCCAGATTCCTTTTCAGCGGCAAACGCCGAACCCGCAACCATAGCTGCGACTGCAAACACAAACCACTTCTTCCTCATCTGCTGTTACTCCTGTTTTGTTTCCCTTTTCTACACGGGAAAGGACCATCCTTCCCGCAACCTGTGACCCTGCTTACTGCAAAGTTCGGTTAACCGCCGCAAGACTTACAATACGCATGCGCGACGCATCAACCCTTCTTCGAGGCTATCCGGATATCTGTTTCCGGTCAAGCGAAAATCCGCGGCTACAGGGAGATACGCGTGTAAGAGTATGTGCGCGAGTACGGGATTCGATGATGAGCTCAGTAGCGGAAAACCCTGTTTTATGGGTGGGCGATGAGGGACTCGAACCCCCGACATCCAGCGTGTAAAGCTGGCGCTCTAGCCGACTGAGCTAATCGCCCGTCTCCGTCCCGCCTCCGGCGGAACTACGCCGGGGCAGGCCCGTTCGGAGCCGCCTGCGGCATGCCGCAACCCCGCGCCTTGCCCCGTTTTCCGTTTGCATCTTATGGGTTATCATGTACGCAAAGTCAAGCGATCGGAGTTTGAGCTTGGCGGACTTCCTGACGGCGTCTAGAATCGGGCGCCATGACAATCCAACCGGCTTCGCTCCGCATCGCCATTCTCGGCTCCGGCAAAGGCAGCAATGCACAATGCATTATCGAGGCCGTCGCGTCGGGGTCTTTGGACGCCCAGGTCGCCTGCGTCCTCTCCGACGTGGAGCATGCCGGGATTCTGGACCGCGCCCGGCGGCACGGCATTCCGGCGGAATACGTCAGCGCCGCCCCGTACCGGACCAAGCTTGCAGGGGACGCCGAACGCGCCTATGTCGACGCGCTCAAACGTTACGGCGCCAACGTCGTCTGCCTGGCCGGATTCATGCGGATTATCAAGCACGGCCTGCTCTCCGCGTTCCCCGACCGCGTGCTGAACATACATCCCGCGCTTCTTCCCGCTTTTCCCGGACTGGACTCCTGGAAACAGGCGTTGGCCTACGGGGCCAAGGTGACCGGCTGTACCGTGCATTTCGTCGATGCGGGCACCGATACCGGCCCCGTCATCGTACAGCGGGCGGTACCCGTTCACGATGACGACACCCCCGACTCGCTGCACGCGCGTATCCAGGTGGAAGAGCACAAGGCGTACCCCGAAGCCTTGAGGCTCCTCGCGGCCGACCGCCTGCGGCTCGAAGGACGCCGGGTCCGGGTTCTTCCCGCCCCCTGAATCGCCTGCGTTTGAAGCTAGACGAAGCCGGCCCGGCCCTCTATTATCCTGCCCGTCATGAAGAAGTTGGTGTTGGGTTTACCTAAAGGCAGTCTGCAGG
>JAFGJQ010000501.1 GCA_016929015.1 Phycisphaerae bacterium | reverse complement strand
TTGGAGGGCAGATGCTCGGGCAAGAAGTTAAAAGAAGGAAGGAAAGCAGGCACGGAGGCACGGAGGCACGAAGGCACGAAGTGGAATAGGGAAGATGCGCGGAGTTGGGAAGGTTTGGGTGTTCGCTGCTGGGGGTGGGGGAAGCGAACAGGCCGCCTGGGGCGGCCAAAGCAAAAAACAAACAACAAAAAGCAGAAACGAGGAGGAAGGCACGGAGGGACCCGCCGCGGCGGGCAGGGTCGGGGGAGGACGGCGGCGGTGGCCGGCGAGGATTGTCGCCACGTGATCGGGAACGCGGGCGCCATAGGATGGCACTCCTTTGGACAACCGGTGCCTGTCCCTGGCATCCACTGGTATCCCCTCGTTTCCCGTCACCGGCATCGCCTGCATCGATGTGGCGGGTGCGACTTTGGCCTACGGCTGCGGACTCCTACCTGTCCGTCCATGGGCCCGGCGGATTCCACGTCCCGGCGAATGGCTGCCCCGACCCCAGCGCCCGTGCGATCGGGCCGAGGAAGTCGGCGACGGTCTGCACGAGTTCCTTCAGTTCTTTGGGGGCCGTTTCGAGCTGGCTCTTCCGGCGATAGGCTGCCCATTGCGTCCGCCGGGCTGGATCCTCGCTGAATGCGTCGGTCAAAGCAACGGGCTCTGTGCGAATCGCAGTCCCGCGGCGATCACACGTCTTCTGAATCGCACGGGCCAACAACTTCCCGTCGAACGGGAAGCTGCGTGACAGCAGCCAGATGTCGTAATAGTCGCGGAGCCGGCTGTTGAGTTCGGCGCGATGGAGCATGACCTAAAACTTTTCGGCCACGGCCGACTCCCGCGGATACGCGAGCACGCGCGGGGCCGGATCGCCGAGCAGGGTCGGGTAATCCACGATCGAGGGAGGCGGCGTGACCACGTCCCCGAAGCCAACGTCGATCTGCATGGTGACCCTGGCGGTTCCCAGTGTGCCGCGGAACCGAAGCCTGACTCCCTCGTAATCCGCTTCCTCCGCGATGACCTGTGCGGTGACGCTTTCGGCGTCGAATTCCAGGCCATCCGGCGCAAGCGTGCCCTGGCGGCACACATCCTGAATGACGTCCGTGAGCGCCGTTGGGTCATTGCTCGTCCTGCCGAGCAGGTCAATATCCATCGTGGGACGCACGGCCGGCGCATCCCACACACGCAGCAGCAGAGCGCCCTTCAGAACGAATCGCTCGGCGTGCTCCGACACGGACAGACGATAGAGGAACCGCTCCATCGCGTAGTACTGGAGGAGTTCATTGAACGGTCGGCGGCTCGCCCTGGCCCGATTCAGCAAACGCTGGCGAACCGAGGCTGCGACGTTCTGGATGCGGCGATCATTCAGAGCACGGCCTCCAGGTAGGGTCGCATCACGTTCTTCACGCGGTCGATGGCCGCATATCGCATCAGCGCGTCGACACTCAGCCGCTTACGTTCCCGATAGAGCCGCAGCGCTTCGACGGCAGTGTCAAGCCCGATCTTGTTGCGGTACTTGAAGCAGTCGGCGAGTGTCTTCTCGGCGTCGAAGATGCGAACGGGCACGCCGTCCAGCGTATGCGTTTCAACCCCCGCTTCCATCGCCTTGGCGGCGAACCAGAAAACGCGAATCGGCGGAAAGCGGAGCCTTGGCCGTTCGGTGTGACGCGGAAGGGCAATCGACACTTCGTGCGGGATCTGCGTTGTGAGCTCATGAAACGCGAGCGCGGACAGCAGGCACACGACGCCGGCCGGCACCTTGAGCGCCGCCGTCACGAGGTCGAGCTGGCCAAGCTCCGGCAGGTCGGCCAGGCGATAGAGGCCGCGCTCCAGCCGCTCCAGGAAGCCGCTGTCGCGCAGGCCGTAGAGCGACCGTGGGTGGACGCCCGCCCTGACGGCTTGCGCCGTCCGGATGACGCCGCCTTGTTCGCGACAGAGGCGACGCACCATCTCTTTGGTCTTTTCTGAGACGTCCACGCCCGCGCCTTGGATAGAAATACCGTTACTTATGAATATCTGACGGTTATTCTATCCAGCATGCCGCTCGCGTCAAGCAGGTTCGCTGCCGGTGGGCCCCGACGTTCGCTCCGCGCAGACTCCAGACAACGCAACAATGCTGGTAAGTCCTGCAAATAAGGAGCTTTACATTCCTTCGACGAGATATGGCCACCCATCTGCAGCCGGCGAACCCAGCGGCTCTTCGATGTAGCCTGTTACCATTGAATGTGTTACGAACCGCCTGCCGGAACGTCTGGGGGGCGATAATGAGGGGCCGGGCGGGGCGGGGTTTGGGGGTTGGGCGTGCGGGGGCTTGTGCTACACTTCGGGAAAGCGGTTTGTCCCTGGCCGGAAAGGGATGGGCGGCTGGGCGGAAGAACGTGACGAAGAAAATCGGCAGGATAGTCGGCGAGACGCAGCTGGGGACGCTGGTGACAGAGGCTTGTCATTCTCATACGAAATGGGTGGCTGTGGGGCTGTTGAAAAAGCCGGTTCGCAACGGGAGGGTCGGCTGCGCGATGCGGTTGTCAGGGTTCTGGCGCGCCTATCGGGTCCGATCCAGCGCGCCAGCATGAGTTGTTCAGCAACCCCACTGTCCCGGATATATCTGGCAAATGAAAACCGAAGATTCACGATACAAACTGAAGTCCGTGTATCCGAATGTTAAGGCGTGACAGAGCACTAATGCCTCTACCGCCGTTCCAAGAGCAGGGGGGCGATCGCCGCCCACGTTGACGCGGAGACCAGCCGTACCGACTCGCTTGCTGCGAAGGTCGAGCAGAGCATTAGCGGGCTACTCGAGTTGCGAACCGGCCTGATCTCGGCAGCCATAACGGGCAAGATCGATGTACGGAGTACCTGATCGCATGGCGAACGTGACCGTCACGTGCAGGAAATTCCCAGGCGCATATGCGGCCACGAACGGCACACGCCCGCGCGACGTGTCACGGCGCGCGGTCCTGCGGGCGGTGGTCACGGTCGGCGCGCAACGGTTCCTCGACGTATTCTCCGTCGGGTGGCGTGGTCTCCTGCACCGCTTCGGCATGGGATTGTCCGCCTTCTCGTTTCTGGAGCAGTCGCCCACGGGTCTTTGCCTTTCCAGTCGATATGGCTCGCTGGATGCGTCCGAGAAAGGAGCATCGACCTACTGGTACGGAATGGCCTTGGCCAAGATCACAGCCGACGTTGAGCTCGGGGTTCATTGGCTAGCGCACGTGGATCAGATGCGCGACAGCGGCGCGCTGACAATTACTTCCAGCACCAACGAGCGTGGCGACCTTGTCGGGCGGGACATCCAGGGCGCGTGGCATGTGATCGAGGCCAAGGGCCGCAGCAACTCGTATTCGGCGTCGCTCGTTACCAAGGCGAAGCGGCAGGCCGCAACGGTAACGTCGGTCAACGGCCAACCGCCGTCCACGACATCGGCCTGCATTACCTCGCTCTTCACCCAACCTATTTCTGTCCTCCTTGACGACCCTTCTGCAAGCGAGGAAGGCGCCGGTGAGCGATGGCGGATTCCTGACGAGGATTTCTTCAGGCAGTATTATCGCGGCATCATCGAATACCTGCGTGAGCTTGGCCCGCGTCGTGAGCAGATGCTTGGCAGCGCTCGCTTTGTGACGGTGCCACTGTTCCCGTTCTTCTGGGAGTTTTTTCACTATCTCCCACCACCACCGTTCGTTGAACGGCCGCTCGAGCTCGGATTGCTAGCCGCTATTTACGAAATGCCCGAGCGAGCATCGGAAGCAGTGCGGGAGTTGCCGCGCGATGACAGGGGCTATGCCGGGACCGACGGTATTGCGATCTTCGGTCCGATGCGGAATTGGGAGTCTGCCAAAGAATGACTGCAAGACGCATGCTTTTTGCCGTTGGGCACTCCGCGCACGCGCGTGAGATATTCTTCGGCCGGCTGGAGCGGCGTCGTGTGGCCGCCGGTAGAATTGCCGTGCGGAAGGAGGTTGCCTGATGCCGGGCGCCCCGGTCAAGCCCGAGTTGCTGCGCTGGGCGCGTGAGCGCGCGGGACGCCGCGTGGAGGATTTCGGCGCGCGCTTCAGGAAGCTGGCCGAATGGGAGCGCGGCGAGGCGCGGCCCACGCTCAAGCAGTTGGAGGACTTCGCCAAAGCGACATACGTGCCCTTCGGATACCTTTTTCTGCCCGAGCCGCCGGAAGAGCATATCCCGATTCCCGACCTCCGAACGATCCGTCACGAGGAGATCAGCCACGCGAGCCCTGACCTGCTGGACACCATTCATGCCATGCAGCGGCGGCAGGCTTGGCTGCGCGAGGAGTTGATTGAGTGTGACGCGGAGCCGCTCGAATTCGTCGGCAGCGCCCGCCTGGCAGAAGATGCGGAGGGTGTTGGGCGTGAAATGCGGCGGATGGTCGGCCTGGGCGACGGCTGGGCCGAGGCGGTGCGCACCTGGCGCGAGGCGGTTGGCGAATTGCGCCGCGCCATCGAAGAACTGGGCGTGATGGCGGTCATCAACGGCGTGGTCGGGAACAACACGCATCGCAAGCTGGAGGTTGACGAGTTCCGCGGCTTCGCCCTGAGCGACGAATACGCCCCCCTGGTTTTCGTGAACGGGGCCGACGCGAAGTCGGCCCAGATGTTCACGCTCGCACACGAACTGGCGCACATCTGGCTTGGGCAAAGCGCGTTGACGGACACGGGCGTGACATCCCTGCCTGCGCAGGAGACCGAGGCGTGGTGCGATGGAGCGGCGGCCGAGTTCCTTGTGCCGGCGCAGGAGCTAAAAGCGTGCTGGCGCGATATCCGGCGGGCAGCGGCGCCGTTCGAGATTCTCGCCCGCCGGTACAAGGTCAGCCCCATCGTGGCTGGCCGTCGCGCACTGGACCTGCGTCTGCTGAGTCGCGAGGCCTTCTTCGCCTTCTACGAGCAATACGCCGCACGAGAGCGGCGGCAACGTTCCGCTGCGGGTGGAGGCGACTTCTATAACAACCAAAACACGCGGGTGGGCGAGCGGTTCGCCGTTCACGTGATTCTCGCGGCGAAAGGCGGCCGGCTGAGTTTCAAGGAGGCGTATGATCTGACCGGGCTGCGCGGGGGGGCGTTCCAGGAATACGCCAGCCGCCTGGGGGTGCAACTGCCGTGAGTGCCGATCGCCCTTACCTGTTGGATTCGGACGTGTTCATCGCGGCGAAGAACAGCTACTACGCGTTCGCGATCTGTCCGGGGTTCTGGGACAGCCTGATTCATCACTGCGACGCGGGAAACGTCCGCAGTATTGATCGGGTCAGGGGCGAACTGCTCGCCGGCCGCAAGACCGAAGATCTCGTGCGATGGGTCAAGGAGCAATTGCCGCCGGCGTTCTTTCTGGATACGGATGAGGAAGCCGTCACCGATGCGTATGGACGAGTGATGCTGTGGGTACAGCGGAGCGCGCAGTATTTCGATCAGGCCAAGGCGAAGTTCGCCACGGAAGCGGATGGTTGGCTTGTCGCGTACGCGCTGGTGCATGGCATCCCGGTCGTCACGAACGAGCAACCGCGGCCTCAATCGCGAAACCGAATTCTGCTGCCCGATGTCTGTGCGCAGTTCAATGTGGCCTACAAGGACACGTTTGCGATGCTCCACGAACTCGTGGTGCGTTATGAATGGAGAGGATCGACCTGATGCCGGGCCAGCACACCGGACAAAGGGGGCACCGATTAGCCCCCGCTCTGTCAAGTTGAAAAGACTCCCGTAGGCGATTCTTCCTTCTTTGGACGAACGCCGGGACTACCGGGGCCAAGGCTATCGACGTCAGGCATCCCCTCCGAAAGCCGACCCGCAGCAGAACGCGCCCCCGCCCCCGATTACGGAACGAGCCTCGCTCGGAAAGACAAAGGGGTCAGGAATCTTTTCTGGCGGACTGACGCGGATCGGAACTGTTTTCCGAAAGCCGACCCGCACCAGAACGCCCCCCCCGCCCCGTAACCTCCGTTCGCGGGCAAAGCCCGCCATTCGCAATTCATCGTTCGCGATTCGCAATTCCTTCCGCGTCCGCCTGCCATGTTCCATCTCTACACGGCCCCGCGCGCAGTCCGCGCCCCCGTCCAGGAGAACCGCCCATGCCTCTTCTACTTCCCGGACAACGTGCCGCCTTCCCGGCGGCCCCTCTGCCTCCGGCCCACAGTCCACAGTCCACAGTCCACAGCCTCCCCTCGGTGGCACCGGGCTTAAGCCCGGCTGCAATTGCCGGGGCCGGCTCCCGCGGTGGCCGGCGTGCTGGTATTCGGGACGTGGCGGCCGGTCGGCCGTCGCGAGGAGGAGGACGAAGAAGAACGGGAGTGATGAAGGTCCCGGCCACCCCCATCTGAAGATGGGAGCACTGGCCGATCGGCTGAAGCCGACCCAAGAGAAACCCTACCGGAACAACTCCGAGGGCGGGCGATCCGTTCCTCTGCCCCTGCCGGGGCAAGTGGATTTTTTGGGGGGGATCGGCGATCCACGGGCTGCGCTGCGCTTCGCCCGTGGCCACACTCCGCCGCCCCCGTTGTGGGCGGAATGAGCGGGGCCAAACGGAACATCTGATGCTCACATCTGAGCGAAGGGCGAGGTGGCTTGCGGAGGATGGAGGGGGGCCGAACAAGATCGGTTCGACGGGCGTGATTGACGGGCCGTCTGTGAGTGTGTCGGAAGCACTGCTCAAGAAGCAGTGGCACAGATTCATCCGGTCCCTACAGGACCGGGGGATTGGGGTGGGGCGGAGCGGACCCGCCGTTGAAACGGCGGGCTGGTCTCGGGTGGGCCTACGGCCCTGATGCGGGGACGACCACTGCTCAAGAAGCAGTGGCACCAGGGGGAACGAGCACTGCTCAAGAGTGGCACGCGGAGCGCACGGTGGCGGCGGGTGCGACAGCCGTTTCGGGCGCGCGTCAGTCCTGATTCCCTGTCCAAACAGCGCAGGCCGGGCCAACGTTGCGTGGGCCTTGGCGGCCGTTAAGATAGGCGCGGGATGCGAAGAATTCGCAGGTTTGTCGTATGAAGGGAGAACGCGTCATGAAGCGATGGGTGTGCATCTGCATCCTGGCCCTGACGTGGGCCGGCTGCAACCGGGAAGAGCCCGCCGCCGGAACGGATTCGACAACCGCGGCCGACAAGACCGGCATGGCTGCGAGCGGCGGCGCCGCCAAGACCCGGGAAATCGCGGTCATCCCGAAGGGCACGACGCACGACTTCTGGAAGTCCGTGCACGCGGGGGCCGTCAAGGCCCAGCGTGAACTGGGCAACGTGAACATTGTGTTCCGCGGGCCGGAGCGCGAGGACGACCGAGAACAGCAGATCGCACTGGTTCAGAACTTCGTCAGTCGGGAAGTGGATGCCATCGTCCTGGCGCCGCTGGATGATCGGTCCCTCGCGGCGCCCGTTCGACAGGCCACCCAGGCCGGCATTCCCGTGGTCATCATCGACTCCGACCTGACCGCCGAAGCGGGCAAAGATTTCGTCAGCTTCGTCGCCACGGACAACTACCAGGGCGGCGTGCTCGCCGCCGAGCGAATGGCCGAAGTGCTCGGCGGCAAGGGCAAGGTGCTGCTGCTGCGGTACCAGGAGGGCTCGGCCAGCACCGTGCAGCGTGAGAAGGGCTTCACGGATACGCTGGCGAAGCACGAAGGCATCGAGCTGGTCGATCCCAAACGATACGCCGGGGCCACGCGCGACACGGCCCAGCAGGCCAGCGAGAACCTGCTGACCGCCTACGACCACGTGGACGGCATTTTCTGCCCGAACGAGTCCTCCACCTTCGGCATGTTGCTGGCCCTGCGAGCACGCGGGCTGGCCGGCAAGATCCGCTTTGTGGGGTTCGACTCCAGCGTGGGCCTCGTGGAGGCCCTTCGCAAAGATGAGATCGACGGGCTGGTTGTGCAGAACCCGATGCGTATGGGATACCTCGGCGTCAAGTCCGCGGTGGATCATCTGGACGGCAAGCCGGTTCCGCCGCGGCAGGACACGGGCGTCACCATCATCACGCCGGAGAACGTCGAGCTCCCCGAGAACCGTGAACTGATCGAACCGGACCTGGACCAATATCTCAAATGACGCATTGACATGGCATCACCGCCCGCCACGCACGGTCCCCGCCTGCAGATGCGCGGGGTGGTCAAGCGGTTCGGGGCCACGCTCGCCCTGGACGGCGTGGACCTGACCGTGGCGCCCGGCGAAGTGCACGCGCTGATCGGCGAGAACGGCGCCGGCAAGTCGACGCTGATGAAGGTGCTTTCCGGCGCCGTCCGGCCTGACGCCGGCACCATGCAGCTCGACGGACAGGCGTTCGCGCCGGTCGGGCCGCTGGCCGCCCGGGCCGCGGGCGTCGCCATGATCTACCAGGAGCTCACGCTCGCCCCGCACCTGACGGTGGAGCAGAACCTGACCCTGGGCGTGGAGCATCACCGGCTCGGATTCATTCAGCGCGGCGCCTACCGCGATCGCGTGGCCGATGCCCTGGCCTGCCTGAACCACCCGGAACTGCGCCCGGACGCGCCCGTACGCCGCCTCTCGCCGGCCGGCCGCCAGCTTGTGGAAATCGCCCGGGCGCTTTTGCTGGACGCTCGCATCCTCGTCATGGACGAGCCGACCAGCAGCCTCGGCCTGGCCGACATCGAGCACCTGTTCCTCGTCATCGACGCATTGCGGCAATCCGGCGTGTCTGTCGTCTACATCTCCCACTTCCTCGAAGAAGTGCAGCAAGTGGCCGACCGCTACACCGTGCTCCGCGATGGCCGGACCGTCGGCACCGGCCGCCTGGCAGACGCGACCCAGGACCGACTGGTAGAGCTCATGATCGGGCGCAAGCTGGACGAGATGTTTCCGCAGGTCCCTCATGCGCCCGGCCCGCCGGTGTTGGAGCTGAAGGAGCTGCTCGGCGCGCGGATGACGGCAGGCGCCAGTCTCACCCTACATCGCGGTGAAATCCTTGGCCTGGCCGGGCTGGTCGGGGCCGGGCGGACGGAACTGGCCCGGGCCATATTCGGCCTGGACATCGTTCGCGGCGGCATGGTGCGTGTGGCCGGTGTTTCGCGAAGCAAGCACAGTCCGGCCGATCGGCTTCGCGAGGGAGTGGGCCTGCTGAGCGAAGACCGCCAAAGCGAGGGCCTGGCCGTCGGGCGCACGGTGGCGGAGAACGTCACGCTGAGCCGGCCGGCCCCGTTCACGCGCTGGGGCTTCGTCAGTTTGCGCGGGATGCACCGGGCCACGTCGCGCTGGATCGACGCTTTGGGGATTCGCGTTCGCGGGTCCAACCAGGCGGTCCGCGAGTTGTCCGGCGGCAACCAGCAGAAGGTGGCCCTCGCTCGCCTGCTCCACCATGACGTGGACGTGCTGATCCTCGACGAGCCGACGCGCGGAATTGACGTGGCCAGCAAGGCCCAGATCTACCGGCTGATCGGCGAGTTGGCCGCCCGGGGCAAGGCGGTGCTCGTCATCAGCAGCTACGTGCCCGAGCTGCTGGGCATTTGCGATCGCATCGCGGTGATGCATCGCGGCCGGCTGGTGCCGCCTCGACCGGCCGGGGAATGGACGGAACACGCCATCATCGCCGCGGCGGCCGGTGGCCGGGAGGCTTCTGCGTGAGTGCCGGCTTTTCCGCTTCCGCCCGCCAGACGGGCTCTCGCCTGATGAGCGTGCTGGCGCCGTTCATCGGCCTGGCCGTCGTCATGGTGATTTTCTACGCGATTCCGCCGCATCGCGGCGTGTCGCTGCTCGACCTCCGGACCATCGCGGTGCATACGGTCATCGTCGGCACTTGCGCCATGGGCATGACGCTGATCATCATCAGCGGCGGAATCGACCTGTCCGTCGGATCGGCCATCGCCCTGTGCAGCGTGATGGCCGCGTTGACGCTGGCCGGCGGATACCCCCTTTCCGTCGGGATCGTCGTCGCCATCGGCACGGGGGCGATTTGCGGGCTGTACAACGGTCTGCTGGTGACGGTGCTGCGACTGCCTCCGTTTATCGCGACGCTGGGCACGCTGGGGTTCTTTCGCGGCGTGGCCAAGTGGCTTGCCAAGAGCCAGACCGTGAATGCGCCGACTCTGGGTATGGAAATCTGGGTGAATCCGCAGCCGCCCAAGGATTACCCCTGGCTTGTGTTCGCCCCGGCCGTCTGGATCACGATCGGCCTGGGCCTGCTGATGGTTGTCGTGCTTCGGTATTCACTGCTGGGTCGATACGCGTTCGCGATCGGCTCGAACGAATCCACGGCGCGGCTGTGCGGCATCCGTGTCCCGCGAACGAAGGTCCTGATCTATGTGACCGCCGGATTGCTTGTCGGCTGGGCCGGATTGATGCAGTTTGCCCGGCTCACCCAGGGGGACCCGACGGTGGCGGTGGGGCTGGAACTGGATGTGATCGCCGCCGTCGTCATCGGCGGCGCGTCGCTGGCCGGCGGACAGGGCTCCATCGTCGGCACGCTGATCGGCGCGTTCCTTATGGCCTACCTCCGCAACCGCTGCACGGCCCTGCTCTGGCAGAACTACGTCCAGGAGATCATCGTCGGGCACATTATCATTATCGCGGTCGCAATCGATCAGTGGCGGATGCGAAGGGCAACGTGAATGAATTGCGAATTGCGAATTATGAATTGCGAATTGCGAATCCCGGCGCGGCAGGGTTGCGAAATGGCAAGGGATGAGATGGGGCGGGGGCGGGTTGCGATAAAAAAGCCACACTTTTGGCGATTCAGAGCAGGTTTGCCGCCAGTTCGGCCAGTTCGCTGCGCTCGCCCTTGCGAAGCTCGACGTGGGCGGCGATGGGCTGCGGGCGGAACCGCTCCACCAGGGCGTTGAAGCCGTTGCTGGCGGAATCGACGTAGGGGTTGTCGATCTGGTACGGGTCGCCGGTCATAATCACCTTTGAGGCGTAGCCCACGCGCGTGATGACCGTCTTGACCTCCAACGGCGAGAGGTTCTGCGCCTCGTCCACCACGATGAAGCGGTTGCTGATGCTCCGGCCGCGGATGTAGGACAGGGGCTGGATCTCAATGACGCCGCTTTTGAGCAACCCGTTCAGGTCCGTCTTGCGGCTAATGCCCTTGGCCGTATCGAATAAGAACTCGATGGTGTCGACGATCGGCCGCATCCACGGGGCCATCTTGCTTTCGATGTCGCCGGGCAGGAAGCCGATTTCCTTTCCGACGGCCACGGTGGGCCGGGCGACCACGACGCCGCGCCACCGGCGTCTCACCAGCACCTGGTGCAGGGCGGCGGCGATGGCCAGCAGCGTTTTGCCGGTGCCGGCCTTGCCCATGATGGTGACCAGCTTGACGTCGTCGTCGAGCAGGGCGTCGAGGGCGTAGAACTGCTCCTTATTGCGGGGCAGAATGCCGCAGACGCCCTCTTCAAAGCGGTCGAGCGCCTTGAGCCGCGGCTCTGCGCCCAGCCGCCGGGCCAGCACGGTGCCTTTGGAGCCGTCGGCTGGCCGGACCAGCGCGTATTGGTTGGGGCTCAGGTCCGTTGCGTCCGGCAGCGGAAGGCTTTTCTGACTGCGCAGCCTTTCCACGTCCGCGGCCGGCAGGTCGAGTTCCGCGTGGCCGGTGTAGAGGTCGGACAGGAAGACGCGATCCGATTCGTAGTCCTGGGCCCGCAGGCCCATGGCATCCGCGCGGATGCGCAGGTTGATGTCCTTCGTCACGATGATGACGGGAAGTTGCGGTTGCTGGCGCTGGATGTCCCTTGCGATGCGGAGGATGTGGTTGTCGGCCTTCTCGCCGCTGGAGCTGAGCGGATCGTTCGGGTCGCAGAGGACGCGCAGCTCGACGCCGTTGTCCAGGTGGACGCCTTCCGCCAGGCTCGATCCGTTCCGCAGGCTGTCCAGCAGGCGGGAGACCTGCCGGGCGTTCTGGCCGCGTTCGCTCTGCTCGTGCTTGAAGCGGTCCACCTCCTGAATGACGTCAATGGGGATGATGACCTGGTTGTCCTCGAAACGCATGAGGGACGCCGGGTCGTGCAGCAGAACGTTGGTATCCAGGACATACACCTTGCGCATAGCCGGACCAGTATAGCGAACGCAGGAGCATGGAAAAGGGGCTGGATGCCGGGTCCTTCGTCCGGGAGCGGCGGCAGCGCGTTGAAGGAAGGCGCAACCTACGGAGGGCTTCCCTCGTTACGCCGGTGCTGCTTCAGGAATTTGTAGAGGGCGTCGTAGCAGGGGGCCAGCTCCGGGCGGGTGGCCATTTCGTGGACGGCGCGCAGGCCCTGGTAGCACGACACGGGAGTCTGACGCCAGCCCGGGTGCTCCGTCGATACGACTTCCAGGTACTCCAGCCAGCGCTGGCGCATGGCTTCGTCCTTGACCAGGGCCTCGTCACACTCCAGTTCCACGCCGGCCCTCACGGATGCCGCGCCGCGCACGATCTTCACCAGGTCCTCCCGCTGCTTCTTCCATCGCGCGAAGAAGTAGTTCGGCTGGATCATCAGGTAATCCACCCGCGCTTCCGCCGGGGCGGCCAGAAGGTC
Source organism: Phycisphaerae bacterium (assembly GCA_016929015.1). Taxonomy (GTDB): domain Bacteria; phylum Planctomycetota; class Phycisphaerae; order UBA1845; family UBA1845; genus JAFGJQ01. The sequence continues at coordinate 81,090 of JAFGJQ010000501.1, read as the reverse complement.
CCGCACGACGGGCAGCCGATCCTGCCCGTAGGGGCTGTAGGGAATCCACGTCAGCGTAAGCGGGCGGCCGTCCACCTTCAGCGAGTGAACGAAGCGGGCGGTGTTTTGGATGAGGGCGACGTCCGTGCGGAGCGACTCATCCGGCGTCTCCTCCGCCGCGCGCAGGTTTGCGTGCCCCTCGTTGAACCAGTAGAAGCCGAGCAGCCGAAGGTGGCCGAAGCGGGCGGCTTGCCAGCGTTGCAGGGCCTCGCGGATGTACCACTGGACGGCCTGCCGGCGGCCCTCGTCGTCACGACGGAAATCCCACTTCGGCCCGTCCGGCGCGTCGGACCAGTTCGCGATCCGCACGTCGGGGTAGGGCAGCGTCAGCACGACGTTCACGCGCACCGGCCGGCCGAGTTCGCGTTCCAGGCTCGCGGCGGCCGTTTCCAGCGCGTTCAGTTGCAGGTCCGGGGCGAACAGCCGGTCCATGCACTCGCGCCAGTCGGTTTCCGTGGTGGGCTCATGCCTGGCCGAGGTCTCAAACAGGCGTCCGCGTGAGCTCGTGCGATACATCCACAGCACGGTGTCGAACAGCGTGTCTGCCGGCCGCTCTTTCTCGGTGCCCCGATCGACGTGGTAGGCCAGGTAATGGCGGAGCCGGTCCGTCGGCCAGTCTCGCGGGCCCTTTGCGTCAAATCCGTAGTACAGCAGCACCATGCGCGGTTGTTCCGCGGTCGCGGGGACAACCGCGCTCGGTGCAGACGCGGCGGGCTGTGCGCCAGCGGGGACTGCACGACTCAACAGCACAACCATCGCGAAGGCGAAGATCAGCGATCGTCTCATGGCTGCGTTTCCTCCAACGCCCAGACGCGGGTCGCCATGCCGCACTAGCCGGTGCCCACGTATGTGGTCGCTCAGTACAAACAAATATGTAACAGTTATCCACGCAACGCAAGCCGGGAAGACCCCCGGACCCGGCCGGCCCGATCGGAAGGAGGCAAGAAAAAGGGAGCGGCCCGTTTCTCGAACAGACCGCTCCATGCGCCCATGCGCAAATCAGACTCCTCGCGGGTCAGGGCCCGCAAGAAACCGACCCGCCGTCAGAGGGCGAGTGTGCCACCCGTGGAAAAGCCGTAAGCGATCAGACCAATCAGAATCAACAACCAATACATTGTGTCTACCTCCTTCTCAAGATGAACGCGCCAAAAAACAACCAACCGGTACGCGCCGGAACGATAGGCAATTGCGCGGGGATTATACAGACTTTGCCACGGTTGTGTAGTCCATTCCCAGAATTCCCGCGGACGGCGGCTGGATGTGCGGAAGGCAGGGCGTGCGGACGCGATGTGACAGGCTCGTCATTTGCGTCCGCGGGAACGGCGTGTGAAACGCATGGCGAGGAACAGACCCGCCGTCAGCGGCAGCGTCGGAGCGACGCCGGCGCCGCAGGCGACGGAGCGGCCGCCCCCACCTGACCGGGACGGGGTCACCGGTCCACCGTCGTCCGGATCATCATCAATGGTGATGAACGGCTGATCGCAATCCGGCAGGCCGTCGCCGTCGGCGTCTACATCGGGCCTGTCGCATCCACAAACACCGGGATCGGTCTTGTTTGCGTCATCCGGGCATCCGTCCTCGCAATCAGGCGTGCCATCCGCATCGGTGTCCGTGTCATCAAGTCCGCAGCCGCAGAGGCCGGGATCGGTCTTGTCTGGATCGTCCGGACAGCCGTCCAGGCAGTCGAGCGTCCCGTCCTGATCGCTGTCCAGCGTTCCGCTCGTGCAGCCACACGGTCCGGTCGGCGCGGTGAGGTGCGGATTGTTCGGGCAGCCGTCGCAGGCATCGCCCGCGCCGTCGGCGTCGGCGTCCGCCTGATCCGGATTCACGTCGTCCGGGCAATTGTCGTCGCAATCGGTGACCCCATCCGCGTCTGCGTCCAGCACTTCTCCGGTGTCCGGATCGACACAGGCCTCCCGAATCGGCATTCCGGCATCCGCCAGGATGGCCAGCTCCAGATCCGTAATCCCCAGCCGCGTGCCCGGATCGGCAAACGGGTACATCAAGGCGCCCGGGCCGCTCTGAATGTCCGTGTGCGGCCACGAACCGGGCGAGGTGGCGTCAGACAGTGGCACGGCCCGTCCGAAGACCGCGACGGCCTGCGGCCCGGTGAATGTGGCCGTTGTGCCGGACACCACCACATGCTGATCGTACGAGGTGAGCCAATCGGCCAGCCCGGCGTAATAGTCGTCGGAGCACGCGAAACCCAGGATATGGCCCAGTTCGTGCAGCGCGGTTTCAAAAGCGTCGTAACGATCGCCCGGCGGATCGGCCGGGTAACCCCAGAACAACATGTCGATTGATTCGGTGGCGACGACAATCTCTCCGTCGGCGACCAGTCCGTTCGGATCGCCGTAGCCGGCGATCTCCCAGATCGGGCCGATCTGGTAGACGTCGTGCCCGTCGAACGTTCGGCCCGTCTCGACGGCCACCATGGCCCGAGAGGCCATGAGGAAATCACCCGCCTCGAAACCCACGCGCAGCTCGATGGTCGCCCGGCCGTTCAGGTGTTGCGCCCACTCCGTGGCGGCGGCCTCGATGACGGCCTGGACGTTCTCGTGATAGGCGGCGTACGCGTCGCCCGGATCGTCAATCGTCACCGTGAAGGTCACGCCGGACGCCAGTTGGGCGGGTTCCACGACGGAATCCACCGGCTTGGGCAGGTCAGCCTGCCGGACGCGCTGCGGCCGAAGGGGCGAGCTGGCGAACGCCGATGAAGCCAGCAGAATCGGCACCAGGCATGGAACGACGAACCGGATCAGCGAGCGCATGAGATTCTCCGAACCGGGCGGCGTACGGGTGCTGCGCCGCCGAGCGTCAGGGGTCCTGCTTCGGCGTCTGGGAAGGCCGGGCCTGCTGCGCAAATGCGGCGGCGTTGCGTGCTTCGGCCTGGGCTGCGTCCGCGGCGTTTGCCGCTTCGCCGGCACACTGGCGAACGCGTTCCAGCGTCTTGCGAATGTCATCGCGAAGGTTTTGTGCTTCCTGGCGATCGCCCTGCGTCTGCTCGCGGGCCGCGGCGACCTCCTGCTGCATAGCCTGGACTTCCTTGAGCATCCGGCCGGCCTCCGCGTGGACGCGCTGCGACTCGTCGCGGAAGGCCTGGGCCTCCTGCATCGCCCGCTTGGCCTCCGTCCAGAGCTGCAACACCTCGCCGGACAGGAAATGGGCAAGCCGGCCGACACCGCGTTCGATGTCGTCGACGGCCGCGGCGGGAAGGGCGTTCGTCACGGTCTCTTCCGCGACAGCATTCTCCGGAGCGGAGGCAGCGGAAACGGCGTCCTGAGCTTTGGCAGGTGATTCCGCCGTTTGGGGCTTCGGAGCCGGTTCCCTGGACTTGCCTGTTTCGACGGGCGGCTTCGCCGCGGCGGCGGGCTGTGTCGGCGGCTGAATGTTTTCCGGGACAACCGCAGATTCCACGGCGGCGACCGGCGGAGCCGCGGCGGTTTTGCCGGCATCCGGCGAAGGCGTCTGCGGGGAAGGCGCGGGAGACGTCGGCGCGACCGCTTCCGCCGCCTGCGGCAGGGCGGGCCCCTCCGGTGCCGGCGGCTGCCCCACGGCGTTTGCCAGTGCCGTCACGCCCTCTTCCACGTCGGCCAGCACGTCATCGGCAGCGGCGCCCGATTCCAAGTCCACACTGGCCGTCGGGACGGCGGTGGTCGTCACCTCGTCCGCCCCAACGTCCACCTGCGATGCCACTTGTTCCAAATGCGACTCCACCTCGTCGATCGCGGCCTCGACGGTCTGGGCCACGTCGGTGCATTGCGAGGGCTGTGGGCGGGGTTCGCCGCGTGCGATCTGTTCGAGCTGCTCCGGGCCGGACACGGGGGACGCTTCCGGTTCGGGCGTAGCGACGGCGTCGACCTGCTCCAGGGCCTGGGCAAGGAAATTGTCGATGTCTTCATTCGAATCGCCGATTTCCTGCTTGTCGGCCTCTTCCACCGCGGCGGCGAACGCTTCCAGGTCCACTTGCGCATCCTCCGCGGCGGCATCGGCCGGAGGCTCGTGGGTACTCGTCTCCTTCAGCGCGTCGCTCAACACGCTCTGGATTTCATCGTTCGCGTCTCCAACAACCAGCCGGTCCGCCTGTTCCACTGCGGCGGTGAGCGCGTCCAGGTCCGCTGCCTTCAGATCGTCCTGGACCGCGGGCGATCCCTGGTCTGCCTGCTGGAGCGCCTCGCTCAGCAGCTCAGCGACCTCCTGATTGGAGTCGGAGACCTCCAGTTGGTCGGCCTCTTCCACCGCGGCGATGAAGGCGTCGACATCCACGGCTTCGTCGTTTGTCTTGACGGGCGCGGTTGCCGCCGGCGCGCTCGGGCCGGGATCCTCGGTCTTGTCTTCGATGCCGTCGAGCTGGGCCAGCGCGTCATCGAGAAACTGATCCACCTCGTCGTTGGTATCGTTGACCTCAAGTTGGTCGGCCGCTTCCACGGCGGCTTTCAGGACGGCCTCCACGTTGTCGTCGGCCGCCGCTCGGGCGGACGAGTCGACGGCAGCATCGATGTCCTTGCCCAAGGCCTCGAGATCGCCGTTCTGCGAATTGGATGCATTTGTGCTCATCGTGTTGCGTTCCTGTTGAGGCGTCGGCCCGCTCGCCGAACCGATCACCGGGCCGGCGGCGGCAACGCCCGTTTCCGCGGGCAGCTCGATATCCTGCAGTTCCAGTTGCGATCGGCGGAGATAGGCGTCCGCCAGCGCGGCGGCGTCCGGCCGCGCGGATCGCCGGATGCAGGCCGCCACGTCGCTGCGAAACTTTGCGGCCTCGGAGGCGATGACCGGCTCGGACATCTCCCGGCGGACGCCGGGAAACTCGCGGTCGATCCGCGTGATGCCGGCCTCCACGAGCGGGTTCATCGCGTCCTGCAGGATGGTCAGCAGCTCCCGGACGTCGTCGCCGCTCCTGGCGGCGATCGCCTGCAGAGCATCGACCACCGATCGATCGGCCCCTCGGCCGTATTGGCGGATCAGCTCCAACTCGGTCCGAAGGCGGACCAGCTCGGGGCGGTCGTCGACGCGCACTTCCTCCACTCCCCCGTTGCGGACGATCTTGAAGGTCAGCGGAAACGTCGACATCAGGCCGATCCGGGCACGGCGTCGCGGAGCGGGCGTACGACCCGATCCGGCCGCCGGGCGGCGGTTCAATCCGCGGCGCAGAGGCAGCGCCCTGCGCAGCTTCCTATTCGTCGGATGCACACGGGGGCCACTTCCGTTATGGGAGAACTGCAAAGCGGGATTGCTTCGCGCTCCGTCCGAATGGCGCCGCGGCAGACCCTGCCGCTCGGCCCGGTCCCGAAACGTCCGGTAACCCGACCGCCCTATGGCCTGAAAAGCCGAAACAGACTAAGCTTGCGAGCCGTTACAGGCTTTGGCGCGATCGGCGGATAGGATGTCACGCGATATGTCCGGTAACCCGGGGGCGGACGTTCGGGCACCCATGAGCAGAGTGAACGCGATTGTCCACCCGCTGGCGTCTTTGCGCCTGGCGGCCGTGTTGCTCATGATGCTGCTGGTCTCGATGGCTTATGCCACGATGTATGAGCAGCGACACGGACTGGAACACACGCTCTTCGCCATCTACGAGCACCCCTGGTTCCAGCTCATCCTGGGCCTCCTTGCCGTAAACACCCTGCTGGCCCTCGTCGTGCGATGGCCGTACAGCCGGCGGCAGATCGGATTCGTGATTACCCACGCGGCCGTGCTGGTCATCCTGGGCGGAGCAGTGGTGACCGGCGTCTACGGGCAACGGGGCCACGTGATTCTGCGCGAGGGGGAGACCTGCTCCGTCTTCCAGTCCCAGCGCCTGATGCTGGCCGTCCGTAACCACGCCACCGGCGAAAAGCAGTCCGTGGCGGTGGACCTGTCGTCCGATCGACCGGTGGATGCGCCGGGTGTCTCGCCGCTGACCCTGGGGGCGATGACCGTTCGTGTCCGACGCTACCTGCCCGATGCCGTTCCCGTTCGTCGTGTGCTGAACGACAATCCGCAACCCAGCCTGGCCGTGCGCGTGTCCATCCGAGATGAGAACCACGAGACGTCCGGCTGGGTGTTCGACGGCACGCCCGCCCGTGCGGAGCCGATCCGCGTGGACGTACGGCCGCTGCCGGCCGGTGAGTCCCTGGACGAGAGCGTCGCCACCGCGGCGCAGTCCGTCGATCCACGGGCGCTTGCGGCCGTCATCCTCGCCGGGCCGGACGGCGCGATGCACGTGGTGTTCTCGCCCGCCGCCGGTGAGCCGGTTGGCGTACCGGTCGTGATCGGAGAGCCCGTCAAGACGCCGTGGGGCTCCGTCACGCTGACGGTGCTGGAACGGCTGGACCACGCCCGCGCGGTGGATGCGCTGGAGGCCCGCACCCCGCCGGGCGACGCGCCCCGGCCGGCGCTGGAGTTGGAGATGTCGCAGGGCGAGGCCCGCCTGGAGTTGAGCTTGCGCAGGGGCACTCGCCGCACGGTGCAACTGGGCGAGAACTTCTACGACCTGGAATACGCGCCGGAGGAGGTGCCCCTGGGGTTCGAATTGACCCTGGATGATTTCCGCGTCCGAACCTATCCCGGCACCATTGCCCCGCGCTCGTATGAAAGCGACGTCCGCATCCGCGACCCGCAGACCGGGCAGATGCTGGGCGGCCGGGTGAGCATGAACGCACCGCTGGCGTATGGCGGGTACGACCTGTTCCAGTCCAGCTTTCACGAGGACCACAGCGGAACGTACAGCACGCTGGCCGTGGTGCATGACCCGGGCATGTGGGTTGTCTTCGCCGGGTACGGACTGGCCATGCTGGGCATGGTGGTGGTGTTGATCACCCGGATTGCGGTGTATCGAAGGGGCCGGGCCCTGATGGCGGAGCAGGCCGGGGAATGAGACGCCGGATGACCATCCTGGGGCTGGTGGGCGCGGCCACGCTGGTGGCTGCCGCGGCTGCCGCCGCGGTGGACCTGCCTGCGCCGCCCGCCTCGTTGGATTTGTCCGCCATTCGGTCGATGGGTGTGCAATCGGACGGGCGCTGGCCGCCGCTGGACACCGTGGCCCGCAACGTGGTCGAGCAGGTCACCGGCACCATTCACTACCGCGGGTGCGATCCCGTCGCTCTGCTGCTGGCCTGGACGTTTGACCCGGAACCGTGGCTCGACGCTCCCCTGTTCACCGTCGGCGACGCCAGGGTGCGCGACGAACTGGACCTGCCGGATCGAGAGAGTCTGTCGTATCGGGAGCTGGTGAGCAGCGGTCGCTTCATGGAAGTGATGCACGGGCTGCGCGGCAAATCCGGCAAGACGATGGACCCGCTGGATCGGGAAGTCTCTGACATTGGCAAGCAGATCGGCGTGTTCAGCGACGCCCTCACGGGAGAACTCATCTGTCCGGTGCCGCATCCGACCGATCCGGACGGCGTCTGGGGGCCCGCCGGCGGCTGGCTCATGCGACGTCAGGTGGCCGGTCCGGTTGAGGCCGAATGGAACGCCGTCGGCGAGGCATTTCGCGCCGGGGATGCCGCTCGGTTTGACCAGGCCGTGGCGGCGCTGCTGCAGAAGCTGGACGGTTTGCCCGCCGGCCATCGGCCCGACCCCGGTGACCTGGCGATGGAGGTTCAGCTCAACCGGCTTCGACCGTACCGCGTCGCATTCTGGCTGACGTTGGTCGCAACGGTTCTATCCATTCCGAACATGTTCATTCGCGCGGGTCGGCCGCGGCGGGTGCTCAGCACGCTCACTTTTCTGACGATCCTGGTCGGGTTCGCGTTCGTCACGTGGGGCATTGGCGTGCGCTGGCATTTGGCCGGGCGCATTCCGGCCGCCAACATGTACGAATCCATGCTGTTTCTGGCCTGGGGCGTGGGTGCGTTTGACCTGGTCGCCATCCTGGCCCTTCGGCAGCCGATCGTCTCGTTCAAGTGCGCGCTCGTCGCGACCGGCGCCCTGGCGCTGGTGAACTTCCTCGGATGGGACTGGACCATCCGGCCCGTGATGCCGGCCCTGCTGGATACGGCCTGGATGGCCATCCACGTACCCATCATCATGGTGTCGTACTCGGTGCTGTTTGACGCGTTCGTGATCGCGCATATCCAGTTGATCGTACTGGCGGCCGCCCCGCGCCGCCGCGAGCTGATCCAGTCCGTCGACCAGTTGCACTACTGGTTCCTGAATATCGGGGCACTGCTGCTTTTTGCCGGCATAGCCACCGGAAGCATGTGGGGTGCGTATGCCTGGGGCCGCTACTGGGGCTGGGACCCGAAGGAAGTGTGGTCGCTCATCGCGTACGTCGCGTACCTGGCCATTCTGCACGTCCGGGCGGACCGTGACCGGATGCCCACCTGGCTCAAGATCGGGTGTGTGGTGCTGGCGGGCGCCATGTTTGTGAAGCTGATTACGCTGTTCGCCCCGATGGCCCCGTGGCAGTGGGTCGTCATGTTCTTTGCGGCGGTGGGCCTGCTGATCTTCGTGATCGGCCGGGGTGACCCGTTAACCACCGCCGTCAAGAGCATTCTGGGCGCCTGGCTGATCGGCATGACGTACGTCGGCGTGAACTACGTACTGGGCACCGGCCTGCACTCGTACGGCTTCGGGACCGCCGGGACCGTCGTGTTCCGGGCCGCGCTGATCGGCGCGGCCGACCTGGCGATCATCGGCATCTGCACGGCCCTCTACCTGTCCCGCGGCGGCTGGGCCGGATTGCATTCTCCCAGGGCCTGAAGTCCCTGGCAACCAGCGTGCGCCCTCCGGGCGAGGCCGCTCGTTTCTGTGACGGCGTTTGTGATGGTCATGGCTGTTCTTCGCGGGCCGTTCCCCGCCTGCCCGCCGCGCCGACCTTGCGGAACAGCAGACTCAGAAATCCCGCTTCCGGAACGATGCCGGCCTGGACGCGCGGTTCGGTCTCCGGCGGGCCGTCCGGGCCCCAGAACAACGTGCTCGCCGCTGCCAGCCGTTCGAACCCGGCCTCTTCGATCAGCACTCCGATCTCGTGGGCCGTCAGGAATTGAGCGTGAGCGTAGATGGAGTGCCCCGCTGCCTTCTTCGCTTCATAGTGCCGGCCCCACGGACCGTCCGCCGGAACGGTCCCGACGAGAAGCGTACCGTCGGGACGCAGCACGCGCCGGCATTCCCCGATCGCCTGCCCGGGATCGGCCACGAAGCAGAGCGTCAACGACATGAGCACACCGTCAAACGCTCCGTCTGTGAAAGGCAGCTTCTCTGCGTATGCGGTGCCCGTCCGGATGCCGCGGCCGGCCGCGATTGCATGCATTCGAGGTGACGGATCGACGCCCTCGGCAATGCCCAGCATCGAGGCGAAGCGGCCGGTTCCCACGCCCACCTCAAGCCACCGCCCCTCACACCGCGGGCAAAGCGAACGAAGACAAGTTGCTTCGGCGCGGAAAATCGCCTGCCCGTCCGTGGTGTCGTACCACCGGTCGTAGGCGCCCGCGATGGGATCGAATACGTGCGACAACCTCGTCCCTCCTCGGGGAATCAGCTTCCCTCAAGCGTGCTCTTCGAAGAAACGGGGGCGGCCGTCAATCTGCTCGCCGGCGCCGTCCGTGGGCCCGTCGGTCGCGTCTTCCGGTCTCCGGCCGGCTGGTTCTTCTTCTCCGGTGGCGTGTCCCCGCCCGGCATTCGGCACCTTCACGTCCAGCACGCCTCCGCATTGCTTCGCAGCAAGCAACTCTACCCAGGCCTTGCCTCGGAAGGCAATATCGCGTAACCCTCTCATAGGAGCGGACCCATCGGTTTCCCCGGGAGGGATGCCTGCCTGGTACCGCAGTTACCGCTGGTCGGCTGTGGTTGCTGCAGAATGAGGACTGCCGCCACGCCTGTTTCGATACCGCGCAGGCCCTGCGTATCCCCCCTTTGACCTGGAGGAGATGTGCGAACCTACCTTGATTGTGTGCCGTGTTTCGTTCGTCAGGCCCTTGACTCCGCTCGTCGCTGCACGGATTTGCCGGAAATACACGAGCAGTTGCTGCGCGAAGCGCTAACCATGGCCGCGAACCTGTCCTTCGACAGCCCGCCGCCGCTGATGGGCCGGCTGATCCATCGTCGGCTTCGCGAACTGACCGGCCAGGCCGATCCGTACCGCGACGCCAAGAAGACGGCCAATGCGTTTGCCCTGCAGCTCTATCCGAATCTGGAGCAGTTGGTCCATCGCTCGAGCGATCCGCTGGCGATGGCCGTTCGAATGGCAATTGCGGGAAACGTGATGGACCTTGGCGTCAAGTCGGCGTTGACGGAAAGCGAAATCCGCGCGGCCGTTGATGAGGCCGTCGAGGGTCAGATGGATCCCGGCGCCGTGGAGGCGTTGCGGCAATCGATCGTGTCCGCAGGCGACATTCTGTATCTGGCGGACAACGCGGGGGAAATCGTCCTTGATCGCCTTCTGATTGAGCAGATGCCGCTCGGCCGGGTGACGGTCGTAGTGAAGGGGGGCCCGATCATCAACGATGCGACGCGGGAAGATGCGGAAGCCGCCGGCCTGGCGGACATGGTCGAGATCATTGACAACGGCAGCGATGCTCCGGGGACCGTTCTGGATCTGTGCAGTCCCTCGTTCCGCGAACGGTTTGATGCCGCGGAGTTGATCATCGCCAAGGGGCAGGGCAACTACGAGACGCTGAGCGAGTGCGGGCACCGCAACCTTTTCTTCCTGCTGAAGGTCAAATGTGTCATCATCGCCCGGGACCTGCGATGCCGCCTGGGCGACATGGTCTTGCGAAAGCACGAAATGGGTTCGCAGAATGCTGCGGCGGGTCCCGACGATGACTTCGATCGGTAGACAGAGGCGACACAATCAGGAAGTCGACAACGGCCGAAAGGGGAGGAATCCCCTGGGGGACCTGAAGGCCCGCGGCCCGGCGAGAATGGATCGTACAGGTGCCGGAGAAGCAAGATCAACTGACGTTTGAGCCGACCGGCCGTGCCGTATCGGTTCTGGAGGGCTCCACGATCCTGGAGGCCGCCGCCGGTGCCGGACTGGTGCTCGACACGCCGTGCGGCGGCGCCGGAACGTGCGGAAAGTGTCGTGTTCAGGTGACCCGCGGTGCGGGGCATCCGACCGAGGCGGATCGGCTGTTTTTTTCCCCGGAACATATCAACGACGGCTGGCGACTGGCGTGTCAGAACCCCACGTCGGACGGCATGACGGTCCATATTCCGCCCACCTCCCTGTTCGCAGGCGGTCACCAGATCGTCGAAGGCGCCACCGTCGGCCAACCCGGAGACATCAAGCCTGCCGTCCGCAAGGCATACGTTGAACTTTCGCCGCCCACGCTGGCGGACGCCGTGCCCGATCTGCTCCGCCTGGAGCGGCAGATCGGCCCCTTTGAGGCGGACTTGCCCTTGCTTCGGCAAATACCGAGCCGTTTGCGAACCCAGGGCTTCACGGGAACGGCCGTCCTTGCAGGCCGCCGGTTGATTGATTTCGAGAGCGGCAATACTGCGAACGAATGCTTCGGCGTGGCGTTTGACATCGGCACGACCACCCTGGTTGCCTCGCTGGTGGATCTCTGCACCGGGCAGGAACGGGCGGTTGCCTCCCGACTCAATCCACAGGCCAGCCTGGGAGACGACGTCCTCTCGCGAATCCGGCATTCCTTCTCTTGCCCAAACGGCCTGGACGAACTCCGCCGCGCGGTCATCGAAGAGGCCGCTCGGATGGTCGAGGCCCTCTACCGCGAAACCGGGGTCAGCGCCCGGCACACGTACGAAATCGCCTTCGCGGGCAACACGACCATGCAGCACATCCTGTGCGGCGTCGATCCATCATCATTGGGCGAGGTCCCTTTTGCTCCGGCCTGTGGTCGGGGGTTGTTGGTGTCGGCCAGAGACATGGAAATACCGATTCACCCGCGGGGAACAGCCTACGTGTTCCCCGTGATCGGGGGATTTGTGGGCGGGGACACGGTCGCGGGGATGCTGGCCGCCCGTGTGGATTCAGCAGACCGGCCCGCCCTGATGGTGGACATCGGCACCAACGGAGAGATCGTCCTGGCACATGACGGCCGCCTGCTGGCGGCGTCCACGGCCGCCGGCCCCGCATTTGAGGGCGCCCGCATCAGTTGCGGCATGCGCGGCACGCAGGGCGCGATCGAAAAGGTGATCCTCGATGACGACGTGCGGCTGCAGGTCATCGGCGGCCTGGCCCCGTTGGGCATCTGCGGCAGTGGCATGATCGATCTGCTGGCCGGACTGCTGCGTCACGACATCGTCTCGCCCGATGGGCGTCTGTGCCGCCCGGAGGAATTGCCGAAGAATCTGAGCCCGGCGCTGGCCCGACGGGTCCGGGTGGACCCGAACAACCACACCCGGTTTGTGGTGGCCGATCCTCCGGAAGGGAAGCCGGGGAAGACAATCTCGCTTACGCAACGCGACATTCGCGAGCTTCAACTGGGGTGCGGCGCCATTCGGGCGGGTATTTCCATACTCCTGCGCGAGGCGGGTCTGGCGCCCGCCGCTCTCAAGTCCGTTCTCCTTGCCGGCGGATTCGGGAGTTTCATCCGCCGCAACCACGCCCGGCGAATCGGCCTGATCCCCACCGAGGTCGATCACGCGCGGATTCACCACGTGGGCAACACGTCGCTGGCGGGAGCGCGCCTAGCCCTTTTGTCGGTGGTGGCCCGTGAGCACGCGGAGACGCTGGCCCGGCAAACCCGGCACGTGGAGCTGTCCGTCGATGCGGGATTCCAATCCGCCTTCGCAGACGCCATGATCTTCCCGGAACCATAGTGAGCGGAACGGTTCGGACGACGACCGTCGGCGCGGCTGGCCGGGAAACACGCCGGCGCCGTGCCGTCCGGGTCGCGGGCGATCCCCGGACGGTTATTGGTTGATCGTCCGAATGGTGGTCGACTCGTGGTGCGAACGGTCCGCGGGCGGAGACTGCGTGTCGTCCCACTCCGTGGACATCGAGTCCACCCATTGCTTGCGAGTCACGACATCCTGGTCGCTGAAGTGGATGAACACGTTCAGGTGCTTGTCCGGACGTTCGTAGTGCCACTGGTCGGGCAGTTGGTTGCTCGGCTCACCCAGCGTATACTCCACGTCCGTCTTGGTGGAGGTGTCCACTACGATCATCTCGTAATGCTCACGGGTCAGCTTGTCGGCACAGCCGCAGAGAGGGACGCACAACAGCCCCGTCAGAACCAATAATGTGAATCCGCACTTCCTGGTCATGATTTGTTCCTCCGTAGCTTCCCTTGCGGCCCGGCGCCGGCCGTCTCCGTTGAATAGACCCTCGCCGTCGGGCGGAGGTTAGGGTCGACCGTCCGCCTCAACCCGGCTTTTCGCTCGCGAACGGCTCGCTTGCAATCGGCACTTCCAGGATATATTCATCTGTCAGGTGCGTGCCGAGGGGCGTGTTGTACGTGACGGCCAATACATATTTGGGCCTCTGGGACACCACGCCCGTGTTGAGCTCAAGATGAAACTCGTACATCTGCGTCGTGGAACTCCAGTACCGCCGCTGATCCTCCTTGGTGTTCAGCAGGACCTCCCACATGGCCAGGCGGGGCCCCGTCCGCAGTCCGGAAGCCGGCGTATACTCGTACAACTCCGCCCGAACCTGCCCGACAATGTTCACGGGGTCGCCCAACACGTTGATCGGGCGGAGCAGCATGGCGATGCCGTCCGGACGGTTGTCGTCGTCAAAGCTCTCCACCCGGGTAAATGGCATGATGCCGATTCGCTCGGGCATCAGCAAGGCGAGCGAGTCCCGCGTCTGGGGATCATCCAGGGAAGCGGCCTTCGGAGTACATGCGGTACCGGCCACCACAACCGACAGCAACAGGAATCGAACCCAATGTTTCAGTTTCACGGGCAAGCATCCGGATCGACGGTCGCGCCAACCAAACCCATCGTACCGCGGGAAGTCTATTCGGCACTGTCGGATCGTGTCAAGAAAAGACTCTCCGGCCTTTCCTTTCGCGGAACAATCCGATGGCTCCCGGCCGCCGCATGCGGATTGCTGGCAGCCGGCTGTCTTCCGCCGGCTGCGGCCCAACGATCGGTCCCGTTCCTGGTCGCCGTACGCTATCCGGTGGAACCCCTCTGCACGGGGGAAGCGGGCGACCCCGGCCACCGGCTGTCGACCGACTTTCAGCGGATTCGGGAACTGGGCTTCAACAGCGTGCTTGCAGCCCACCTGGCAGACGATCGGCGTGAAGCGGTCATGCAGGCTGCACGGACGCACGGGCTCACGACGATTCTGACGGACCCGGTCCTCCATCGCTACTGCCTGGCGGCCCCGGTGGACGACCGAGCGGTAAACATCGAGGAACGGCTCCGGAATGTGTCTGCTTTCGGGGCGGACATCCTGCCGCTTGTGCTCCACATCGGTGAGATTGCCGATGACGATGGATTGCGTCGGGCGGCCCACATTGCAGAGGAGGCGGCGCAATGCGTTCCATCACTCCCGCTTGCCGCCACCGTGCGTACGGATCCGCCGCTGTCGGGCGACAGGCTGCGACACATCACACCGATTGTGCGCGTGTGCGAACCGGCCGACCCGAGCGGACCGTTCAACCCCCCTTCTCCTCTGCCCCAACCCGGGATGATGATGATCCCGGTGTCCGGCCGGAGTGAAGACCTCGCCGAATCGGTCCGGACCTGGCTGGGGATGTACCACGCCGGGCTGTCGGCCGGCGCTACGGAAGGCGTCATTCTGGACGCCTGGGCGGAGGTTCGCGGTCGCCAGGAGGGTCTGGTCGATGCGGCAGACAGCGTGGCCGTCGCCCGGGCGGCCGCGGTCAAGCGAATCCTTCACCGGGCGTGCGCGTGGGCGCCGCACCTGAGGGGCTCGGCCGTCGTCCCCCTGGACGGGTGGCAGTGCTACGACCGCAATCTGCGGGTAACGCTGTTTACGAGGCAGCATCGCCGGTGGGTACTGCTCTGGAACGTCTCTGCCTCCGGGTATTCGCGGAGCGAGGTATTCCTGCCCGCGGAAGCCGGGGGCGCGGCGGCCGACCGGGCCGTGGAGGTGCCCGGGGATCCGGGAGTGGTCGGGGGCCGGGTGTTTGACGCTCGTCGTGGACGGATCCTGGTGCCGGTGGAGCTGGCACCGGGCGATGCGATGCTGGTGGAGCTTTTCGCATCCTCCGGCGGCGCCGCTCGGCCGGATTGACGCTTTGACCCGGTTGCCCTACTCTGTAGCGCGTGTCATGGCGGCGGCGCCCCGGCTGGCGTAACGGCACCAGGAGTCGTAACGCATGATTTTGAATAAAGTTACGCGGATTGGTGTCCTGGGGGCCCTGGCCATCATCGGGATGATGTCGGCCGGTTGTTCACAGGGTGTGCAGACCGGCAAGGATGGCCGCCTGCTGCCGCAGGCCAACCCGTATGCACGGGATATTCCCGTGCCGATGGGATTCAGGATGGTTGAAGATGCGTGCGAGGACCAGTTGACGGGGACTCGGCGACTGTATTTGCGGCATACGTACGAGGGACGGTCTCGAGACAAGCTCGCGGTGCGGAGTTTCTACGAGGAGCAGATGCCGCGGGCCCGGTGGACCCTGGTGAGCAACCGGAATGTCAAGGGCACGTTTGCCCTCCGGTTTGAGAAGGGCGGTGAAGCCTGCACGATCACGATTCGCGACGCGGGTCGCAGCCTCAGTGCGAACACGCAGATTGAGGCGGTGGTGGTGCAGGAGGAGCGCGGCACGTCGCCCGGCGAGCCGCGGACGAGACAATGAAAAAAGAGCGAAAGCAGGAACTGCAGACGAATGAACTGGCGCAGATGCTCATGGATGCTCGCCAGT
This sequence comes from Phycisphaerae bacterium, assembly GCA_016929015.1. Lineage (GTDB taxonomy): Bacteria > Planctomycetota > Phycisphaerae > UBA1845 > UBA1845 > JAFGJQ01. The sequence continues at coordinate 65,320 of JAFGJQ010000501.1, read as the reverse complement.
ACCTCTCCCGGTATGGCAACTACCTGATCGGCGGCGTGGTCGTGGTGGCGGCCGTGGCCGTGCTGTTCATGTACGTGCGGCACTCCAGGGCCGCCGGTCGGACGGACGTCATCCAGAAGATCGAATCGGCCGAGTTCGTCGACGCGGACGGCCGGCCGCTGAGCGGTGCGGCCTTGACCAACACGATCCAGACCCTTGAGCGGGTGGCGGAAGAGAACAAGGAGCCCGACCTGACCAGGCGAGCCCTGATGCAACTGTCCAGCGGCGTGCTGGATCTGGCGTTGAACGATCCCCAGAGCATCACTCCGGAATCGCTTCAGGCCGCGGAAGGGGCCTGCAAACGGCTGATTCGTGACTACGGCAATGAGGCCGTCGCCGTGGGTACGGCGCTGTTGCAGTTGGTCACCATCGAGGGCAACCGGTTCGCTCTGGATGCAGATTCCAGCCACAAGGACAAGGCTCGGGAGTATCTGGAGCAGATCACCCGGAACGAACGAAAGCTCTTCACTGCCACGCCGTACATGGAACGTGCACTGGCGGCGCTGAACGAACTGGATCACACATTCCAGCCGGTGAAGATGGCAGCGGCTTCCCCGCCCGCAGCCCTCCCGCCCGAAATCACGATTACGCCGGAGAACGCCTCATCGGATGCCGAGCCGATCGCCGCACCGGAACCCGCCTCCGACGAACCGTCTGCTGAACTCGCCCCTGAAGAGAAGACATCCGAAACCGAACCGGAACCGTCGGAGTAGAGTCGCGGGTTGCCTGGGGTGTCGTTCCCTTGCGGGCGATGGTGGGCCTGCCTCCAGGGCCGGCGCGTGCCGATCAAGGAGCGGCAGCGCACTTCTGCGATGCGTCGCCGACCGCCAGTCCGTTCTGCTCCGGCTGGAACTCCGGAACCAGCGACTTGAGGCAAGCCACGATCTCCGGGTGAGAAGCGTCGTCCGCAATGGCCACCAGCGATCGGATTCCCGCACAAAGCCGGTCCCAGTCTTCCGGCCGGTGACGCCAGATGCCGATCTTGGGGTGCTTGGTGACGCTCACGTCCTCGCCTGCGATCGAGAGCTCCTCGAAAAGTTTCTCCCCGGGACGCATTCCCGTGAACACGATGTCGATGTCCACGTTCGGACGCAGGCCGGAAAGCTGAATCATGTCACGCGCCAAATCCACGATCTTCACCGGCTCGCCCATGTCCAGCACGAAGATCTCTCCGCCCCGACCCATGGCTCCCGCCTCCAGCACGAGTTGAGCCGCCTCGGGGATGGTCATGAAGTACCGCTTCATCTCGGGGTGCGTGACGGTGACGGGTCCCCCCTCCTCGATCTGCCGCCGGAAAATGGGCACCACGCTCCCGCTGCTGCCCAGCACGTTGCCGAACCGCACCGTCACGAACTGCGTGGAGGTCCGCGCGCTGAGTTGCTGCACGTACAACTCGGCCACCCTCTTGCTGCAACCCATAATGCTGGTGGGGTTGACGGCCTTGTCCGTGGAGATCATCACCATCTTGGATACGCCGGCGGCCACGGCGGTGTCCGCCACGGTTCGTGTTCCCACCACGTTGTTCTTGATTGCTTCGCCCGGATTCAACTCCATCATGGGGACGTGCTTGTGGGCGGCCGCGTGAAACACGGCGGATGGCTCATGCGCAGCAAAAAGCCGATCCAGCCGTTCGCGGTCGCAGATGTCCGCCACGCAGGGCACGATGTCCAGGGTCGGGAAGCTCGCTCGAAGCTCTCGATCGATCTCGAACAGGCCGTTCTCCGCCTGTTCGATCAGCAGCAGGCGCTGCGGGCCGAATCGGGCAATTTGCCGGCACATTTCCGAGCCGATGCTGCCGCCCGCCCCCGTGACCGCGACCCGCCGTCCCGCCAGTTCCCGGCCGATCGCCTCCGTGTCCAGCCGCACAGGCTCCCGACCCAGAATGTCCTCGATGCTCACGGTTCGGATCTGGCTGACTTCGACTCGACCCTCGATCAGGTCGCTGACGGAGGGGATGGTGCGAAACGTGATGCTGGCCCCCTGGCACGACTCGACAATCCGCCGGATATCCTTTGGCGAAGCACCCGGCAGAGCGATGAGGATTTCCTCCACCTCCTCTTCTTCCGCAATCCGGGGCAGGTCCGCAACGGGCCCCAGAATCTCCACGCCGTGGATCCGGTTGTGCAGCCGCGACACATCGTCATCCAGGAACCCGACCAGTTCGTGCCCCTCGCCCGACGTCAGAATCTCCCGCGCGACGGTCTCACCGGCCCGGCCGGCGCCGATCACCAGCATGCGCCGCCGCCCCTCCTCCGAGCCCCGGCGTATCTCCTCGTGATACAGCCGCCAGACGACTCGCGTCACCGAGACCAGACCGATGGTGGCCACGAGGTCCGACAGAAACACCGCCGCTTGCCGGAACCCCAGCCCGGACGCTTCAACCAGCCGCTCTGCAACCTCCGGCCGGAACATGGCCAGCCCGAAGTACGACAGCATGAACAAGAACGAGCCGGCGTACGCCGCGGAAACCACACCCAACAAATCGCGCAGGCCCACGTATCGCCACGACCGCCGGTACTGCTGGAACAAAGCAAAGACGATCAGCTTGATGGGGACGGCCATCGCGGCCATAGGCAAATACAGATAGAGCAGCCAGCCGCCTCGGGTAATGACCCGGGCCTCGTCAGGGGAATAGAGCGTCTCCGGGAGCACCTGGTAGAAGTTGTAGGCCAGGCCAAAGGCCATCAGCAGGGCCACGGCAAACAGGAATCCGTGGGCGAACACGGAGATGACCGTCCGATGGCGGGCGATGAAGGTGACCCTGTGGTCAAGCAGGCCGCCATCGCCGTCCTGGGCGGGCTGAACTGAGTTTTGCTCGGTCATCGCGTAACGTCCATCGTCATCCCCTCTTGCCACGGGTCAAACCGCCCGCTCGGGTCGCCGTCATTACACACTTTCTGCCGCCCCCCGGCAAGTGGAAGTGGGCGGGGCGGCACCGGCCCTCGCGGGCCGACGTGCGACTGTGGGACCCGGCCCCCCTGCAACATCGGCCGACGCACCCTCGGCCTCGTGTCTCTCTTCTTCGTCAGTTCGCGCCACGGCAAACAGTGCCGCGCCGGTTTGGCGAGAGCCGGGCTCGGCCCTGTGTCGCCACACCAAGGCGTGGCAAACTGGCCCTGTCGAGGTGCCGCCTGCATAATGCTCCCGCGTGGTGTTTCAGACCCCGTCCGATAAGGGCGTTTCTCATGGATGTGACGACTGAATCAGCGACGCCCTCCCTCCGACCGTCGGCAGACGCCAGGCCGGCCGTTCTGCTGATCCTCTTCCTGGCGCTGGCCGCCTTTGTGCGTATCTGGGGCCTCGGGACGCGGAGCCTCTGGCTGGATGAGGCGTTCAGCGTGCTCTACGCCCAGTTGGATTGGCAGGACGTGATCGCGCTGCGTCGGACCGGAACGAACCCGCCCCTGTACCACTTTCTCCTTTCCCTCTGGGTCGACGCGTTCGGCGCCAGCGAGGTTGCGGTACGGGCCCCTTCCGTCATCTTCAGCGTGTTGTCCGTCCGGGCCCTCTACGAACTGGGCCGGCGACTGTGGGACCGGTCGACCGGCCTGTGGGCAGCGGGCCTGCTCGCTGTCAGCAACATGGCCGTCGCGTATGCTCAGGAGGCTCGGTTTTATGCCCTGATCGAGCTCATGGCCATTTTGACTACATCGATGGCGCATGCGTGGATTCGTGCCCCGCGCCGGCGGACCGGTCTGGGGTACACGGCCTTGGCCATAACGTTCGTCTGGCTCCACACTTTTGCCTGGCCGGTTCTGGCGGCGCACCTGGCGTGGGTCGTGCTGCTGGCGTGGCGAAGCACAGACCGCTCCGAACGCAGGCGATTGCTGCGCGGGGCCGCGATCGCGGGCGGGATCGTCATCATCAGTTTTCTGCCGTGGGTGGTGATCCTGGCGGACCAGGTCCGAACCGTCCTGGCCGGATACTGGATACCGCGTCCTCGTGCCGTGGAGCCGCTGGTATGCCTGTATGACCATTTGACTCCATTGCGCTGGGCGATCACCCGGTATGCCGTGGCGGGGCTCGCCGCAACCGTGGCGGTGGTCGCGGTCGTGCGAAGAGTGCGGGAAGGCGTGAGCAACGTGCCGCCGCCGCGTGGAAGCGGCGGCAAGTCCCCGGTCTTCCTGCTGCTTCTGTGGCTGGTCCTTCCGATCGGGCTGCCGTTTGCCTGGTCGTGCGTGGCCACGCCGATATTCCACATCAAGTACACTATCGTGGCCCAGCCGGCCGCGATCCTGCTTCTGGCCCGGCTGGCGGTGCGCCGGCCGATCGTGGCGATGGCCATTTTGGCCGCCGTCAGCCTGCGAGAACCTCCCAGCGCGGACTATCCCCTGGTGATCGAGGACTGGCGTGACGCGGCCCGCGTCATCCAAGATTCGGGCCCGGACGCTGCCCCGATCTACATGTACCGCGACTACTGCACGTTCCCGCTGGCCTACTACCTCGACGGCGACGCGAGAATCGTTCCCGTTCTGGCTCGGACTCAACGCCGCAGTGATTTCGAAGGGTACACGTCCAATCCCGCGATTCCGTTTGACGACATGCTGGACCAGCTCCGGCAGCAGGACGGACCGGCCTGGCTCGTGCTGGCCCGCACGCAATTCAAGCACGTTCAGTCGGACATCGAATCCGTGCGTGTGGTTCACGGGCACTGGAAGCTCGCGGAATTGGAGGTGCTGCGTCTGATGCCGCGGGGCTCGGCGGACTCAACGCAAGGAGCGAATCCGTGAAGATCGTTGTCGCCACGGACAGCTTCAAGGGAACGCTCTCATCCGTGGAGGCCGGACACGCGATGCGTGAGGGCGTTCTGCGGGTGCGGCCCGATGCGGAGGTGATCGTCGTTCCCATGGCCGACGGGGGCGAGGGCACGGTGGAAGCCGTGCTGGCCGGCGCGGGCGGCAGTCGGATCGAAGCGGAGGTGCTCGACCCGCTGGGCCGGCCGGTGCGGGCAGCGTTCGGCCAACTGCCTGACGGGCGGACGGCCATCGTGGAAATGGCCGCTTCGAGCGGCCTGACGCTGCTGCGCTTCAACGAGCGCGACCCGCTGCGCACGAGCACGTTTGGCACGGGCCAGCAACTGTCGGCCGCCCTGGACGCGGGGGCGACACGCTTGCTGATCGGCGTGGGCGGCAGCGCCACGGTGGACGGAGGCTGCGGCTGTGCCCAGGCACTGGGCGTTCAGTTCCTCTCGGAGGACGGTACGGTTCTGCCGGCCGGGCTGCCGGGCGGCGATCTGCATGAGATCCACCGCATTGATGTCTCAGCACGCGATGCGCGTCTGGATGCCGTGGAGTTGGTCGTCTTGTGTGACGTTCAGAACCCTCTGTGCGGGCCGAACGGTGCATCGGCGGTGTACGGCCCGCAGAAGGGCGCCGGGCCAGAGCAGGTGCGCCGGCTGGAAACGAATCTGCGGCATCTGGCGCGGGTGATCGAGCGTGATCTGGGCATTGCCGTCGCCGATGTGTCGGGCGGCGGGGCATCGGGTGGGCTGGCCGCCGGGCTGGTCGCGTTTCTGGGCGGCCGGATGCAAAGCGGCGTGGAGAGTGTCATTATGTTGACACGGCTGTTCGAGCGTGTGCAAGGCGCCGACCTGGTGATTACCGGTGAAGGCCGGTTCGACGCCCAGTCACGTATGGGAAAAGCGGTGTGGGGCGTTGTGGCCTGCGTCCGCCGGACCGGTGTGCCGGTCGTGGTAGTGGCCGGCAGTGTCGCTGGCGACGCTTCGCTCTGTGAAGCGGACGGGATTTCCGCGCTCTGCGCGGTGAGCGGTCCGCAAGACCCCGTGCCCGCCTCTCCGGCGACGGCCGCACAGCAGCTTCGCGATCGCACGGCGGAATTCCTCCGCGAGCGATTCCGCATGCAGGGGCGATCCTCTCGCTGACCATGCTTGGACTTCCTCCTCTGCTGTGACACCGGCTTGCTCTGGGACCGGCTTCTTATGTGGGACCGGCTGCCTTTGTGGGACCGGCTTTCCAGCCGGTCAAGGGAGTGCTCTTGTGGGACCGTCCCGGCGCCCCGGGATTCCAGCCGGTCATACTCGATAACTCATTCCGCCGTTTCACGCGTGATCATCACGCCATGCGTCGCCAGCAGGACCGGGCCGATGCCGTGCGACTCGTTGCGCTGCGGACCCCTATTCAGATAGGCCTGCTCGGACGGCTGCGTGGACGTGCCGGGACAGATGTTGTCGATGTTTCCCTTCAATGAGATCATGCGTGACAGGCCGGCGTGGCCTCGTTCAATCGCGTCGACGTACGACACGTCCAGCCAGCCCCGCTGGACCCCCCGGGCTAGGGCATAGAGGAACATGCCGGTGCACGACGTCTCCTCGTAGCTGTCCGGGCGGTTCAGCAGTTGATGCCACATGCCGCTGATGCCCTGGTGCCGCACGATCGCCCGGGCGAAGTCCTGGTACGACGCAAGCAGGTCATCGCGGCCGGGATGCCCTTCGGGGATCGTGTCGAGCACCTCGACCATGGCCAGGGCGACCCAGCCGTTGGCCCGTCCCCAGTACCCGGGCGATGCGCCGTCCCCATGCCAGTTCCAGCCCTGGTGGTACAGGCCCACCTGCGGATCGCGAAGCTTCTGGGCGAACCCCCGGAACTGCTCCAGAACATCGTCGTAGTAGGACGTGTCGCCGAGGTAGGTGCCGGTCTTCGCCATCAACGGGGCGACCATGAAGAGCGCGTCGGCCCAGATGCGGCCGCGCGCCGGGTCGGCGTGGTAGGCGATCAGGCCGTCGGGCGTCCGGGCGACGTCGTCCCGGAAGAAGCGCGCCGCTTCCAGCGCGCCGTCGAGAAACTGATGGTCGCCGCTGCGAAGGGAGTACTCCAGGATGGCGTGCGCCATGGCGCCGATGTAGTCGATCGGCTCGCTGCCGCCGTGCACACGGATGCGCCCGTTGGCGTCGTAGCTGGCCAGCGATGCGCGAACCTGCTGCAGGTGGGCGGGCGTACCGGTCTGCTCGTGCAGCAGCAGCAGGGCCCAAAGCGTAACACCTTGCGTATATTTCCAGTGGTAGATGACGTGGGTCCCGCCGCGCGTGCTGTCGATCGCGTCCGGGTACTCGCCGGCGATGTACCGTGCGGCAATGATGCCCGCCTGCAGTTCCGGGTCGCTCGGGGCAGGCAGATCCGCGGTTTTCGCAGCGCAGCCGGCCAGTAACAGCCAACCCGCGACCGTGCACAGAATGGTGTGAGTTCGGCACATGGCATCTGCCCTCCAGCCTGTTGCGACCGGCCGGCCCGGCGATCCTCCGCGCGAATCGCCGCGGAACGGCACGGCGCACCATGATGGATGATAGCGCGCCCAAACCGCCCGACAAGCTGCGTCTTTCCCTATGGCACCGGCCTTCTCGCCATCTCGCCACGGCGAGTCGCCTGCGGAGAACCGGCGCGCCGGAACCTGCGAAGACCAAGCGGTCTTCCCTGCTTGTTGCGGTAAGGGTGGCCCGCGAGGGCCATCCCTACCGCAACAGACTGGAAGGAATGGTCCGCGCAGTGGACCCTGCACGCTTGCGGCGGGGAAGGAGCGTGAAAGGGCCTTGGAGCGGAGACCGGAGAACAGGCACGGCTGAAGATCAGTGGCGCGCGGGGGAGAAGCACTGCTCGACAAGCAGTGGCACGGGAGGAGGAGCACAGCTCAAGAGCAGTAGCACAAGACCTGTCGCTGATTCAAGTGTCACCAGGGGCAGGGGCCGCTTAGCTTCTTGATGAAGTTGGACACGTTTGCGGTGTCGGGGGGGCCGGAGGCGCGCCAGAAGTAGGGCTGGCCGTACTCGGGGAAGAGCTGGCGGCCTTCCGTCTTGGCAGGGTATTTCGGGCTTTCCGCGTGGCCGTCGAGGTATGCAATGCCGGTGCGGCCCATGGGAGTCTGGCCGGCCGACGCGGCGCCGGCCATGTGGCGTGTGGCGATTCGATCCAGGCCGTTGAAGTTGCCGTCGGGGAAGGCGGCGTTGACGTTGAAGTTTGGGTGTTCCTCGAACAGCGTCATGAAGCGCGACGGGGGAAACACGACGCGCTGGCCGGCGGTGAACGAGCGCGTCCCGCGGTCGCCGGGCAGCGCGTTGTCGAGCGAGTCAGCCGCGTACGTGAAGCTGCCCAGGCTTTCGGGCGGTCTGTATCCGACAAACGCGTTCAGCGAGTAACTGAGCCTGCCGTTGCCGCCGCCGCCGATGGGCGAGTCTTCGGCGGGGCCCGGACGGTCGGCGGGGCACGTGTAGACGGACTGGTCGCGAAGGTACTTGAAGAGAGTGCCTTTGCCCGGCACGTCGGCGACGAACTCCGGGTCCGTGTGGTAGGGCTTCTCGTACGGGGGGGTGACACTGACGTTCACGATCCGGTCGCGTGCGCCGTCCCAGGTGACGCCGGCCGGCCGGGGCCACTCTGCCCCGAACATCCGCTGGAACCAGAACAGGCCGTGCGTGCCGGGGAATGCGTCATAGTCGGCGTTGTAGAGAAACATGCCGTTCATGAGCTGCTTCATGTTCGAGCGGCATACGACGGTGCGGACCTGATGCCTGGCGCTGGACAGCGACGGCAGCAGAATGGACAGCAGCAGCGCGATGATCGAGATGACGACCAGCAGCTCGATGAGCGTGAACGCTCGCCCACGTTCGGACGGACACCGCCGGGACATACCCCAAGCCTCCTCAGACGGGCGGAACACGCGGTGCCACCGACGGTTCCGCCTGTACTTCGTGACGAGCGGCAGACCCCGATGGATGACAGAGAATTCCGATCCGGCAGACCATCGCACGAACGGCCGGCGATTCGCGCAGCCGGACACGCCGCGTAACGCTCTATTTGTCAGGGAATTACAGCAGCTTTCCACCTTGGCCTCGCCGGGCCGGCTCCGTCTGCGTGACAGGCACATTCGCGTCAGGTCATCCTTGCCGCGGTTGTGGGTTGTCTCGATAATCCTGCGTGTCGGAGCAGACGTGGGTAACCGCATCGTCGTTCGGACGAGCGGAGGGTCGGGGGGATGGGGGTTGGCAGTCCCAGTTCCGGTTCGTGCAGGCTCCGACCGAAGCGTTCAGGCTCTTGTTCATTGTTCTCGGCGACTCCGGCGTTGGCGTGCGTCCGCGGTTTGACGGATCGTCGCCCGGCTCAAGGCCCCGAAGAGTGGCGCCGAACAAGCTGATTCGCGGGCCGTTTCCCATTTCGATCCAAGGGGCACCGAACGAGCATCGGGGCGCGGGAACGGTGGGTGCAAATCTGTTACACCGAAGGAGATTGAGATGAACGCACTGGCTCTGATCATCCAGCTCATCTGTGGCGCGGTGGGTGGCAATGCGGCCGGCAGGCTCATCAAGAAGATCGACCTGGGCACGCCGCTCAACTCGATCGCCGGCATTCTTGGCGGAGGACTCGGCGGTCAGCTCCTCAACCAGGCGGGGATCGGCGTGTCGGAAGGCGGGTCGCTCGACCTGACGAGCGTCATCAGCAGCATCGCGTCGGGCGGCGTGGGCGGCGGCGTGCTGCTGGCCATCGTCGCGCTCGTCAAGTCCGCATTCGGCAAGGGGAAGTAGACACGTTCGCGATTCCGCACGAGCGGCCGTGAGGGCGACGGGGGTGCGGTGGAATTCACGCCGCAGGCCATTCGCCGGCTGACGGCCCGCGCCGGGCCCGCTGACGGACGTACCGCGTGACCACGGCACGCCGACGAGTCGCCTTCTGAAGGCCAAGCGACGCGTTCGCGACAGTTTCGACCCGGCCAGCCCGGATGCCGTCACCGGCGACGATCCGGAATAGACGCGCCTCGCCGGCTTTCATCTGCTTTCGGACATCGTCCGTGAACCACGCGGGTAGTGAGACCACGGCGTTCGAACGCAAACGCGACCTCACCGACGGATGACCGGCCCAACAGCAGAGACCGGCTGGAAAGCCGGTCCCACACCAGAGACGGCTGCCACACCAGAAACAGCTGCCACACCAGAAACGGGTTCCACACCAGAGGCCGGTCATCCATCAGGAGCCGGTTCCGCAACCGGGATCAACGGGATCGCCGGTTGTCCAGGCGTCGGGGGTGCGGAGGACGCGGCGGTAGAGGGTGTCGCGCTCGATGGGGGTGCAGCCGGCCTCGCGGATGAGGCGATGCAGCGTGTCCACGGTGATCTCCTGGTGCGTGGAGGCGCCGTCCCGCTTGGTGATGTCGTAATGGACGACCGTGCCGTCCAGGTCGTCCACGCCCCAGTTCAGCGAAACCTGCGACAGCTTGATCCCCTGCATGATCCAGAACGCCTTAAGGTGCGGAATGTTGTCGGCCATCAGCCGGCAGACGGCCAGCGTCCGCAGGTTCGTCAGGCCGGTGGGGCCGGGCAGGTGCGACAGGGCGCTGCCTTCCGGAACGAACGGCAGCGGCACCAGGCAGTTGAAATTTGCCGGCCGCGACCGCAAGGATTCGTCCTGGTGCTCGCGCAGCTTGATCAGGTGGGCGATCCGTTCCGCCGGCGTCTCCACGTGGCCGTAGAGCATGGTCGCGTTGGTGAAGATGCCCAGTTCGTGGGCCGTTCGATGCACCTCGAACCACTCCGCCTCGCCCACCTTGTTCTTGAACGCTTCGTCGTGCACGCGTGGATCGAAGATCTCCGCCCCGCCGCCCGGCAATGCGTCCAGCCCCGCCTCCCGCAGCGCCACCAGCACGTCGCGAATGCTCATCCGTGGCTTGGCGATGCGGGTGAAATGGATGATCTCAATGGCGGTGAAGGCCTTGATGCACATCCGCGGGCAGCGGCGGCGAATCTCCCGGCACATGTCGGTGTAGTACGAGAACGGCAGCCGCGGATGCAGCCCGCCCACGATATGCACTTCCGTCGCCCCGCGTGAGCAAGCCTCTGCCGCCTGATCGGCGATCTGTGGGACGGTCAGCTCGTACCCGTCCGCCGCCTCCTTTTGCCACGGGCGGAAAAACGAGCAGAACTTGCAGCGCAGCACGCAGTAGTTCGTGTAGTTGATGTGCCGGTTGATGTTGTAGTAGGCGCTGCGCCCGTGCCGGCGTTCCCGGACTTGGTTGGCCAGTTGTCCCAGCGTGTGCAGGTCCGCGGAGGCGTACAGCCATTGGCCGTCCTCGGCGGATAGGCGACGTCCCGCGTCAACCTTGGCCCGGATGGAATGCTCGGCCACCGTCATGGCGGTGGATGATACGCCTGATCAGGCAGCGCGTCAGCGGGCCGGCTCAGCGCAGCAGGCCGTCAAAGAGCCCGCCGCCCTCCGTGCTATACCCGCCGCGCAGGGGTTTTTTACGCTTCTTGGTCTGTTTGGCCGGTGCGGTTTCTGCCAGCGCCTCCGCAACGGCAGACGCGGTCAGAGCCTTGATGGACAGGGATATCCGCCGATGCTCCATGTCCACACCCAGCACTTTGACCTGCACATCCTGGCCCGCCTGCACCACGTCGGTCGGCCGGCGCACGTGGCTGTCGGAAAGTTCCGAGATGTGGATCAGGCCTTCCACGCCGGGCCGAAGCTCCACGAAAGCGCCGAAATCGGCGGTCTTCGTGACTCGGCCGGTGACCACGGCCTCCGCCGGGAAATCGGCGTCCACGCCCTCCCACGGGTCCGGCGCGGCCTGTTTCATGCTGAGGGCCATCCGCCGCTTGTCCAGCTCCAGCCGGATGATGACCACGTCCACCATTTCCCCGACGGAAAGCAGGTCCTTGGGCCGGTTGATCCGGCCCCAGCTCATCTCACTGATCGGAATCAGGGCCTCCACCCCCTGGGTGACCTCCGCGAACGCGCCGAAGTCGGTCAGCCGCACGACGCGGGCCTTCAGCGAGGTGCCGACGGGGAAGTCCCGCTCGACGTTCGCCCAGGGGTCGGGTGTGGCTTGTTTGAGCCCAAGCGAAATGCGCAGCTTGCCCTCTTCGCCCTGCTTGATCTTCAGCACTTTCACGTCCACGCGCTGGCCTACATGCACCATGTCGCTGGGTTTGTCCACCTGCGACCAGCTCATGTCGCTGACGTGCAACAGCCCGTCCACCCCGCCTATGTCCACGAACGCCCCATAGTCTGTAACGTTACGGACCACGCCCTGGCGGAGCTGGCCCTCCGCCAGCTCGGTGAGCAACTGCTTGCGGGCCTCCATGAACTCGGCTTCCTGGACCTTTCGGCGGCTGACCAGGACATTCTTGTCGCGGCGATCCACCTCCAGCACCTGGCAGCGGACCACGTCGCCGATCAGATTTGAGATGTCGAATGTACGGTCCACGTCGCAGTGAGAGGCCGGCATGAACCCGCGAATGCCCTTCATGTCGACTTCGAGGCCGCCCTTATTCATGCCGGAAACGCGTCCTTCCACGACCAGGCCCGGCTTCAGCGACTCCCAGCTTGCGATCCGGGCCGCGCCTTCCCGAGAGAAGATCTGGAGGTTTGATTCCCGGTCGTACCGGTCAAACACGACGTCGATGATCCGCCCCTCGACGGGTTCGTCTTCGCCCCCCTTGAACTGGACCCGCGGCACGACGCCTTCGGCCTTCGCCCCCAGCTCCACGAACACGTCGTCCCGGTGAACCTTGACGATCTTCACCCGGATCACCGTCTCCGCTCCTTCCGTGGGCGCCGACGACGGGTCTGCGGTGTCCGTGACATCAAACATGGACATTCCGGCCAGTGCCTCCTCCTCCTCCGGGGTCAGGGCGAAGCCGAGTGAAGCATCCGGGTCGGGCGAAAGAGGCGTGTCCGCCGATGTGGCAGACTCCGTCGGGCGTGGTGTGTCGTTCATCTTGGTTCCTAGCCTGCGTGGGCAAACGCTCCGTCACAGAAGCCTTGGGCTGTCATCCCGAGCTACCTGCGCGAGCCCGATCGCGGACGGTCTGCACACCCGGATCACGCGAAGCGATGCGCGCCTTGCCGACGGGCGATGGGCCGGGCCGGCCCGTAGATTGCGCCGGGCCCTCGTGGTTCCGGAACCATCTTTGCAATGCCGGCCGACGTTCTCTACCCCGGTGGTGCAATGTGTTGACGGGCTCGATACAGTCCTGTGTTCTCCCTGGACCGCTCCATGGGGAACGGACAGGTGCCAGTTCCCCGGCTCGATCAGCCTTGACGTTAATCGAACGTGGGCCCGGAAGTCAAGGCAATCGGCCCGCCCGGGGACCGCGGGCCGCATGTTGCCGCAGTCGCCCGTTGTCTTGCGTTAGCTCCCATGCTACAACGGGTTCCGGCGGATTTTATCGGACGACAGTGGAAATTTGCCGGGCTTGCCGCCATGATACCCGCCTGGCGTGCGGCGTGAGGGTGGGGACGGGGCGCCGCCTCGCCCCATGATGCGATTGGCGGCAAGCGTATGCCGGAACCCGGTCGATACAGCGACGACGATTCGGCCGGCCGGTTCCGGGTGTCCGATTCTGCGTCAGAGGGCGCGGGAGAATGCGTCTCGCATCGCGCGGGGGTCTGTCCGCGCCACAAAGCGTGGATCGGCACGCCAGGTCATCTGCCGCGGGCCGCGGTCGGCCTGTCGGGGGAGCGCCGTTTTGCCTGGACCGATCCGGGACCGAGACGCCCGCGGCGGTGACAGGCCCTGGCTCCGGCCCGCCCCTGACAGGCATCGCGTGACCAGACCGGTCGAGCCGGGTCCCGGCCGACGGGATACGGAAAACAGGGGGATGAGAGGGAGAATGGCCGATAAGGTAATCTACCGGCCCGGCCATTCGGACGGGGCGGGGCCAATGCGCACGCCGGGCAGCGGCGTAGTGAATGGAGTCGTGAGATGCCAGAGACACTAGAAGCTTTCGTCAGCAAGCTTCAGGCTGACGGAGTGCGAGCGGGCCAGATGGCCGCGGACAAGATTCGCGCCGAGGCGGAGGAGCAGGCCAAGCAGGTGATCGCCGAGGCCGAGGCCCGGGCGGAGCAGTTGCTTGCCAGTGCGGAAGCCAAGCGTGAGAAGATTGAGGCCCGCGCGGCGACGGAACTGCACCTCGCGGCCCGTGACACCATCGTCCGGCTGCAGGGTTCGCTCAATCGGGCCATGCGGGACATCCTGACCAGAGCGGCCCAGAGAGAGCTGACAGATCCGGAATTCTTCGCAAAACTCCTGCGCGAAGTCGTGATGGAGTATGTGAAGGCGGACATCGAGGGCCGGGAGACAATGACCATCAACATCCCGGAGTCGATGCATCATCAACTGGTGGACTATGGCGTCGGCACCCTGGTCGAAAACGCCGGAAAGGGCGGCCTGGGAGTTGTGCTGGACAAGAACCTCAAAGCCGACGGATTCGAGTACACGCTGGTCGACGGGACAGTCGAGGTGACGCTGGAATCCGTGGTGGAGGTACTGGCCGGCATCGTGGGGCCGGAGTTGAAGAACATCGTCTTCCACGCCGCGACCGACGACCACTGAGAATATGAAAAGCGACCGTTGTTTTTACATCTCCGCTTTACCCGCATTGGGCGAGCTAGGGACGACGCCACCGGTCAGCCCGGGCTGGCTGCTTGAGCACGTAGCCGCCCTGCCATGCGCGAGTGCCCTGGTGGAATCGATCCTGCTGTTTGACGATCTGGTGCAGCGGGAGGCGTTTCTGGCGGGAGAACTCCGAGCGGTCGAGCCGGCGGTGCTCACGGCCGCTCAGACGCGAAACGAGGCTCCTCTGCCGCCGCACCTGGCGGTGCCCGCCGAGTCGGGATCGCTGGTCTCGCGGGTCGACGGCCTGTGGGAGGCGGCTTTTCGTCATGCACATCGTGTGGCCTGCCAATGCGGGAGTGCTTTCCTGAAGCATTGGGTCGGGTTCGAGGTGGCTTTGCGAGACGCGCTGGTGGTGGCACGGGCAAAACGGCTGGGGCTCGACGAAGTCGGCTTTCGGGTCGCGGCGGACCTGGCAGACCCCCAGGCGGCGTTGGAGACGGTACTGAACGAGTGGTCGGCCGCAACGACTCCCCTGGACGGGCTGCGGGTGCTGATCCGCACGCGGTGGAACTGGCTGACGGCGCACGAAGCGTGGTACTCGTTCCAGGACGACGAACTGGCGGCCTTCGCGGCCAAGCTGGCGCTGATGCAGCAATGGAAGCGAGTGGTTGACGCCGAGGAGGGCGGCCTTGCCGGCACTTCCGCAGACGAGTCGTCACTCTCTCTCGAAAGGGCAACAGGTTGACTGGCAAGATCGTAGCGGTGTTCGGAAACCTCGTGATCGCCGAGACGGATACCCGGGTGGTGCAGAACTCGGTCGGGTACTGCGTGCGATCCGACGGTGTACGGCTGTTGTCGGAGGTGGTGCGGGTTCGCGGGAACGTGGCGGACCTGCAGGTTTTTGAGGAGACCCGCGGGCTGAAGGTCGGCGACGAGGTCGAGTTCCGCCGCGAGATGCTGTCCGTGATGCTTGGGCCCGGGCTTCTCGGCCAGATTTACGACGGCCTGCAGAATCCGCTGCCCAAGCTGGCGGGGCAGGTGGGGTTCTTCCTGCAGCCCGGCACGTACATCGACGGCCTGCTGCCCGACCGGCAATGGGCGTTCACCCCGGAGGTGGCCCCGGGCGCGACGGTGGAGTGCGGCGATGCGCTGGGCTCCGTGCCGGAGGGCATCTTCACACACCAGATCATGGTGCCCTTCAGTTGGAAGGGAACGTTCACCGTCGAGTCGATCGCGGCGGCGGGTGAGTACACCATCGCGGACGACATTGCCGTGCTGAAGGACTCTACCGGGCAGTCGCATACCGTGCGCATGCAGCAGGATTGGCCGGTGAAGGTCCCGCTCAACGTCTCGCGCCGGCGGCTGATGCCGTCGGAGCCGTTGACCACGCGTGTGCGAATCATCGACTCGCTGTTCCCGATCGTGCGCGGCGGAACGTACTGCATTCCCGGTCCGTTCGGTGCGGGCAAGACGGTGCTGCAGCAGATCACCGCGCGGCACGCGGAGATCGACGTGATGATTGTGGCCGCCTGCGGCGAGCGGGCCGGCGAAGTCGTCGAGACGTTGCGTGAGTTCCCCCTGCTGATCGACCCGCGCACCGGGCGCAGCCTGATGGAGCGGACAATCATCATCTGCAACACGTCGGCCATGCCGGTAGCGGCCCGGGAGGCGTCGGTGTACACGGCCGCGACCCTGGCCGAGTACTACCGCCAGATGGGCCTGCACGTGCTGCTGCTGGCCGACTCCACGTCACGATGGGCCCAGGCGATGCGCGAGCTGTCGGGCCGGCTGGAGGAGATTCCCGGCGAGGAGGCCTTCCCGGCCTACCTGGAAAGCCGCATCGCGGCGTTCTACGAGCGTGCCGGGGCCATCGAGTTGCGAAACGGGAAGATCGGCTCGTTGACCATCGGCGGGACGGTAAGCCCGGCGGGCGGGAACTTCGAGGAGCCCGTCACGCAGGGCACGCTGAAGGTCGTGGGCGCGTTTCACGGGCTGTCGCGGGCGCGCAGTGACGCGCGCCGCTACCCCGCCATCGACCCCCTGGAGTCGTGGAGCAAGTACCAGGGCGTCATTGATCCGGACAAGGTGGCCCGGGTGCGCCACCTGCTGGCCCGGGGCAACGAGATCAGCCAGATGATGACCGTGGTCGGCGAAGAAGGCACCTCCACGGAGGACTTCACCATCGCCCTGAAGGCCGACTTCTTCGACAACTGCTATCTCCAGCAGAACGCTTTCGACGAAGTGGACGGGGCGACGCCGGCCGATCGGCAACGGGTGGTCTTTGACAAGATTCTCGAGATCCTGGACCTGGATTTCGGGTTTGACGACAAGACCGTGGCGCGTCAGACGATCGTGCGGGGGACGGACCTGTTTCGCAACTGGAATTACGCCGCCAGCGACGGTGACGAGTACCGCACGCTGCTGGAGCGGATCAACCATTTCATCGCCACGAAGGGGCGTGAGGAATGAGGAAGTACTTCGACGATATCACCCGGATTGCCGGGAACGTAGTGACGGTGAAGGCCGGCGGCGTGGGCTACGACGATCTGGCCGTGCTGACGTCGGACCGGGGCGAATCGCTGGCGCAGGTGATCCGGCTGGACGACCGCGAGGTGAGTCTGCAGGTGTTCGCCGGCACGCAGGGCGTTTCGAACAACGACCGGGTGCGGTTTCTGCACAAGCCGATGCAGGTGCCCTTCTCGGACGCCCTGCTGGGTCGCGTGTTTGACGGCTCGGGCCGCCCGCGCGACGGCCGCGGTCCGGTGGACGCGCCGCCGATCGACCTCGGCACCCCCGCCATCAACCCGGTGAAGCGCCGCATGCCGGACAAGATGGTGCATACCGGCATTCCGATGATTGACATTTTCAACTCGCTCGTGGAGTCGCAGAAGCTGCCGATCTTCTCCGTGGCGGGCGAGCCGTACAACGAGCTGCTGGCCCGCGTGGGGCTGCAGGCCAACGCGGACATCATCATTCTGGGCGGCATGGGCCTTCGACACGATGATTACCTGAAGTTCCGCGACGCGTTCGAACAGGGCGGCGTGCTCGGCCGTGCCATCATGTTCGTTCACACCGCGGCCGATCCCGTGGTGGAGTGCCTGCTGGTTCCCGATCTGTGCCTGGCGGTCGGCGAGCAGTTTGCCCTGCAGGGCAAGACGGTGCTCGTGCTGCTGACCGACATGACCGCCTTCGCCGACGCGCTGAAGGAAATCGCGATCGTCATGGAGCAAATCCCGTCGAACCGGGGGTACCCGGGCGACCTGTACACGCAACTGGCCCGCCGCTACGAGAAGGCCGTGGACTTCGACGGGAGCGGGTCGATGACCGTCCTGGCCTGCGTCACGATGCCGGGCGACGACGTAACCCATCCCGTCCCGGACAACACCGGCTACATCACGGAAGGACAGTTCTACCTGCGAAACGGGCGCATCGAGCCCTTCGGGTCGCTGTCGCGGCTGAAGCAGCAGGTCAACGGCAAGACCCGTGACGACCACCGGGCCATCATGGACGGCTGCATCCAGTTGTACGCCCTGTGCCGCGAGAGCCGTGAGAAGAGAGACATGGGCTTCGAGATGTCCGAGTGGGATAAGCGGTTGCTGACCTACGGAACGTTGTTTGAAGAGAAGATCATGGACCTGTCGGTCAACATTCCGCTGTTCGAGGCCCTGGACCGGTGCTGGGCGATTCTGGCGGAGTGCTTCGAGCCGGCGGAGACGGGCATCCGGCGGGCGATCATCGAGGAGCACTGGCCCAAGCCGTTGACGTGACCGCGGAGATCGGCCGAACGTGGCGACAAAGATCAAACTGACACGCCCCGAACTGAAGCGCCAGCGTGACCGGCTGACGCGCTACCAGCGGTTTCTGCCCATGCTGAAGCTCAAGCAGCAGCAGTTGCAGATGACGCTGCGGGAAGCGGCCCGGCACCGGGCCGAGGTGCAAAGCGAACTGGACGCGGCCAAACGGGCGTTCCGCAAATACGAGGCGGTGCTGGCGGACCCGGCGGGTCTGCCGTTGCGGCAATGGGCGGAGCCGGCCGAGGTCCGCACGTCCCGTTTCAACGTCGCGGGCGTTAGCCTGCCCGCCTTCGAGGAGGCGGTGTTCCCGCCGGCCGAGTACAGCCTGTTCGGCACGCCGGCCTGGGTGGACCGGGCGCTCGAGGACCTGCGCGGGCTCAGCCGATTCCAGGCCCGCCTGAACGTGCTGGACGAGGCGTATCGCCTGCTGAGCCGCGAGCTCAACCGGATCGTTCAGCGCGTCAACCTGTTCGAAAAGGTCAAGATTCCCGAATCGCGAAACGCGATCCGCGTCATTCGTATCAAGCTGGGCGATGAGATGACCGCGGGCGTCGGTCGGGCGAAGATCGCCAAGAGCAAGCTGGCCCAGAGCGCCACGTCGGACGACAACGAGCCCGACGACGACACCGAAAGCGGCGTAGAGACGGAGACGGCATGATCGTACCGATGGCCAAGCTGTTTCTTGCGGCCCGGCAGAGCGACCGCGAACGAATGCTGCAGGCCCTGCGCGAACTGGGCGTCGTTCATCTGACGCCGCTGGACCCGACCCGCGCGGCGCTGGACGAGAAGACGGCCGGCAGCATCCACGACGTGGAACGCGTGATCCAGATTCTGGAAGGCGTCACGCCGTCCGGGTCGACCCCGGAGACGGACCCCGCAGAGGTCGTTCGCGAGGTGCTGGATATCCACCGGCGGACGGCGGAACGCCTGAGCCGCCTGGCCGTACTGGAACGCCAACTGGATTCCGTCGCGCTGTGGGGTGACGTGCGGGTCGAGCAGCTTGAGGCGCTACAGCAGGCGGGTCTGAAGATCCACTTCTTCATCGTGCCGGAAGAGCTGGTTGACGAAGTCCACGCCGCGTGCGTGCAGCCGGTCAGCAAGCTTCCGGGAGAGAAGGTGCTGGTGGCGGCCATTGATCAGCGTCGCGAGGTGCTGGCACCGAAACGGGCCCAACACGTTCCCCTGCCGACGCGCGACGCGCCGTCCATCCGCGCGGAAGCCGCTGAGGTCCAGGAGGCCATGGAGCATGACGCCCAGCGCCTCGGGCAGTTGGCGAACCTGCGTCCCCTAGTCGAGGAACACCTGGCCGACTTGCAGGAGCGGGCGGACTACACGCGGGCCGTGCGAGGGGCGATGGACGACGAACACCTGTTTGCCCTGCAGGGCTGGATGCCGGCCGACGCGGCTGCGTCGCTCAAGCAGGATCTCGCCCGCATGGGCCTGGTGGCGGCCATGAAGACCGTCGAGCCCGACCCGGACGAGACTCCGCCTACGCTGATCCGGTACCCCAAGTGGGCCCAGCCCATACGGGCCATGTTCGCCATTCTGGGCACGGTCCCGGGATACCGGGAGTACGACCTGTCGGTTTTCTTCATGGTCGCCCTGCCGTTGTTCGGGGCCATGCTTCTCGGCGACGCCGGCTACGGTCTGGTTTTCGTGTTGATCGGACTGCTGGGCTATCGCCGCATCACCGACCGCGTGAGTCGCGATGCGGCCAACCTGATCCTGGTATTCGGCGGCGCAACGCTGGTCTGGGGGCTGCTGACCGCCAACTGCTTCGGCATCACCCCCAAACAGTTCGCCTTTGCGGCGGGGGTTGAAGACGTGTCCGCCCTGCGCGAAGCGACCGGCCTGTGGGCCGCTTTGGGGCGGATGATGCTGGCGTTCGGCCTGCTGTGGAACCCCGACGACGAGATCGCACGGAACCTGATCATCCAGGTCAGCTTCCTGATCGGCGGGGCGCACCTGGTGCTGGCGCACGTCCGACAGGCAATCGGAATGGCCCCGGACCGGCGGTTCCTGGCCCAGATCGGCTGGAGCGGCTTTCTGGTGGGCATGTTCGGCGTGATCTGGATGCTGTTCTTCCCGGATCAGGTCTGGATTCCGGTCCCGCTGACCATCGGCCTGCTCGCGGTGGGCGCCGTGCTGGTCGTCCTGTTCACGTACCCCAGCCCGAACCCGGCCAAGCGCGTGGGGCTGGGCCTGGTGGCGAACATCCTGCCGATGATCAGCACGTTCTCGGACACGGTCAGCTACATCCGCCTGATGGCGGTGGGGCTGGCCAGCTACTACATCGCCAGCGCCTTCAACGGCCTGGCCTACCAGGTGGCCTCACCGTCGGTCTGGTTGCTGCCGGCCGGCGTGCTGATTGTGGTGCTGGCGCACTCCCTGAACATTGTGCTGGGCGTCATTGCCATTTTCGCCCACGGCGTGCGGTTGAACATGCTGGAGTTCTCCAGCAACGCCGGCGTCCAGTGGGCCGGATATCCGTTTACCCCGTTTGCCCAAAGGGTCCAAAGCGGGCAATAGCATCGAAGGAGACGCAGGTATGGAATGGCTTGGTCAGTTGGGATTTGCGTTGCCGCTGGGACTCGGAGCCGTGGGCAGCGCGTTGGGCATTGGCGCCGCCGGCCAGGCGGCTGCCGGTGCCTGGGCAAAGGAAGCCCGTGAAGGCAAGCGGCTGAACTTTCTCTATATTGCGCTGACCGGCATGCCGCTGAGCCAGACCATCTACGGCTTCGTGCTCATGCTGGCGCTGCTCAAAGGAAAGGTCTACGAGGCCGGTTTTCTGGCGGAGAATGCGGGCGCCCTGTGCAGCATCGGTCTGGCCTGCGGGCTGGGCGAACTGTTCAGCGCCTGGATGCAGGGGGCCATCGGCGCGGCCGGCATCCGAGCCATGAGCGACGGTGAAGGCAAGCCGTTCGTCTTCTCCATCATCGCCATGGGCATCGCCGAAACCGTGGGTCTGTTCTCCTGCTTCTTCATGTTCCTGATGATGCCGTGAGGCGGCTGCCGACGGGAATCAGCGGAACAATCGGCGATTCCGGCGGGTCGGGCGCCTCGGCACGCCCGCCCGCCGGATGACGCCGCCCGCGTGCGGGACGGCACGCAGGGGGGATGCGAAGCGTTTCGCGGCGGGCCGGGCATCCGGCCCTCGGCACCGAACGGGTTTGACCGGCCTGGCGCTGCGAGCCTGCACGGTGCCGGCGGGAAACGGACGAGCCGAACGCCCGGGGAACGAAGATGAACACGCCGCCGCCCCATCCGATCGCCCGCGTGCTGATCGTGGAGGACCACCCGCAGGTCGCCGAGCTCCTGGAGGCGTTCCTCGCGGACATGCCGGACGTGTCCACCCTCACCGCCCGCAACGGCGAGCAGGCCCTTGCCCGCGTGCGGGACTCGCACCCCGATCTCATCCTGCTGGACATCATGATGCCGCGAATGTCCGGCTTTGAGGCCTGCCGCATTCTCAAGGAAGACCCGCAGACCCGCGACATCCCCATCATTGTGGTGACGGCTTTGAATACAGACACCGACTACGAGCGGGCCTACGAGGCCGGCGCAGATGACTACCTGCGAAAGCCGGTCAATCGCGTGGAACTGCGGATGCGAATCCAATCGCTCCTGGAGCTTCGCCGTTTGCGCCAACAACTGCGGCCCTCACCGCCCGATGACAAACGCCCGACCGACCGGAGGCAACAACCGTGACCGCACACCGCGAGCCGCCGTCTGCCCTGAACCTCACCGCGTTCCTCGACGGACTGGCGGACCGAACGCCCACGCCCGGCGGCGGCAGCGCGGCCGCTCTGGCCGGTGCCTTGGCCGCCGCCTTGGCCCGCATGGTGGGAGCGTACTCCGTCGGCAGGAAGCCCGACGGCGAACACAGTGAGACGCTTCAATCGCTGTGCGACCAGCTTGCCCAGGCGGACGGCATGTTGCGGCGATTGATGGACGAGGACGCCGCAGCCTACGAAGCCCTGTCCGCCGCGCAACGAGCCAAACGTCAGGGTCACGATGAACCCTCGGCTCGCGAACAGGCCGTCGGCGTGGCCTTGGCCGTACCGCTGGAAACCGCCGCCGTCGCCGGCAGCGCGCTCACCGTGATGCAGCAGTTGCTGGCCCGCGCGAACCCGCACCTGCTCAGCGATCTCGGCGTGGCCGCCGTTTTGGCGGACGCCTGCGTCCGTGCGGCAGCCTACAGCGTTCGCGTGAATGCTCCGCTGCTGGAAAACGCGGCGCAACGCCGGGAAATTCTGGAGCAGGTCGCGGACGTGCTCCGTCGCGCCGCGGCCACCACCTCGGCGATCGAGTCCGGTCTGCCCGAGGCGATTCGCCCCACGCCCCGCACGGCCGCGGGGTGAAATGGCTCTGCACAGCGTTTCCGCACCGAAACGGGACGGGATTGCCCGTTTCGACACTGCACGGCTCGCCCTGAAGCCCGCATCCATGCCGTTCCCCCGTCTGGTAACACCCATTCGATTTTCAGTGCCACCGTAACTCCCTTCCCCATCCCCGGAAACCGTTAAAGGTTATCCACCATTCCACCGATGTTTATGACAGTGGTAAGGTATGGCATTTGAGAAGGATAGGGCATTTGGCCCTTGAATTTCACAGGAGCGGGGGAATGCCCCCGGGGAGGAAACGAGGCCAGCTCGTAACGCGGTGAATCAAACGAGGTGTCTCGAGGGTTCTTCAGGAGGAACGCCAATGCTCGCAGGCAGCACCGAGTTTGTTCTGAGGCTGGTGGATCTCGTTTCGTGGATGCTCTGTTTCATCGACCAGATCCCGGCTTGAAGGGGGTGGGTGTCATGATCGAAGTCATCACGCAGATGGACGACATCATCATCCACCGTCCGTAACCCCCCAGCGTGGGAACGGTCCGGACGAACGCCGCGGCACGTCAATACGTGACGACGTTCAGGCCGGTACGGTCGCGAACGAGGGCAGCGATGTCACCCAGTTCCTGGCTGGAAAGCGGGGTGACGAACGGTTCGCTCGGTCGGCGGGCGACACCGTAGAGCTGCACGAGGGAGACGGTTCCCCCTCGGTCGCGGATTTCGTTCAGCCGGTCGATGAATGCCTCCACTTCCGACGCGTCCGGCGGTGCGTCGTGCAGCCGCATCCACAGCGACTGAACGACGATCGGATACCGCGCGGCCGTCGCGGCAATTCCGTCCACAATGTGTTTCAGCGGAAACGATGAGCGGTTCACTTTCCGCAGGCGGTCATCCGTGCCCGCGTCGAGCTTCGCCCAGATTTCCCCGTTGTTGGCCATCAGAACGTCCAGCGCCGCCGCCACGGCCGGCCGGGTGAGGTAGCAGGCATTCGTGATCAGCACGAGCTTCACCTGGGGCAGGCCCCATTTCGCTTTGAGCCGCGCCGCCACGTTGACACTTTCCGGGAACACGGGACACGTGGTCGGCTCTCCGTCTCCGGAAAACGCGATGTCGTTGATTCGATGCAGCGTCTCCGGCACGCCGGCAAAGTGCGGGTGCGTGAAGATCGAGCCGTCCACCGCCCAGCCGAGCATCTGGTCCAGCTCCCGCTCCAGCACGCCCGTATCGACGTCCCGCACGCGCGGCGGCTGCGACCGGTCCACCTGGCAATAGACGCAGGCAAAGTTGCACACCGCGTCCGGGTTCAGGTTCACGCCGATGCTCAGGCCGCCGCTGCGGCGGGAGATGACCGGGTAGACGTACCGGTTCCCCCCCCACTCCCGCGGATGGTCGGCAAACACACGCTGCTCATACCGTTTGGTCGTATCGATGATGTATCTCCCGTGGCACATTCCAACTGTGTGTCTCTGCCCGCCTATTATGGCGTGCCGCGGCCCGCATTTCCAAACACGCCGATGCTTGACGCGCCCCGGCATCGGAGCGAATCTGGCGCGGGCCGAGGTTTTGCCGGCGGCGGTGGGTTCATCACCGGCCATCGGGATATGTAGCAGGAACGTACGTCGTGTCGGATGCGATGCTCTGGATTCTCCTGGTCCTGGCGGGCCTGAACCTGGTCGGGCTGGTGCTGCTGTGGCTCCGGTCCCGGCGGGACTCGGCAGACGCCGCCACAGCCCTGCGCCCGTTCCTGGAATCGGCTGAGCGGGCCCAGGAACGGCTGGAGAGGGTATTCCGCGAGGAGGCGGCCCGGACCCGCGAGGAGGCCGCCGGCCTCGACCGGCAGTTACGGGAAGAACTGGCCGGCTCGCAGAAAACCGCCAACGACACGGTCCGCCAGCAGATGGTGGCGATCGGTGAGCTGCAGAAGGGCCAGTTGGATTCATTTGCCCAGCGCCTGGGCAAGCTGACCGAAACCAACGAGAAACAGCTCGAGAGCCTGCGGAACGCGGTCGACGCCCGGCTCAAGGCGATTCAGGAAGACAACGCCAAGCGTCTCGACCAGATGCGGCAGACCGTGGATGAGAAGCTCCAGGGCACGCTGGAGAAACGCCTGGGCGAGTCGTTCCGGCTGGTCAGCGAGCGGCTCGAGCAGGTCCACAAGGGGCTCGGCGAGATGCAGACGCTGGCCGTCGGCGTGGGCGACCTCAAGAAGGTGCTGACCAACGTCAAGACCCGCGGCACATGGGGCGAGGTGCAGCTTGAATCGCTGCTGGCGCAGGTGCTGACGCCGGAACAGTTTGACCGCAACGTGGCCACAAAAGAGGGCAGCAGCGAACGGGTGGAGTTTGCGATCCGCCTGCCCGGGCGGGACGAAGGGCAGGACGTTGTCTGGCTGCCCATCGACGCCAAGTTCCCGCAGGCCGACTACCAGCGGCTGCTGGAGGCACAGGAAGCGGGCGACGCGGCCGCGGCGGATCAGGCGATCCGGCAACTCGAACAGCAGATCCGCAACGACGCGAAGAACATACGCGACAAGTACGTCAGCCCGCCCGCCACCACGGATTTCGGCATGATGTTCCTGCCTACGGAGGGGCTCTATGCCGAGGTGCTGCGCCGGCCGGGGCTGGCCGAGACCCTTCAGCACGACTATCGCATCGTCGTGGCCGGTCCTACCACACTGGCCGCCCTGCTCAACGCCCTCCAGATGGGCTTCAAGACGCTGGCCATTCAGAAGCGTTCCAGCGAGGTCTGGAACCTGCTGGCCGTCGTGAAGCGGGAGTTCGGGCGGTTCGGCGAGGCGTTGGAGGCCGTCCGGAAGAAGCTGGAAGAAGCCTCCGGCAAAATCGACGCGGCCGCGAGGAAGTCACGAACGATCGAACGGAAGCTCCGCACCGTCGAGGACCTGCCTGCGGATGAGGCCGATGCCCCGGGCCTGACGGACGACGCAGGCGAGGGCGCCGTCCACTGAGCGGATTCCACCGCCGTTTCCCGGCGCGGCCCGGCGGGTCTACAATGTGTGCGTGGGCAGCGACGACGAGCGCATCCAGCGGCTTCGCGATCACATCGCGAGGTTCCCCAAGACCCCCGGCGTGTACCTGATGAAGGACCGAACGGGGAAGGTTTTGTACATCGGCAAGGCCAAGGACCTCCGGTCGCGGGTGAGCAGCTACTTCCAGGAGTCGGCCGACCTGCTGAACACGCGCGGGCCGGAAATCGCCCGCATGGTCGGCCTGGTGGACGACATCGACTTTCTGGACGCGGACACGGAGGTGGACGCGCTGCTTCACGAGGCCCGGCTGATCAAGGACATCCAGCCGCCGTTCAACGCCCAGCTTCGCGACGACAAGACGTTTCCGTACCTGGAGATCACCACCGGCGACGACTTTCCCGCCGTATACGTGACGCGCCAGCCGCGATTGAAAGGCAGCAAGCTCTACGGCCCGTTCGCCAGCGCGTTCAGCATCCGGGCGGCGCTGAACGCCCTGCAAAAAGTCTTCCGCTTCCGCACGTGTGAACTGGACATTCGAACGGACGACGAATCCCGACGGTTCTTCCGCCCGTGTCTGCTGTACTCGATCCACCGGTGCACGGGCCCGTGCGGCGACCGAATCAGCCGCGAAGACTACCGGCTGGACATCGACCGGCTGAAGCGGTTCATGGCGTCCAAGCGATCCGTTGTGTTGCGGCAGATGCAGAAGGAGATGGACGACGCGGCGAAGGAGTTGCGATTTGAGGACGCCGCCGCCCTGCGGGACCGCATCCGGGCCATTCAGTCGCTTTCCCTGTCCGGCACGCCGGACGAGAACGTGCAGCCGGAGGTTTTTTTTGTCGATCCCACGCAGGGGCTGGAGAAGCTCGGCGAGCTGCTGGACCTCGATCACCCGCCGCGCACCATCGAAGGCATCGACATCGCGAATCTGCAGGGCGGCGAATCCGTCGGCTCGCTGGTCTGCTTCGTCGACGGCAAGCCGTTCAAGTCCGGCTACCGCCGCTTCCGCATCCAGAACGTTCAGGGCCAGGACGATTACGCCATGATCCGCGAGGTCGTCACGCGGCGGTACCGCCACGCGGCCGCCGGCGACGAGCTCTATCCGGACGTCATTCTGATCGACGGCGGGCTGGGACAGCTTCACGCGGCGCTGGAGGGGTTCGCCGCCATGGACGTCCGGCCACCCATGGTCATTTCGCTGGCCAAGCGGGAGGAGGAGATCTACATTCAGGCCCGTTCCGCCCCGGTGCGGCTGGCTCGCAACCACGAGGCCCTTCGGCTGCTTCAGCAGGTTCGCGACGAGGCCCACCGCTTCGCCCAGCACTACCACCACATTCTGCGCCGGAAGAAGACGTTCGAAGAGGAGGTGGCCGAAGGCCGCCGCCCGCCGCGAAAGAAACCGGCCGCCGGCAAGAAGAAGACAGGCAAGGGGCAGATCCGCACCGCCGCCGAGCTGGAGCGGGAGAAGCACAGCGAAGGAGAGTCTGGCGAATCCGGCGGTCAATCGCTCGATTGACCGGCGGTTGCTGTCACCTTACCCTCTGCCTTGCGTGCCAACGGTTTTGGCGTGAGGAAAGCCATTTATGGCGACGATCGAGGTCACCCAGGTTGCGAACATTGAGATTGGCCGCGGGCAGCCACTGGTGCTGATTGCCGGGCCGTGCGTCATTGAGAGCCGCGATCACACGTTGCGGATGGCGGACGGCATCGCTCGCATCACCCGACGGCTGGAGATGCCGTTCATCTTCAAGGCCAGCTACGACAAGGCCAACCGCACCAGCGTGAACAGCTTTCGCGGCCCGGGTCTGGAGGAAGGGCTTCGCATTCTGGCCGAGGTCCGGCGCGAGCTGGACATCCCCGTGCTTTCCGACGTGCATGCGCCGGAACAGGCCGGTCCGGCCGGGAAGGTGCTGGACTGCCTCCAGGTTCCCGCCTTTCTGTGCCGTCAGACGGACCTGCTGCTGGCCGTCGCGAAGGCCGGCAAGGCGGTCAACGTCAAGAAGGGGCAGTTCATGTCTCCCGACGAAATGGCCAACGTGGTGGGCAAGATCACCTCGACGGGAAACGAGAACGTGCTGCTCACCGAGCGTGGCACCTTCTTCGGCTACAACCGGCTGGTGAACGACTTCACCGGCATCCGCCGGATGCAGGCGTTCGCCCCGGTGGTCATGGACGCGACGCACAGTTGCCAGCTTCCCGGCGCCGCCGGCTCACAGAGCGGCGGCCTGCGCGAGTTTGTCGAGCCCCTGGCCCTGGCCGGCGTGGCGGCCGGCTCCAACGCCCTGTTTCTTGAGGTCCACGACGATCCGGAGCGGGCCCGGTCCGACCCGGCCACCGTCTACCCCCTGGACCGGCTGGAATCCCTGCTGGATCGCTGCCTGCGCATCTTTACCGCAGTGCAGGACCGGCAGACCCGTTGACGATTTCCTCGCCAGCCCCGACAATACGAGGCTCGCACACTTCCGAGGGCCCGCCTGCACGGTCTCTCGGACAGCCGGAGTGGCGGAACTGGCAGACGCGCGGGATTCAAAATCCCGTCCTGGCAACAGGGTGTGGGTTCGATTCCCTCCTCCGGCAGTCTATCGCGGGTGATCGTTTCTTTCTGTGCTGCTGGCGTAACGAGGCGCAGTCGCGAATGAGGACGGCGGCGAGCATCGGCGTTGCTCTTCTGGCGATCTGTTGCGCGGCTGCGCTGGGCGTCAGCATCTACCCGGGTGTGCTGAATCAGGGGTTGTTCTTCGGCGTGCTGCTGGCGCTGGTCGTCGTGCCGGTGGTCGGCCTGGGTGCGGTCGTTTGCCTGATCGTGCTGGCCCGGCGCGGAAAGCTGAAACAGATCCGCGTTCCGTGGCGGCAGGCAGCCGCGGCGGCGGCAATCCTCTGCCTCACGTGTGCCCTTTTGAAGTTCTACGTGCCGCGTCGAATCGCCTTCGCGGCTTCGCGATCCGCGTTCGAACAATTCGTGGCCGAAGCGCCGGAATCAGACCCCACGGGCAGCAGTGCGCACCGGCTGGGCGTGTATCGCGTCATCGAGCACGCCGAAGACCCGGCCGGGGGGCAGTATCTGGTCGTATACCGGCACCCGGACATGGTTGACTGCGTCTCGTATGGCTTCGTGTACCGGCCCAACCGGGCGGGCACGCCGTTCGGCCGGGCCCACTACGAACTGCATCCGCTGGCTGAGGATTGGTACTGGTTTCGCGTGTCAGATGACTGGTGACCGCAACCGGGCCGTCCCGGAACAAACGTCATCCACTCGCAGGCCGGGCGTGTGATGCGTTCTCCTCGACATCCGGGACGACTCCCGCGACGTTGCCCAGGCGCTTCAGTTCTTCCGTCATGGATTGCGCGAGCCGCTGCAGCTCGGCGAGCTCCGCCGTGGCGGCGGCCGCCTCGAGCTGGGCGGAGCGATGCGCCAGCGGTGCGGCCTTCAATGCGGCCGCGGCGCCTTTGAGCTTGTGCGCGATGTGCTCCAACGTCTTGCGCTCCAGCGGTTCCAGCGCCGCATGCAGGATCCCAAGCTGTGTTTCGGCGTCTGTCAGAAACCGAGCCAACAGACGGTCAACCACGTCCCGTCCGCCGAGTTCCTGAATCGCCGTGGCCAGGTCGATCGACGGCGCCGCGTCCGGCGCCACCGCCGGCGTGGGATGGACCGGGGCGGGCGGCGGAACGGCCGGCGGGGCAGCCGGGCATTCTTCCGTCTGGCCGGACAACGCCGGGAGGGCCACGCCGTGCGACGTCAGATGGCGGATCGTGCGAGCCAGGGCGTCAAACAGCTCGGTCCCCTTGACCGGCTTGCGCAGGTAGTCGTTCATGCCGGCGGCCAGACACCGCTCCCGGTCCGCGGCCGACGTATTCGCGGTGAGGGCAATGATGTACACGTCGTGGTCAAGCACGAACGAAGAGCGGTCGCGCACGGCCCGGGTCGCCGCAAAGCCGTCCATCACGGGCATCCGACCGTCCATGAGAACGGCGTCGTAGCGTCGAGCGCTCAGGGCGGCTACGGCCTCCTGGCCGTCGTTTACAACGTCAATCCGGTGGCCCATGCGTTCGACCAGGATACGGATAATCGCCTGATTCGTCTGGTCGTCTTCCGCGTAGAGGATGCGCAGGCAATGGTCGTGTCGCGGCTCAGGGCCGACAGGGCGGTCCTTGCGGGACGATTCGACCGATTGTTCGGGACTTGCGATCGGCAGCTTCACGCGGAACCGGAACAGGGACCCACGCCCCGGTTCGCTCTCCACTTCGATGGTGCCGCCCATCAGATCGATCAGTCCCTTGCAGATCGACAACCCCAGGCCCGTTCCGCCGTACTTGCGGGTGGTGGACGTATCCGCCTGATGGAATTTCTCGAACAGACGGGTCAACGCATGCGGAGCAATGCCCACGCCGGAGTCACGCACGCTGACCTCCAGGGTCACGTCGCCTGCCGTTCGCTCCTTGCACACGGCGTGAACGATCACGCCGCCCTGATCGGTGAACTTGATGGCGTTTGCAATCAGGTTGTTCAGGATCTGGCGGAGCCGCGTCGGGTCGCCGACCAGCGTCCGAGGAACGTTCGCTTCCACGTTGCACGTCAGGGTCAGGCCCTTCGCCTGGGCCCGTAATTGGAAGCTCTCAACGGTCTGGAGGAGGACTTCGCGGGGATGGAAGGGAATCGCTTCCAGCAACAGCTTGCCGGCCTCGATCCGAGACGTGTCCAGAATGTCCTCCAGGATCGCCAGCAGCAGTTCCGCGCTGTCTCGCGCCATCCGCGTATTATGCTGCTGATCGGACGGCTGGGGTGACTTGAGAAGCACATCCAACATGCCGATCACGCCGCTCATCGGCGTGCGGATTTCATGGCTCATCACCGCCAGAAAATCGCTCTTGGCACGCGTGGCCGCCTCCGCCGCCTCCTTGGCGGCCCGCAGGGCCTCTTGCGACCGCTTGAGGCGGATGATGTCCCACATGCCGTTCATCAGCAGGGTGAGCTGCCGAACGTCCATCTCATCATAGTCGGCGGCCTTGTTGCCCACGCCGGCCACCAGCACGATCCTGTCGCCTTCGAACACGGGAACGTTCATGTGGCGGACGATCGGCACGTGGCCGGGCGGTGTGCCTTTCTTGTGCGGGTTCGGCGCCGCGTAGTCGTTCGTGATGATCGGCCGGCGTTGGCGAACGGCCTCGCCCCACAGTCCCGTCGTGTGCACGGCGTACTCGACCGGCTTTTCAACGATGGCGCACTCGGCCATCGCGTTCCTGGACCAGGAGTACATGGTCAGAACGCTTTCGTCGTCGTTCAGGAAGGCCAGGTACCCGATCCGGCTGTCCGTGATGGCAACGGCGTGTTCGAGGGCAAAGTCGCTGATTTCTTTGACGCTCCGTTCCTTCATGGAGTAGAGCCGGAGCATTGCCTCGAGCCGGATTTCGTTGAGATGCCGCGCGGCCTCCGCCCGCTTGCGTTCGGCAACCTCGACGTGCAGGTTCTCGTTTGTTCGGGCCAACTGCGCGGTGCGCTCCTGAACGCGCTGTTCCAGGTCGTCACGGGCCGTCCGCAATGCCTCTTCGGCCTGCTTGCGCGCCGTGATGTCCGTGACCATCGCAAAGGAGCCCACGCGGCGGCCGTTGCCGTCCCGGATCGGCGAAGCGCTGAAGATGCAGTCCACGGCCTTGCCATCGCCGCGGATCATGCGGATTTCGTAGACACTGGAGTTGCCCGCCTTGCGAAGCTCGAGCTGGCGGTCGAATTCCATTTTGCCCGAGTCGTCGGTCAGGTCGCGCAGACTGCGGCCGACGATCCGGTCCGGTCCCATGCCGAACATGCGGCAGAGGGCCGGGTTGATCTCCTGGATCACGAAGTCGTTGTCAACGGAGACGAAGCCCTCGATGCACGTGGTGAGGATGTTTCGAAAACGCTTCTCTCGCTCGATCATCTCCCGATGAGAAATCTCCCGCTCCCGGGCCAGGTAGAAGTGGCAGTTCTCGGGTTTGTTCCGGCCGTTGTAGATGGCGGTGGCCATCCCCTCACACGAAAGGTATCCGCACGACGTGCAGTTGTACAGGTCGGCCTCCGAGTACTTGTGCATCTGGCCGAGAATGACCCAGCGGCTTCGCTCGTCGGGAATCCGGATCCGGTTCCGGCTGTGCTGGTCTCTGTACTGCCGCACGTAGAGACCGCTCTGCCAGTATCGGGACAGCGTCTCCGTGATGTCGCGGACGTCGTCGTCGGGGCCTGCGGACGCCGCATCCGCGCACCGGGTCTTCACGGCCTCCATGCGTTTGCGGATCCAGTACTCGATCTCATCCGGAGATTGGGCGCGCGTCAGTGCGGCCGGACCGGCGTTGCAGCCGAATTCACAGCTCAGGCAGTCGACCAGCAGCGGGGCGCGACCCTGCGCCAGCACGCCGGGCAGCGCCCGAAGGTATTCATAGACGACCGGGCTGCCTTCGATCTGCCGGGTCCGTTCGGCCAACTCCGGCATCCAGCGCTGGGCCGTGTGGAGCAGGCCGCCCGGGGTGGAGAACGATACGGCACGCTCAGCCGACGGGTTCTCGAATGCTCCCGCGGGCTCGCGCGACAAGTCGATGCCGCTTTCGCGGAGGTAACGAGCCAGGGATTGGAACGTGATGTTGTAGCCTTCGCACCCGCCGTCCACGAGTTCCCGCTTTTTGGCGGCGCAGGGAGAGATGGCGGCGATCCGACAGTCGGCAAACTGCGGGTAGTACGCCCGGATCATCTTGATCGTGTGGAGCATCGGTGAATCGATCGGGGCCAGGTACTCCAGCAGCTCCGGGCGGTACGTCTGGATGAACGTAACGATGGCAGGACACGGCGAGGCAATGACAAGCCGGGGGCTATTCGTCCGGATGTGCTCGATCAGAGAGTATGCAGTCAGTTCAGCGCCGAAACTGACGTCGAATGCGCCTCGCAGGCCTTTGCCCTTCAGCCAACCAACGAGGTTCAGGTACGTTCCGGGGAAACTCGCCGCCGCCGAAGGCGCGACAATCCCCACGATGGGCATGCCGTCCGCCAGGTCCGCAAGGAATGCGTCGAAGTCATCGACGTACCGGCGGGCCCCGTGCAGACAGGCCTTGAGGCAATTGCCGCAGCCGATGCAGGTGTCGGCGTCGACCTTTACGTAGTCGCCGCTGCCGTCGTTGCAGTACTTGACCGGACAGGCCGAGATGCAGGCGTGGCAGTTGACACACTTGTCCTTGTCAACGGCGATGACCTGCGGCTGAGTTGTCGGCACGCCCTCCGCGAGATCCAAAGAATCCTCCTTCGGGGACAGGAAGTGCGTCCATCGCGGAATTCCGCTCTATTCATCGGAGAACCGTGAAACGGCGTCCAATCCAAAGCCGCCGCGGGGTTTACCTCTTTTGCACGCGTTATCGGACACCCCCTGCCGAGCCGGACGGAGACGGTGCAACGGCAACCGAGGCATTCTTGCGTCTGTCCGGCCGCAACCGTGGACACCGCAGCGCCGTGTATGCGACAGACGGGATTCTCGGACGAGAGACCGCTCTGCCCCGGGGGAACGAAAGGGTGAACCCGGCAGCCGGCGGCGCAGCACACGACGGCGCCCTCTGCTTGCGAGTGTCCAATCGCGATCCAGGCCCCCGCGCGTGTTCCCGATTGCATTGCCGCCCGCCCCGTCGCGTTCGGTCGGTCACAGCGGTCGTCGCACGTGGTCAAGCGTCGCGGAGCGTTCTTCGCACGCCCTCTTCGAGCGATGTGGGCGGGCGGGCGTACCCGGCCCCGTGCAGCCGGCTCATGTCCGCTTGCGTGTGGTTCTGGTACCGGCCCGCCAGGTCGCCGGGCAGGTCGATAAACGAAATGCAGGGCTCTCTTCCCAGAACGGCGAACACGGCACAGGTCAGGTCGAGGAACGTCCGTGCCGTTCCCGTGCCGGAGTTGTAGAGACCGTTGGGCGCGGAACGCTTCCACAGCCACAGCATGTGCTCGATGCAGTCCTCCACGAACACGAAGTCGCGCCGCTGCTCGCCGTCGGCAATGGCCGGATCATCGGAGCGGAACAGCCGCATTTCACCCGTCCTGCGAATCTGCCGGTACGCATGCCAAACGACGCTGGCCATGCGGCCCTTGTGCTGCTCGCGGGGGCCGTACACGTTGAAGAACTTCAGCCCGGCCCAGCGCGGCGGCGCCGGCCGACCCGGTTCCGCCTGCCGCAGGGCCCATGCGTCGAAATCGTTCTTGCTCCGGCCGTAGAGATTCAGCGGCCGGAGCAGGGACGGATGCGTGCGGTCGTCGAACCCCTGGCGGCCGTCACCGTAGGTGGCCGCGCTGGAGGCGTAGAGAAACGGGCGACGGCGTGCGGCGCACCAATTCCACAGTCGCTGCGAATAGTGAACGTTGGTCTCGACGAGGAAGGGCCAGTTCGCCTCGGTCGTGGTGCTGCACGCGCCGATGTGGAACACGGCGTCCGGCGACACGCGGTTCGATTCGAGCCGATCGAGGAACTCGTCGTGGAGCAGCACGTTTGCGATTGTCAGGCCGGCGAGATTCGGCAGCTTCTCCACCGTCGGCTTGCGGTCGACGAGAAGCAGTTCGCAGCCGTCGCGTGCCAGACGATGAGCCAGATTGGATCCGATGAAGCCGGCCGCGCCGGTGACCGCTATCATGTCACGCCCTCAGTACGCGCGTCAGAAGAACACTTTCGCGAGGCGCAGGACGCCCTGCCTCCACGGCACGCGATGCGAGATGCCGGTGGCGCTTCGAAACCTCTGCAGATTGGCCAGATACCATTCGTAGTTTCTCACGAGTGCGTCTGCGTTGCTGTACTTCGGGCGAAAGCCCAGCACCCGCTCGGCCCGCTCGATGGACACGAACGAATCCCTTGAGGCCGTTTCATAGACCCACTGGTACAGCGGGCTCAGCTTGAGCCGCTCGAGGAGGCGCAGCGTCCGGATCGCCGGGCCGGCCGGCAGGCCGACCACCCTCTTCCCGAAGCCCGCACGGTCGAGAACGGCCTGGTAATCCTCGCGCATGGTGAGAAAATCCGCCGCCCCGACGTTGAACACGTCGTTGACCCGCTCGGTGCCCAGCGTGCAGCACAGATAGATCGCGTCGCATAGGTCCTCCACGTCGAGCAACTGGTACCGATTGCGGCCCGACCCGATCATCGGGAAGCCGTGTCCGTCCTTGGCCCAATCGTAAAGCAGGGCAAAAACGCCGAGCCGCTCCGGACCGATGAAGCTCTTGGGTCGGAGGATCGGCAGGCACAAACCGTGCCATTCCCGCATCTCGACGCAGACGGCCTCCGCGTCCACCTTGGCCCGCCCATACGGGCCCACGCCGTCCAGGGCGTCGTCCTCCAGCAGCGGATGGTGATCGGGAATGCCGTAAACCGCCGTTGATGAGACGTGGATGATTCGCTCGCACTTCGCTTCGCGGGCCGCCTCCGCCACCTGACGCGTGCCGTCCACGTCGGTGGACCGGATGTCCTCCGGCGAGTAAAGCGGCAGCGCGGCGGCGCAATGCACCACGATTTGGGCGCCCTTCAACGCCTCACGCACGAATTCGGGATCGCGAATGTCGCCACGGACCTCGCGGACGAGCGCCCGGCAATCGTCATAGTCAAACGGGGCCAGATCGAACGAGGTCACCCGGTGACCGCGGGCGAGCAGATAGCGAACGAGGTTGACGCCCAGGAACCCCGCGCCGCCGGTGACCAGATAGTGCTTTGGCGATTCATCCGCCGGCAGCGGCAACGCAGATACGGTCGAAGTGCCTGTCGCGGTCAATGTGCCTCCCTCCTGCCGGCGGTGGACGGCTCGCGTGAATGACACGATTGTCCGCCACACGCCGCACCGAACGCGTCGCCGGTCTGACCGGGCCGCCGGAATCAGCCGGTTGCGAGTGCATCCTGCTCGAAGAACCGCTGCCAGCGTCGGGCAACGCGCTTTTTCCAGACGCCCTGGTGGTACGCATGACCGACGATGGCCGGAACGGCCAGTGTGGCCTCACTGTAGACCATCTGCTCGAACGCGGTGTCCACTTTGCCCCAGCTCGACGCCTCCTTGAGCGTGCTGCCGGACAGCGCCCCGTCACGCACGTCGGCCACCGTGACCTGCACCGCGTAGCGATGCATTTCCACCTCGTGGCCGAGGACCTCGGCGGCCACCACAATGTCTTGTGCAAAGTTCTTGGGCACTCCGCCGCCGATCATGAAGAGGCCCGTTCTCGGACAATGGATCTTCAACTGCGTCAGCTCGTAGAAGTCACGGCCGCCGTCCCAGACAAGGCGTGGTTTTCCCTGACGGGCGGCGATGTGACCGACCAGCCCGAAGCCTGCCGAGCAGTCGGAGAACGCCGGCGCGAAGACCGGCACGTCTGTTTCATAGGCCGCCAGCAGCAGCGAGTCTCGGTTCCGGCCGTGGGCATCGAGATGCCGGCCGAATTCACGCAGCAGTTCGCGTGAGGAATAGACCCCCGGCGCAAGGCCGTCGAAGATCTGCCGGCAGACGTCGTCACAGACGCGCAGCTCATCCTCGTCGATGAACGTGTCGTAGATGCGGTCGATGTGGAGTTCGCGGAGGACGTCGTCCTCCAGGCCGGATTTGTAGCGTTCCGGGGCGACGTAGTGCCGAAACCCGAGGCCCTCGAAGAAGTCCTGGTCGATCAGGTTCGCGCCGGTGCTGACAACGGCGTCAACCATCCGGTGGCGAACCATGTCAGCGAAGACCTTCTTCAGGCCCGCCGACACCAGCGAGCCGGCCAGGCACAGCAGGATGCCGCAGTCCGGATCGCCGAGCATCGTGCCGTAGATCCGGGCCGCGCGGTGCAAGTCGCGGCTGCTGAAAGCCATGCGTTCCATCGCGTCCACCTGGCGGGCGTAGTCGACTTGCGTGAGGTCCAGATGCTCGATCGGAACGCTGAGCAGGTCCTTCTTCGTCGCCGTGAGGTGATTCACTTTCCCGCTCCCCGGTGTCTGTCGAAACTCGCATTGCGCATGCACGCGTTATCCGATGTACTTGCCGCGCGGCGTATAGTGCGTGTGCAGCAGATGGTGGCTCTTGTGACCGCACGGGCCGTCCGTCAGGAACTCCTGGTACAGCCGCAGCACCGCCGGGTTGTCATGGCTTTTGCGGGCCTTGCCCGCCTCGCCGTAGGCCGCGTCCTCGGCGTAGATCGCTCGGGCCCGTGCGGCGCGGATCGCGGGGCCGGTCGGAATGGGCTGCCCGCCGCCACCGAGACAGCCGCCGGGACAGGCCATGAACTCGATGAAGTGGCATTGGCTGAACGGGCCGCCGGCCTTGATGTCCTCCATCACCTTGCGCGCGTTGGCCGTGCCGTGAACCACGCCGACCTTCAACGTCGCGCCCTTGAGCCAGTTCCAGTCGGGCACGAGGTGCCGGATGAGCCCCGGCACGGGGCCCACTTCCTTCGGAATCTGCACCTCCGCATGGCGGCATCCCTCGAAGCCTCGCACGGGAACGATGTCCGCGTGCGCGTAGAAGTCCTCGACCTTCTTGCCGGTGACGAACTCGATCACCGAACGGAGCGCCGCTTCCATCACTCCGCCCGTCGCACCGAAGATGACGCCGGAACCGCTGGCCGTTCCGAACGGGTCGTCAAAATCGCTCCTGGGCATCTCGGTCAGGTGGATACCGGCCTCGCGAATCATCTGCGCCAGTTCACGCGTGGTCAGCCCGTAGTCAACGTCCTTGTACCCGCTGTCGCACATCTCCGGCCGGTTGCATTCGAATTTCTTGGCCGAGCACGGCATGAGCGCCACCGACACGATGCCGGCCGGGTCAATCCCGTGGAGTTGCGCGTACCACGTTTTGATCAGGGCGCCGAACATCTGCTGCGGGCTCTTGCAGGTCGAGACGTGAGGCAGGTACTGCGGATAGAAATGCTCGACGTACTTGATCCACCCCGGACTGCATGACGTGAACTGCGGCAGCGGAAGCGACGAATCGCCCTGAACCAGGTTTTTATGAAGCCGCAGAACCAGCTCCGTCCCTTCCTCGATGATCGTCAGGTCGGCGGTGAAGTTCGTGTCGAACACCTTGTCGAAACCGCATCGCCGCAGTGCGGTGTTCATCTCCCAGGTCATCGGCGTGCCCGGCTCCAGGCCGAATTCCTCTCCGATCCCGGCGCGCGGGCTGGGGGCCGTCTGGATCACCACGTGCTTTGTCGGATCGTCGATTGCGGCCCAGACCTCGTCAGTCGGGTCGTTTGCACGAAGCGCCCCGGTGGGGCAGCGGTTGATGCACTGGCCGCAGTTGATGCAGATCATTTCGGCGAGCGGCTTGTCCAGGTACGTGGCGATCGTCGTCGCCTCTCCGCGACCGACGGCCTCCAGGACGCCGACTTCCTGCAGGTCGATGCAGGTCCGCACGCACCGGCGGCAAAGCACGCATTTGTTCATGTCGCGGACCACGGCGTGGCTGGATCGATCCACCTTGTGCCGGGGCCGGTCCGGCCGGCCGAAGCGGAAGGAATCAACGCCGTACTCCTTGGCCAGCGCCTGGAGTTCGCAGTTGCCGTTGCGGAAGCAGGTGGTGCATTCGCCGGCATGCTCGGACAGCAGCAGATCAATGATGTGCCGCCGGGCCTGCCGTACCTGGCGGGTGTGTGTCCGCACCGTGGTGGGCTGGGTGATGGGGTAGGCGCAGCTCGCCTGGAGCGTCCGTTGGCCCTCCACCTCAACGACGCACACGCGGCAGACGCCGGCCACGCAGAGATCGTCGTGGTGGCACAGCGTGGGGATATGCACGCCGACCCGGCGGGCCGCATCCAGGATCGTCGTGCCGACGGGCACCTTGACGGTGTGGTCGTCGATCGTAACGCTGACCAGGGCGCCGATCAGATCACCGCCGTGGGGAACGTCTGTTGCCTGGGAAGGCCGTCGGACCGGGGCGTGACCGGTCCCGGCAGGGGGAGGATCCTGCTGTCTCATGGGGCACTCCTACGCTTCGACCGTCACGGGGACCCGGCTCGGGATCTCGCGACGGAAATGCTCGATGATGGAAAGAAACGCATTGGGGCTGGATTGGCCGAGGCCGCACTTGGACGCGACCCGCATCGTCTCGCCCAGGGCGCGGAGTTCACGAAGCTGTTGCGTGGAGCATTCACCCCGTTTGAGCCGGCGAACGCCTTCAAGCAGCTTCACGTTCCCGATGCGGCACGGCGTGCACTGACCGCAGGACTCGTCGACGAAAAACTCAAGAAAGTTCTCCGCCACGTCCAGCATGTTCCGGCCAGGGCCGAAGACAATCACCGCACCGCCCGTGGCCACGTCCTCGTAGCTGACGGTGCGAGCGAAACGGTTTGCCGGCACGCACTGGCCCGAAGCACCGCCGACCACCACCGCCTTGGCGTCCTCGCCGCCCGCCGCCCGGAGCACCTCGCGAATCGGCGTGCCGAGAGGAAACTCATAGACGCCGGGACGCTCCACGTCGCCCGAGACGCTCAGCATCTTGGGTCCCGTTGACTGCTCGGTGCCGATCGCCTTGAACCAGTCCGCGCCTCGGGCCAGGATGGCCGTAGCCCAGGCGAACGTCTCCACGTTGTTCACGATCGTGGGCATGCCGCCGAGGCCCGTGTTCACCGGGAACGGCGGCCGGTTGCGTGCCTCGCCGCGGCGACCCTCCAGGCTCTCGATCAGCGCGGTTTCCTCGCCGCACACGTACGCGCCGGCCCCCATGTGAATCCGAACGTCGAATCCGAAGCCGGTCTTGCCGCAGATGTCGTTGCCCAGGAGGTGTTCCTCGCGGCGTTTCGCAAGGCACTGCTCCAACCCGTGCCTCAGATAGGCGTATTCACCGCGCAGGTAGAGGATTCCCTCGGTGGCGCCGACAGCGTAGCCGGCGATGGTCATGCCCTCGAACACCCGTCCGGGCCATTCGGTGAGGATCACGCGGTCCTTGAACGTGCCTGGTTCACCCTCGTCGGCGTTGCACACGATGAACTTCCGATCGCCCTGCGCGGCGGCGGCCAGGTTCCATTTCACGCCGGTCGGAAAACCCGCGCCGCCGCGGCCCTTCATGCCGGAACGGCGGATTTCCCCGATCACACCGGCCCGGTCCAGTTTCAGGGCCGCCGCCAGACCGGCGTCCGGCTCGATGGCCGCCAGCGTCATGTCGTTGCAGATGGTCATCGGACCTGCACCTCCTGCGCACCATGCAGGCCGAAGGCCCGCGTGCAGGCGGATAGAATGTCATGCACCTTCTCCGGCGTGACGTGGGTGAAGACCTGGTCGTTCACCAGCAGGGCGGGGCCCTGGTCGCACATGCCGATGCAATTGGCCCATTCGAGCGTAAAACGCCCGTCGGCCGTGGTCCCGCCGAACTCGATGCCCAGGTCGTTGCGAAGCTGGTTCGCGACGGCATCCCTGCCCGCCAGGTCGCAACTGATGGTTCGGCACAGGCGGATCACGAAACGGCCGCGACAGTCCTCGTTGAGGAAAGCGTAGAACGTGACCACGCCGTACACCTCGACCGGGTGAATCCCGAGCCGGTCGGCGATGGCCTGCATGGCGAAGTCACCGATCGCGTCGTGCCGCCGCTGCACGTCCTGCAGAATGGGGATCAGTGCCGATCGGCTGCGACCGTGCCGTTCAATAATCGCGTCAATCTCCGCCACCCGTTGCTCCTGTTGCGTGCTCAACATGCCGGTCCCTCCGCCGCCCTGTCCAGCAACGCGTTGACTTTCTCGCAGAGACTCGCGGCGGACACCGGCTTCTCGACGAAATCGTCAACGGGCGTGATCGCGTCGTCGCGCCCGTACGACATGCCGGAGACCCGGGAGATGCACGACATCATGAGGATGGGGCGGTCGAAGCCGGCTCTGCGCAGGTCCTGGGCCATCGCGATGCCGTCGTCAGGCTCGGTCATCATCACGTCGAGGATGAGCAAATCCGGCCTGTCGTTCGAGGCCATGCGCATGCCTTCTTCACGGTTGGACGCGCTCGCGACATGGTGGCCGGCTGCCTCCAGCGACAGCCGCACCGCCTCGCAAATGTCGGGATCGTCGTCCACGATCAGGATCCTTGCCATGTTGCCCTTCCTTTCCGCTTGCCGCACGGGTGACGAAGTATTACGATTTGCACAATCGTAATACCACCCCCACCATACGCATTCAGAAAGGGCGTGTCAACTCCTGTGTGAGGTGCACCGAGACGTTCCGCAGGATCGTTCCCCTGCCATCCACACCCACTCCGGGAACGCTGCCGGACCGCTCGCCATTCACAATTCGCCATTAGCGATTCCGCGTGGCGTGCAACCCTTCCGTCACTCGGTACAATACCGGCTGGATGCGGTTGTTCATTGTGGCAACCGCGGTGAGGAGTGTCGCCCCGATGGGGCTCCGTTGCCTGGACGCCGGGTTCCAGGGGCTTGCGCCCCTGGCTACACACTGACGTCCCTACGGGACTGACGTCTTGGCCGGCGGCTTTGGCCAGGTTACGGCACCCCTTGGGGACCCGGGCCCCGGCTGGCGCGGCCGGGGGGCGTTCTGTCGACGCGCAGATTGCATCGAAAAAGGTGAGGCGGCCGCATGACCACGCATGACGTTTACGAATCGCCCCTGGTCGCCCGCAATGCGTCGGAAGAAATGTGCCGGCTGTTCGGGGCACGCCGGCGGATCATCACCTGGCGGCGGCTGTGGGTGGCGCTGGCCGAGGCCGAACGGAAGCTGGGGCTGCCCATCTCCGCCAAACAGGTCGCCCAGCTTCGCCGCGCGGCGGAGGACATCGACTTCGCCGCGGCAGCACGCTACGAGAAGAACCTCCGGCACGACGTCATGGCCCACCTGCATGCCTTCGCCGACAAGGCGCCCGCTGCTCGCGGCATTGTTCATCTCGGGGCGACCAGTGCCTACATCGTGGACAACGCCGACCTCATCATCATGCGCGATGCCCTCGGCCTCATCCGCGACTGGCTGGTGAACGTCATCGACGCTCTTGGCCGCTTCGCCCGGCAGCACCGGGCGCGACCCACGCTCGGACTTACGCATTACCAGCCGGCCCAGCTCACCACCGTCGGCAAGCGGGCGACCCTGTGGTGCTGGGACTTCGTCCGTGATCTCGAAGAGATCGAAACGCGCATCGACCGCGTGCGGTTCCGCGGCGTGAAAGGCACCACCGGCACCCAGGCCAGCTTCGTCGAGCTGTTCAACGGCAACATGGCCAAGATCGCCCGCCTGGAGCGGGAGGTGGCCCGGGCGTTCGAATTCGAAAACGTCGAGCCGGTCACCGGCCAGACCTACTCCCGCAAGGTCGACGCCCAGGTCGTCTGTGCGTTGGCCGGCATCGCCGCCAGCGTGCACAAATTCTGCAACGACATCCGCCTGCTGGCCAACCTGAAGGAAATCGAAGAGCCGTTCGAGACGTCCCAGGTCGGCTCTAGCGCCATGGCCTACAAGCGTAACCCCATGCGGTGCGAACGGGCCACCGGACTGGCCCGATTCGTGATATCCATGGCCTCCTCGCCGCTGCAAACCGCGGCCGAGCAATGGTTCGAGCGAACCCTTGACGATTCGGCCAACAAGCGGCTGGCCGTCCCGGAGCCGTTCCTGGCCACCGACGGCATGTTGCGGATCGTGGCCAACGTGGCCCGGGGGCTGGTGGTGTATCCGAAGGTCATCGAGGCCCGCGTCCGGGCGGAGCTGCCCTTCATGGCGACGGAGAATATCCTCATGGCGGCCGTGGCGGCCGGCGGCGACCGCCAGGCCCTGCACGAGCGCATCCGCAAGCACTCCCAGGCGAGCGCCCGGCGAGTCAAGGAGGAAGGCCGGGAAAACGACCTGCTGGACCGCATCGCGGCCGATCCCGCCTTCGCCACGGTCAACGTGAGGGCGGTAACGGACCCCCGGGCCTTCATCGGCGCCGCCCCGCAGCAGGTGGACGCTTTCCTCCGCGACTTCGTGGCCCCCATCCGCCGGCGCCACCGACGGGCCCTGGGCCGCGCCGCGGACCTGAACGTCTGACGTTGGGTGTCTTCTCAACCCGCCGTTCCCCACGCTATACTCTGCGACCCGTTGCGGGACAGAGGCAAGGCCAGCGGCACGAAAGGACAACGCATGAATCGGGACGAGTTGGGCAAGGCGATCAAGGCGGCGGCGTACCTGGAGGGAGACTTCACCCTTCGCTCCGGACGCAAGTCAAAATACTACCTCGACAAGTACCGCTTTGAGACCCAGCCGCGCATTCTGGAAGCGGTCGGGCGGGGGCTGGCCGAGCATGTCGGGCCGGACACCACGCGGATCGCCGGCGCGGAGCTGGGCGGCGTACCGCTGGCGGCGGCCACGTCGATGGCCTGCGGCCTGCCGTTCTTGATCGTGCGGAACCAGAAGAAGGACTACGGCACCGGCAAGCTTTTCGAAGGGGTACTGGAGAAGGGTGAGCGTGTGCTGCTGGTGGAGGACATCGCCACCACCGGCGGCCAGGTGTTG
The DNA here is from genome assembly GCA_016929015.1 of Phycisphaerae bacterium. Classification (GTDB taxonomy): domain Bacteria; phylum Planctomycetota; class Phycisphaerae; order UBA1845; family UBA1845; genus JAFGJQ01. Next base: position 22,426 of record JAFGJQ010000501.1, on the reverse strand, counting down.
GAGGCGGCCAAGGACCTGACGGAGTTCGGCGCGATCGTGGAGAAGATCGTGGCCGTCATTGACCGGCAGGAGGGAGCAAGGCAGAACATCGAAGGCGCCGGCTTCGCGTTCGCGTCGTTGTACACCTCGTCGGACCTGGGAATTCAGAAATAGGCAGCGCCGAGTTCCCTTATCGGCAAAGCCGGACTTGCGCACATTCACGGGGCAGCACGGCTGGGCCGTTTGCGATGAGTGCCTCGCCGGACCTGCTGCTCCGCGGCGAGGACCGCGCGCAAACCGCGTGCCACCAGTTGCGCCCGCGGCGTCTTCCGGCGTCGAGCCAACGCGTCCACCTGCGTCAGGAGCGTCTTCTCGATCGTTACGGATATGGCCTGGCTTCCGCGGCCCGTGCGCGGTCGCCCGCGCTTCTGCTTGGCACGGCGGAGGCGAGCGCGGACCTCCGGCGGCGGCGGGCCGAACGTGTCCGCCACAAACTCCGCATCAAGCTCAGCCGTCATCGCCTCCAACTCCTGGACCGTTAACTCCGTGCTGGGTTTCGCTTGGCGGGTCTTGTTCATCGGCTTCCTCGCCGGCGCTGGTCTCGCCGCCATCTTTGTTTCTCCCTGTCCGTCAGCGGGCGGGCATGAATCACAAACACCGTGTCATCGGGGTCGAGCAGGTACACGACCTGGAGGACCTGCCCGGAAGCCGCCCTTCCCCACACCAGCAACCGACCATCCGCACGATACTGCGGGTGAGGCGGCCGGGCGTGCTCGACCACGGTCTCGGCATCCGGCCGAGTGACGCCGTGGTCCGCAATCTTGGCCAGGTTCCACTCGATCCAGCGAAACTGCATGTCCCCGCCTCCTATTATTATATATATCAAAATCCTTTCCGACAAGTGAGTGGGTTGCCGCCGGAGTTGAGCACGGGCAGTGTACGGCCGCTCTGCCCCACCGGCCTGGGCTTCCGTGTTCACTGGGAGAGAACAAGCCTCCCGGCGTCCGGTAATCCTGAGTGTCACAGCGTGATCGGCCGGGCTTGGAAAGCAGCCTGCCCGTACGATATGATCCGCGTATGCGAAACACCGCCCGATTGCTGATTGCCTGCCCGGACCAACGCGGGATCGTGGCCGCGGTGGCCGGCTTCGTCGCCGAGCACGGGGGCAACCTGCTCGACGCCGACCAGCACACGGACAAGGAGCACGGCGAGTTCTTCATGCGGGCCGCCATCGAACGAGAGGGGTTCGGCCTGGACCGCAACACGTTTGCGGCGGCCTGGGAGCCGATGGCCCGCCGCTTCCACATGCAGTGGAGCATTTTCTGGGGCCAGCCGCTCAAGCGGATGGCCGTTCTGGTCAGCCGGCAGTCGCACTGCCTGATCGACCTGCTCTGGCGGTGGAAGTCGAACGAATTGGACGTCGAGCTTCCGTTGATCCTCGGCAACCACCCGGACTGCGCCGACGTCGCCCGCGACGCCCGCGTCCCGTTCGAATACTGCCCGGTCCGGCCCGGCGACAAGGCGCGGCAGGAGCAGCAGGTGCTGGGCCTGCTGGCCGACGCGAAGGCCGACTTTTTGGTGCTCGCGCGGTACATGCAGATCCTCACGCCGGACTTCGTGCGGACGATGCCGAACCGCATCATCAACATCCATCACAGCTTTCTGCCCGCCTTCGCCGGCGGCTCGCCGTACAAGGCCGCGTACGAACGCGGCGTGAAGATGATCGGGGCCACCAGCCACTACGTGACGGACGACCTGGACGCCGGCCCCATCATCGCCCAGGACACCGTCCCCACCAGCCACCGCGACACCATCGACGACATGGTCCGCAAGGGTCGCGACCTGGAGCGACTGGTGCTGGCCCGGGCCGTCCATTTGCACGTGGCCGACAAGATCCTGGTCAGCAACAACAAGACGGTTGTATTTGACTGACGGACTTCGCGCGGGCAAGAGCAAGGAGATCGCACGGGGAGCGGGAAACCGTGAACGGCACTGTCGGAGACGACCTTGATCTTCGCATGCTCGCAACGCGACATCGGGCGCTCACGTATTGTGTCCTCGGCATTGTGCTTGCGAACGCCTTAATACCGATCTTCCCTCTCTTCCCCATCCTTTGCGCGATCCTGACGGTCTTTGTGGTCAAGGTTCTTGTCGCTCTTCGTGTCAATCGGAGGACCATCGTACTCGCATGCGTCGGGATGTTCGTTCCGGTTGCAAGCATGGTTATACTACTCGCAGTGGCGTGGAAAGCTTCTGCGGTGCTCCAACGGGCGGGGGTTCGAGTCGGCCTGTTCGGCACCCGGCCGGAGGAAATGGTCCGCTACGCGCACGAACACCATCGGTGCCTGTACTGCTGGGCAGACATGTCGAGCAGCCGAACGGGATATTGTCCGGCCTGCGGGCTGCGGGCATAGCCGTTCGGTCGGCAAGCGGTTACCGTCCGGATTGCGCTTCCGCGGGAACCTCGGCGTCCGGAGATAGGGTGGAGGTCGGCGCCGGTTTGCCCGCCTCGTGCCGGGCGCGAGTCGCAGCGTGCTCCAGCAGCTCATACAGGGTCTTATCGCCACCGCCAGTCGGGTTGACACGGATATGCAGAACCCGGTCATCATCCGTCTCGATCAGAATGACGGAGTCTTCGAACCAGGTATTCCCTGTAGCCAGCTCGATCGCCCTGATGTCGCTCCAGTCGCAGGACTGCACCTTGGGGCCGAGGTACACACTGACCCGGCGTCCCATCAACGCGACTCCGTTTTCCTTGATGGAAAACATGCCGTTGGAGAAGAACCACTGGATGGTCTCGTCCTTGTTCGCGACTCCGACGGACTCAAGCCATTGGCGGTCCGACTCGCTGATTTCCTCCCCAGGCACCGGAACACCTTCTGGAGAACTGACGCCAATCACCCAGACGACCGCGCCGAGTATGATACCCACAATGCCCAGGACGATCGCGGCGGTGGCCAAACCCGCACCCCTCTGGTCCCCCGACGAGTCGGCCCCAGCGCCACGCCGCCAAACACGATGCCCAGAAGGCTTAAGATGAACCCACAGCAGGTGACGAAGCCCACCAACGAGCACACAAACCCGGCAATCGCCAACCCTGACGTGCGAATCGGCCCTGGCGGCTGGGTATACGGCGACGTGGGAGGAAACTCCGAAGTCCCTGGCCAGTTGTACGGGCTTTCGGCCATGCGCGGCCCTCTACACGAATCGATGCCGGAAATCAAGCCTCGGCGCCATCGCCGGTCTCATTCTCAGGGCACACTTCAGTTGTGCTGCACGCTCTTCTGTTTGTGCTCCACATTCTGCTGTGGAGTGCCCCGCTGTGAGTTGCTCTGCCGTCAGTTGCCCCGCTGTCAGTTTCTCTGGTGTGAGACCGTCCTCCCGACACGTCGGGGCCGGGATTCCAGCCGCTCTCCTGTCTCTACCCGCGGCCGACCTCGTCCAGGACCAGTGAGATCACGTTGTCCGGGCTGATCCGCCGGACTTCGTCGCTGTTGCGCCGCTTGTACTCCACAACGCCCTCCGTGAGGCTCTTCCGCCCGACGGTGATCCGGATGGGAATGCCGATGAGGTCCGCATCCTTGAACTTGAACCCGGCCCGGGCGTCGCGATCGTCCAGCAGGGTTTCCACGCCCTCGCTCTCGAGCCGGTCATGCATCGTGCGGGCCGTCTGCATCACCTGCTCGTCGCGCACGTCCAGCGCCACCACCAGCACGCGGAACGGTGCGATGCCCATCGGCCAGCAGATGCCGCCCTCGTCGTGGAACGATTCGACGGCCGCTGCCATGATGCGATTCACGCCGATACCGTAGCAACCCATGATGAGCGGCCGGACTTCGCCCTTTTCGTCCGCGTAGGTCGCCCCCATCGCGGCGGAGTACTTCGTACCCAGCTTGAAGACGTGCCCCACCTCGATGCACTTGTGGAACGACAGGGCGGACCCGCTGGGTGAATGGTCCTCCGGCGTGGCATAACGAATGTCGCCCGACTCCGTAATCTCGAAGTCGCGGTCCGGATTCACGCCGGTCACGTGGTAGTCCGCCTTGTTTGCCCCGGTCACCGCATTGTGCATGACGGTAACCGCCTGGTCTGCGACGATGCGGGCCTTGAGCCCCGCCGGGCCCGCAAAGCCCACCGGCGCCCCGGTCACCGCCTCGATCTCGCGCGGGGTCGCCAGCGCCAGCGACTTGGCACCCAGGTATCGCCGGAGCTTCGCTTCGTTGACCTCATGGTCGCCCCGGACCAGGGCCACCACGTTGGAACCGTCCGCGTTGTAGACCAGCGTCTTGATCATGTCCTGCGGCCGGCACTTCAAAAACTGCGAAACCTGGTCGATGGTGCTCAGCCCGGGCGTATGCACTTCCTGCAGCGGCTGCTGGCCGTTGCACCCGGCGTCTGGCACGGGGCCGACGACCGCCCGCTCCAGGCTGGCGCAGACGGAGCCGTCGTTCGACCGCACGAGGTAATCCTCACCCGCATCGCAGATGACCATGAACTCGTGCGAGGCGTCGCCGCCGATGGGGCCGGAGTCCGCCTCGACCGGCTGGTACGGCAGGCCGCACCGCTGGTAGATCCGGCAGTACGTGTCGTACATCACCTGATACGTTTCATCGAGGCTGGCCTTGTCCACGTGGAAGGAGTACGCATCCTTCATGAGGAACTCGCGGGTGCGGAGCACGCCGCTCTTGGGCCGGGCCTCGTCGCGGAACTTGGTCTGGATCTGGTAGAGCGTGATCGGGAGCTGCTTGTGGCTCTTGAGATACGCCCGCGCGATCTCCGTAATCACCTCCTCGTGCGTCGGGCCCAGCACCGTGCCGCGGCGGAAGACCTTGTCGGGCAGGTGGATGAGCGTCTCGCCCATCGCCTCGACCCGGCCGGTCTCCTCCCACCATTCCACCGGCTGCATGGCGGGCATGTGAAGCTCGACGGCCCCCGCCCGGTTCATCTCCTGCCGGACGATGTTCGTGACGTTCTGCAGCACGCGGTAACCCAGGGGCAGGTACGTGTACGCACCGGCCGCCACCTGGCGGATTAACCCCGCTCGGAGCATGAGCTTATGAGAAACCGCGATGGCGTCCGCAGGGACTTCTTTGACCGTCGGAATGAAGTATTTTGTCCAGAGCATGGGGTCATCATCCCCGGCCGGCCGGACGAACGCAAGGCCCGGCGAGCGGTGTCGCCGCGACCGTTTTGCCGCGGTGGCACGGGTGCGGAATTATCGGCCGTTTGCCGTACAATTGTGTGGATGAAGCCGGACGACGAGATCTGCTATTGCTACCACGTTACGCTGCGCAAGCTGGCCAACCACGCCCGTCGTGAGCGCCCGCAACGCCCGTCGCAGATGACGGAGTGCCTGGGCGCCGGCACCGGCTGCGGCTGGTGCATTCCGTTCCTGGTGAAGATCGCCGCCGACCCGGACCGCGTCGACGTGGCGTTGACGCCGGAGGAATACGCGGCGGCCCGGAAGGAGTACATCCAGTCCGGCCGGCCGAAGAACGAGTTTTGAAGGGATTGAGGGCGCGGGGGTCAGGGGGCGGGGGGCGGGGGGCGGCACAATGCGCGCTCACGCATTGCCTGCCCGCTGGTGTGAGACCTGCTTTCCCTTGTGGGACCAGCTTTCGTTGTAGGACAGGCCTCTTGTGTGGGACCGGCTTTCCAGCCGGTCTCTCCGGGCCTCCAGATTGTCACTCCGGGCAAACGGGTTCGGGCAGTTCCCGCAACGAGTACCCACACTGCAGGCACGTCGCCAAATCGGGAACGGGCGGCGGCGCATCGACTTCGTTGTCGCCCGTCATGGCGAAGGCGCCTCCGGCAGATTCTCAGTATCCTGCTCGCGCGACTGCGTCCACTCCCAGTATTCGTCGAAGAGCCAGTCGAAGATCGGCTCGCCGCGTCGTAATGAGCCCCGCATCCGCTCCACGAATTCGGGGTGCTGCGACATGAACTCGTCGAGTTCCGGAGCCTTCTGCAAGCCTGTGAACGACGGATCTGCTCTGCGAGTGTCCCAGTGCCCCATCACGCTCTCGCCGTAACACCGCCATTTCGTCCAACGGTGCGGACACCGGCCGTCGGGATCGAGGTATGGGGTAAGGTGATCGCGCCGCTCGTCCGACTGGACACCGCCCTGGAAGCTCCATAGCAGCGGGCCGTCGAACGGCAATCGAAACTCATGCACGTCTCGCGTCTCGTGACGGGCGCATTCGGAGCACACCCAGTTCTCCTGGACCCGTCTGTAGCCCGCCGCGGCGGCCAACAACACCACGCCGAGCAGCCAGAGGGGGATGGCTGTCCGCCATCCAGGCAGGCCCGCCCGGATGCCGACCGGGGCGACGAACGGGAGCGGCCCGTCCAGAGGGCGGCTGCATTCGGGACACATGCCACTGACGTTGCCGGTCAGATTGTACCCGCACTGAAGGCACTGTTGCCGCTGCAGCGCGGCGTCCCGCACAGCCGCACGGATATGAAGGGCAACCAGAGGGCCAACCAAGGCGAGGAAGAAGCTGATCGGAAGAGATAGCTCGTGTCCCAAGTGCGGAAGATTGGCCGCGTCCAGCAGCACATCCGCAACGAAGGAAGATATCAGCACGTAATAGCAGACAGCGACAATCAGGCCGTGTCGATCCCATCGAGAAAACCGTCGGCGTCCGGTGACGCATTGCACCAGCGGCCAGGCGGCCATCACCAGGCAGCAGCCGAAGATGGCAGCCCGCAGAAAACCAAACATGGCTTCATTGTTCCTCCATCCACGACGCGCGAGCAATCATCGCAGACCGTCCACGGACCGTCTCCGTGCCGGGCCCTGAGTCCGCGCAGAGCCATACGCCCTGTTGGTGTCCGTCCCTCATTGAGCGAGGCACCCGGGGCAGGTGCGAAGCGCAGTTCAGAACCGAGATGGGAATCTCGGCCCAGCAGGGCACAGGCAGAACATGCCCGAGGCTGAAGCCTACGGGCACGGCACCCGGCATATCTTCAGGGCGGCAAGTCCAACAACTTCCTCGCCGCCCTACCCGACGTACTCCCGCCAGCGCTGCTCCAGGCCCGGATCGGCCAGCGTGTCCATGACGTAATCGGAAAATGCCGCGCCGGTGGCACCGGTGTCACGCCCTGTCATCACCAAACGCTTCTCGTACTGCCCGCAAATGTCCAGCGCCATCTCCAGCTTGCGGGCCTTCTCCGGATAGCCGATGTGGGACAAAAGCATCGCGCCGCCTCGGATCATGCTGCACGGGTCGGCATAGTCCGCCCGGCCCTCGTCCACCATGCGGGGCGCGGAGCCGTGGATGGCCTCGAACATGGCGTAACGCTTGCCGATGTTCGCGGCACCGGCCGTGCCCACGCCGCCCTGGAACTCCGCCGCCTCGTCCGTCAGGATGTCCCCGTACAGGTTCGGCAGCACCAACACCTGGAACTGCGTCCGCCGCTTGGGATCGACCAGCTTGGCCGTCATAATGTCGATGTACCAGTCATCGCACTCAATGCCCGGGTACTCCTTGGCGATTTCCTGGGCCGTTCGCAGGAACAGCCCGTCGGTGGTCTTGACCACGTTGGCCTTCGTCACCACGGTGACGCGCGTCCGGCCGGCCTTGCGGGCGTGCTCGAACGCCGCCCGGACGATGCGCTCGGAGCCCGGCCGCGTGATGATCTTAAAATCGACCGCCAGGTCCTTGCCGATCTCCAATCCCTCGCTGCCCAGGGCGTAGAGGTCCTCCGTGTTCTCGCGGAAGAAGATCCAGTCGATGCGGTGCTCGGGCACTTTCACCGGACGCACGTTAGCGAACAGGTCCAGCTCCTTGCGCATGGCGACGTTGGCCGATTCGATGTTCGGCCAGGGGTCTCCCTTGCGCGGCGTGGTGGTGGGGCCCTTGAGGATGACGTGGCATTTCTTCAGCTCGACCAGCACGTCATCCGGAATGGGCTTTCGCACCTTGGCCCGGCGCTCGATGGTCAGCCCCTCGATGGTGCGGAAGGTGACCTTGCCCGTGGCCCGCTCGACGCTGAGCAGATACTCCAACACGCGCTGTGCCTGCGCGGAGATCATGGGGCCGATGCCGTCGCCGCCGCACACACCAATGATGATGGGCGAGAGCTTCGCATAATCCGTCCAACCCTCGTCGTGCTTCATTCGGCCCACGCGGTCAAGCTGCTTCTGCACGAGGCCGGCAAAGTGCTTGGCGGCCTTCTCGACCGCCGGTCCGAGGGTCGCTTTCGGCTTCGGTGCCGCCTTCTGAGTGGAACGCCGGGCGGCGGTCTTTTTTGTCGAAGCAGCGCGACCACGCACGGGCGCCTTTTTCGCTCTGTGGGTCTTCGCCTTGCCTGAAGCTGCCTTCCTCTTGGTCTTGGCCTTGGCCATCGTTGCCTCCATCCTGCACGCGTGCCGGGCCTGGTTCAGCACGACTGAATGCCCGAGAAACATCGAGCGTGGTGCGTCCCGCGCGAGACGCAAGGCGGCCATTATAGCGATGTTACGGGGGACGGCGCGGTCAAAATCGGAGATGCCGCACCGGCGGTGTTCATTGGCACTTCACGACCGCATGTCGCCAAGGCTGCTCGCGATGGTTCCGCACCGTGTGGCATTGACCCGGTATGAGGGGAAGCTCGTAGCAGAGGGGCGTGTATAAAGAAAGAAGCCTCGCAACGTCCGGCTCGTGGAATTCGTCATTGCACATCCGAGCGGGAGCGAGGCTTCACACAGAGAACTTGTTCCGGCGTATCGCGCCAGAACCAGGTCTAACGACCTCCACTTCTAATATGCTACATGAACGTACGAGAGGCAAACGGAATCGCCGGAATTTCCCGTGTGGATTTCGTCTCGATGCGTCCGCGCTGCCGGCTTTCGGTGGCACGGAATCTGCCCGTGTGTCATGGTCCTGCGTACGGTTTCCGTGACGCTCGAGAACAAGTCGCTCGCCACACAACCGGCCTCACACAATGCGGCCGGCGGCGCCCCGGCACCGTTGCCGAGACGCCGCCGACAGCGCGCGTCAGGAGGAACTCGTGAGGTCACCCTTTTCTACCGCCGCCTCACCTGGCGGTTGCGGGCAATCCCGAAAGGGCCCGGGCCGCCTTTACCGAACCACAATGGCCCGCCGAACGCCGTGCCGAACCACCCTCTTGGCCACGGTCTCGTGGGCGCGAGGCGCCGGGGCGGGCGACACGCTCGCCGGAGACCGGCTGGAAAGCCGGTCCCACACGGGAGGTGACTGGCTTGCCCGCGGAGCGTGTGCCACCACGATCGGAGCCCGCACCACACCCGGACGGGTGTTCGTGTGGGTCTCGGACACAACCGTACCGCGCGGCCCGGTCGCGCCGCCGGTGGTCGCGACGGCCACCGGCGCACGTCCGAGAGAACCCGGACGGGCCGATCCGCCGGCGTCCACGCTGCGGTTCGCATCGCCGTCGGCGACGGTTCGGCCGACGCTCGTCGCTACGCTGCCGTCCAGGCCGATGGCCATGTTCAGGGTTCCGGCCGCGGCGGCCCCGAATCGCGAAGCAACGGCGTAGCTGGTGGAAAGGCTCAAACCTTCCTCGTCAAACCCGAGGCTCAGGCCCTGCGCGAGGTTGGTGCTTCCGCTGCGGGTGTTCGTCTGGGTGAAACCGATTCCGTTGCCCTCGTAGCCCGCGGTGGCTGCCGCGGTGCCCGGCCCCCAGCGGTTGGACGAAGCGCTTGCCGAGCTGTTTGCCTCGCCGGCCAGGGCGGTCAGCCCCGGCATCAATCCCATCGTCAGACCCCAGATGATCGCGTTGCGTTTCATGGCTTTTTCTCCTCGGTTCCCGCGGGCCGGAAGAATCCGGCCCGCGGGATCAATTCGATCTACCCAGTGTGCACCTGGTCCCCTGCCGCAGTTACCGTCGAATCTCGACCGCCGAGAGGCGGGTCGCGGCTCGAGCCGACCGATGGGCCACACCCACCGCTCGCACGTCTGCGCGGGCCGTCCGATACGGCCCGCTCACCGCCACACCCACACCGTCGGACGTCGCCGAGCCGTAGACGGACCCGTCGCTGATCGCCCGGACCTGGCTGTGGGCGATTCCGCCGTAGGCATCTGCGAGTGAGTCACTGGTGCTCACCGCTCGCCCGCCCAGCCAGCCGCGAGAGACCGCGGCACTGTCGCTGATGGCGATCCCGTGAAAGCTCGTCGCGGTGGAATGCGACAGGCTTTCCGCCAGCCCGCCCAGGCTGCCTTCGGAGTACGCGTTGCTGTCACTCAGCGCCACGCCTCCGACGGTGGCGGCCACGCTCTGGCTTTCCGCGATCGCGCCGCCCCACCACGAGCCGCGAGCAGTCGCGTTGGAGTTGCTCAGCGCAAGGCCGTGATCCGCGACGGCCACCGACGTGCTGCGTGCGGCCCCGATGCCCAACCCCGTCGCGGTGGAGTTCGCCACGGCACGCCCGCCGTTGGTCGCACCGGCATAGGCGTCTGACCTGCCGTTGCCAATCGCCACCGACGTCGAGGTGGCCGACCCTCCGTTGGTTGCCACCGAGGTGGCCCTTGCTTCGGCCGCGAGGGAGGCGGCCGTCATCGCCAGCATCAATCCCGTTGCTATGATTGGAACCCGTTTCATGGCTACGCCTCCTGATTGACTGTCCGCACTTCTCCGCCCCCGGCGTCCCACCGACTCCGGGGCTCCACCCTGATAGACAGCGGCGGGGACCAATGGTTAGCAAGTGTGAAGAATATCTTCCTGTGAAAAGTCTGTATATGTAAAGACAAATATAACCGATTTATATAGAAGGGTTTATGACGCCAGCGGCAACTGCCCGGACAGGCCGATATTGGGCTGGAAGCGGCTTTGCGTCCGCCGCCCGATTGGAAAACCTCGACCGCGAGTTGCGTAGACCGGTGTACTGACGCGGGTAGAACATGTCCGGCGTTCGCGGGAACAATTGCGAAGTGCGAATAGACGTCCAATGTCCAATGGCAAAGGGCGGACGAATTGCGAATCGCGAATCCCGGCGCGGGGCGTGTCGATTTACTCGGGAAAGCACTCGCGCGTGAACGAGAAATGAGAGGTCACAGCGACCCGCGCGTCCATAACTTCATTGTTTTCGTTCGCTCTTCGATCAAATCGACACGCCCCGCGCCGGGACTACAAACGTTCACGCCGTTGGGATGCCGACCGGCTTGAGCCAGGGGAATGAAAGGGTCAAGCGTCCCATCGACCGGCCACACGCTGAAGACAAGAGACTGGAAACTGGAGACTGGAAACTGAAAGGAGGGAAGACCGGCTGGTCTCCGCAGGCGACTCGCCGTGGCGAGGAAGCCGGTCCCACACAAGAGCTCGGTCCCACACACACCGGAGAACCGGAAACTCGAGACTGGAAAGGGGGAGGGAGGAAGGGATGACGGGGTTGGCTTTCCAAGTGCGGGGGACCGCGATATGGTGCCGGCCATGCGATCCATCGAGTTGCATCCGCCGGGCGGGCCTCTGGACGCCGTTGTGCGTCTGCCGGGATCCAAGAGCCTGACCAACCGCGCGCTGATGGTCGCGGCGCTGGCGGACGGGCCGTCGCATCTTGCCGGCGTGCTCCGGGCGGACGACACCCGTCATATGATCGAGGCGCTGCGGATGCTCGGCATCGGCGTGACGGTGGATGAGCATGCCTGCGCCGCGGACGTGCAGGGCTGCGCCGGACACCTGCCGAACGTGGAGGCCGACCTGTTCTGCGGCAACTCCGGCACAACCATCCGGTTCTGCACGGCCCTGTGTGCCGTCGGGCACGGCGGCTTCCGCCTGGACGGCACGCCGCGCATGCGCGAGCGGCCCATCGGCCAGCTCGTCGAGGTGCTGCAATCGCTGGGCACACCCGTGGAATACCTCGAACATGAAGGCTACCCCCCGCTGGTGGTACACGGACGCGGAATGGCCGGCGGACACGTAGCGTTTGACTCACCGCCGTCCAGCCAGCTTATCAGCGCCCTGCTGATGTCCGCCCCACGGGCGCGAAGCGACGTGCTGATCGAGGTGACCGGCCAAGTCGTCAGCGTGCCGTATATTCGCATGACGCTGGCCGTGCTGGAGGCGTTCGGCGTCAGCGTCGTGGACGAGATCGGCGGGGATGGTGCCCGGTTTATCGTGCCCGCACCGCAGCCGTATCGGGGCCGGCCGTATGACATCGAGCCCGATGCGTCCAACGCTTCGTATTTCCTGGCCGCACCGGCCATCGCGGGCGGGCGCGTCACCGTGGAGGGTCTGGGCTCGCGAAGCGTGCAGGGTGACGCACGGTTCGTGGACGTGCTGGAACAGATGGGCTGCCGGGTGGATCGCGAGCCGGACCGCCTCACCGTCTGCAGCCCGCCGGCCGGCACGCGGCTGCGCGGAATCTCGATCGACCTCAACGACATGCCGGACATGGTGCAGACGCTGGCCGTCGTGGCATTGTTCGCCGACGGCCCGACCCATGTCCACAACGTGGAAAACCTGCGCGTGAAGGAAACCGACCGGCTGGCCGCCCTGGCTCACGAGCTTCGAGCGTTGGGTGCCTCCGTGGAGGAGCGGCCGGACGGGCTCAGCATCCAGCCGCCGCAGGCGGTGCGGCCGGCGAGCGTGAACACGTACGATGATCACCGCATGGCCATGAGTTTCGCGCTGGCCGGGCTGCGGGCGCAGGGGATCGTCATCAACGACCCGGAGTGCACCGCCAAGACATTCCCGGATTTCTTCGAGCGGTGGGCCGCGCTGTGCCGGTCGACCGGCCGTTGCGGGTAAGGGATCGTTTGCGCGGGGGGCGGATCGGCCGGCGTGTGCCGGTTCCCACGGTTCAAGCGAGGCAAGGCCTGCGGGCGGTATCTACGAGTCTTTGCCGCGGCTTTGCCGGGGAACGAAGGTGCAATAGGGCTCTTCGGCGAGGTAATTGCCGTGTTCGTAGAAGGCGCGGGCCCGACAGCCGCCGCACACGTTGCGATACTCGCAGCAGCCGCACTTGCCTTCGAGCAGGTTTGGATCGCGAAGCTTTGCGAAGACCTCGCTGTTTGCCCAGATGTCCGCCAGGCTCTGCCGAGTCACGTTGCCCGCGGAGACCGGCAGGTAGCCGCAGGGAAACACGTCGCCTTCATGCGATACGAAGCAGACGGCCGTGCCCGCCAGACAGCCCTTGGTCACCGCGCCCATTGCGGACTGTGCGTGACCCGCATCCCCTGCGCCGGCCTGCGCGTGCGGATGACCGTGGTGTTTGGGCATGGGCGTGCCCCGGGCCTTGGCCTCCTGGTGGATGATGCGGTAATAGTGCGGGGCGCACGTCGCCTTTACCTGCAACGTCGTTGCCTGCTCAAGCTCGTAGACCTCCAGCAGTCGGCGTTCCACTTCTGATGCGTCCAGCATCTGGTCCTCGGCGATCTGTTCGCCGCAGCCCACCGGAACCAGCAGGAAGTAGTGCATGGCCGTCGCGTCCACGGACTCCGCCAGCTTCAGGACGGCTTTGAGCTGGTTTGCGTTGTGCCTGGCGATCGTGCAGTTCACCTGCGTACTGACGCCGGCCTGCCTCAGCAGCTTCAGGCCGCGAACGGCCCGATCGAACGAACCCGGCAGCTTGCGGAAACCATCGTGCGTGGGCGCGTCCGCCCCGTCCAGTGAGATGCTCACCCGGTGGAAGCCGGTGTCCGCGATGCGCCCGGCCACCCCCTCATCAATCAGCGTCCCGTTGCTGGCCAGCGCGATCAGGAGCCCCTTGCCCCGGGCGCGGGCGGCCAGATCGAACACGTCCGGCCGCATGAGCGGCTCGCCGCCGGAAAAGACCAGGATGCAACGAGAAAAGCTCGCCAGGTCGTCGATCATGCGGCGGGCCTGCCCGGTGCTCATGTCCGACTTCATCAGTTCATGGGAGACATCCAGGCGGCGACAGTGGATGCACTCCAGGTTGCACCCGGCCGTCGTTTCCCAGAAGAGCAGCCGAAGAGGAGGGGGGTTGACGTTCATCCGCGTCTCCGGACCGATACGCACGTTCCGACATCGCGATTATAGGCGAGCGCCTCGCACGCCGCGACCAGCGTGCCCGCGCCACGGAATCCGCGCACCCCGGCGACAACGATCCCCCGAGCCCAGGGCCGAACCCACGCCCTGGGATGGCAGAAGGTGCCCCACATGCACGAACGCACCGGGAACGGTACACTTTCGGGCATGCATGTCGAGACGCACCGGCTTCGAGTATCGACGCACGGCAACAACCACGTGGTGAACGTCACCGATCTGGTCGCGAAGAGCCTGCGGACCGGGTCGATCCGAGACGGATTGGTGACGGTCTTTGTCGTCGGGGCCACGGCCGGGCTGACCACGACGGAGTTTGAGCCCGGCCTCGCCGAACATGATCTGGAAGCGGTGTTCGAGAAGCTGGCGCCCGCCGACGGCCACTACGCGCACGAGGCCACCTGGCACGACGACAACGGGCATTCGCACGTGCGGGCGTCGCTGCTGGGGCCGAGCCTCACCGTACCGCTGGTCGACGGCCGGCTGACCCTGGGCACGTGGCAGCAGATCGTGCTGCTGGATTTCGATACGCAGCCGCGCGAGCGTGTGCTGATGGTCCAGGTGCTCGGCAACGCGTGACGTCGGCGCGGCCCGGGGGTGCGTTTTTGGATTCGCATCGCGCCCGCGTCCGGCTCACCGCGGTACGGTCCGTGCCAGCATCGCAAGCTGCTGGGCAAAGGAGGAGCCACCCGAAGACACCTGCCGGCCCAACTCGATCCAGTCCGGGTGTATGTCCGCCGCGGGTGCAACGGCCAGAGCGGTCGGGGCTGTCGGTTGCGACGATTCCGAGGCTTGCGAGTACCGACCGATCATGACGCCGATGGCCAGGACCGCCGCGGCCTTCAGCATGGCGTCGCCGACCCGGCGCCAGGCTGGGGGACGGCGTACGACCATGAGCGAAGCGGTCTGCCGAGTCGCAAGCTCGGGCGATACGGTTTCCAGCCGCTGCAGCTTCTGCACGACGGCCCGGCATTCGATCACGCGGGAACGGCACGTCGAGCACGCAGCCAGGTGCGCTTCGCACGCATCGCGATCGTCGGTGGGCAACTCCTCGCCCAGGTAGTCCGCTATTCGGCTCTCGAATTCGTGGCAGTCCATGGGATCACTCCTCGTTCCAGTCCTTCAGAGCGTTCCGGAGGCCGTCCAGCGCCCGCACGTAGTGCGTTTTGGCCGCACTCTCGGAGATGCCCAGGGCGGCGGCGATGGCCGCGAATGTGTCCCGGTCGTATACCTTGGCCACGAGCACCTCACGTTGCCGCGGGCTGAGCGTCTCCAGCGCCGCCGCAACCCGGTCGTGGAGCTCGCGCCGGGCAAGCGTGTCCGGGCCGTCTGCGGATGGGCTCTCGATCGCTTCAGCGGCACGAGGGCGCCGGCGGCGCAGCAGGTCGATGCAGTGATGGATGGTCGTGCTCCGCAGCCACGCCCGGCGGTTCTCCACGCCATCGTCGGTGCGGCGCAGCCACTTCAGCAGCACGTCCTGCGTGACGTCCAGCGCATCATGATGGTTCTGCAGCAGCCGGTACGCCCACCGGTAAATGTCAGCCCGCATCACCGCGTCCATGCTCGATTTTCCGCGCGACCTTCCGGCGCCGTCGTCACCGCCACCCGACGGCACTTCTCATTTGCCATTTGACATTGGCCATTTGACATTGACCACTGGCCATTTGCCATTCTCACCTCGGCACGAACGATGTCGCCAGCAAAACGACGTTACGATCGTACACCGCCTTGCCCTTGAAAATCCAGGAGACCCTTTCGTACGCAAGTTCTTTGTCCGTGTCCCGCATCGGCCCCGCAAATTCGCGCACCCGCTCCGCCAGTTCCTCGAATCCCGCGTCCCGAACTTCATCCGCGCCCGTGGCGAGCGTTGCCGTCTCCGGTGCCGAGTCCGCGTTGTGCGCAACGATTCGTCCCGGCAGAGTCAAGTGCACTTCGAACTCTTCGTCACCCAGGTCCTCCGTCACCTCAAACTCCAGCCGCACACGGTCCCACGCGTCCATGAACGAATCCACGGCATCCCGGGACAGGTGAGAATTTTGAAGCGACGACCGCAAAGCCTCCGTCGTCTGCTTTCGAAGCCTCTGCTCCAGTGCAACGGTCTCTTGCCCGCCGTAGCTCTGCACGATCGACGTCACCTGCTGCACGAGGTCCGGCTTCTGGTATACCTCCATCACTCTGTTGCGAGCCGTTGCCCATACATCCGCCGACGGCGGCGGGGTCAACGATAGCGCCGCCAGGTCCACGAACTCCCCCATGCGCGCCGACTCAAACCGGATGAATGCGGACGCCAGCGTCGCCCGTTCCGCCTCCGACATTTCTGCCGGCGGCTTCTGTCCGATCGCCTTGATCTCATCCGACTCCATCACCTGTTTGCGATGGTAGTCGATCTGAGCGGCGCGCCGGGGCGCGTATTCCCTGCGGAAGTGGTAATACGTTCCGTCATCCCGCCGTTCAACCGCCATCTCGGTGGGAAATCGCAGCGCCACCTGCGCCAGCCTTGTATCCGATCCGGCGTATGACGGCGGCATGGTTTCGCCCGCCGCCAGCCTTCGAACGGCTACGCGAACCAGCTTCTCATCGCCTTCTTTCTGCGCATCCCGCCGCCGTTCTGCGGTGGTCCACCCGGGCGCATCGCTCGGCATGGCGTCCCCCGTCAGCACATCCTCCGGGTCCCCCTCGACGATCACCGTCACCCATCCCGAGCCGTCCGGCATCACCGTGATCTGCTCCCTTCGCCGAACGCATCCGACCACCAGCCACAAGAGCGCTACTGCCAGGATCACTCGCCGGGCCATCATGCGAAACCTCCTTTTCGTCCGATCCGCGGATTCGCCCCGCGTGACACCCAAACAGGACGTACGAACGGGCCAAACGGTCGACAGAGACTTCCCCAGGCTTGGCCCGCCGACCGCGCGGATTCACATAACCGATTGCAGTAGAAAGCGTTATAATCTGGCTCGCCGAGTTACCCGCAGAGATTGGCCGGTCGGGCGTCCAGCAGGCGAACGAGCGTCTCGGTGTCCATCTCCACGAGAATGCCCCGCCGGCCGCCGTTGACGATGATGCGGTCCAGGGCCAGCAGCGACTCCTCGATGGCGACGGGCAGCGAGCGCCGCATGGCAAACGGCGAGATGCCGCCGACCTGGTAGCCGGTGACTTTCTCCGCCTCGTCAGACTCCGCCAGGTCCGCGTGCTTCTCCCCGACGGCCTGGGCCATCCGCTTGGCGTCGAAGCGCTGGTCGCCCGGCACGATCGCGACGTAGAACGATTTGCCGGCGCCTTTGACGATCAGCGTTTTGCAGACCATCTCCAGCGATCGCCCCACCGCCTCGGCCGCGTGGTCCGCCCCGATCTCGGTGAAGGTGTATTCCAGGATCTCTAACTCCACCCCCTGCGTTCGAAGCCACTTGACGGCGTTCGTGTCGGCCATGCCGGCCAGTATGCCAGGAACAGCGTCGGCGATCCACGCCCACGAGATGTCCGAAGGGTCACCCGCTCCGAACCCGGCCAACCTGGGTCCGGCGGCTCCTCTCGAACCGCCGGACCCCGCATCCCAGGCAACACGCCGCGCGATACGCTTCTCGTGCACCCGCGCTACGGCAGGAAGTTGGCGTACGTCAGGGCGGTGTGGTTCACTCCGTTCAGCGTGGCGACCAGGACGATCTCTGACTGCAGAATAACCGTATTGCCACCGCCGGTCGTGTCGGCGGCCCCCAGGTAGATGGCCGTGTTTGTGCCGTCATAAACGGAGAACAACACCGAGGCGTTGGCCGGTGCGGTGATGGTTCCGGTGCCGGCCCCGCTGACCAGGGCATCCACCACCGCCGCCCCATCGGTGGAGAAGGTGGTCACGTTCTCGACCGTGATGCGGACCAGCCGTGCCGATGCGTTGACGGTCAGGTTGCCGGAGGTGGTGTGCTCCTGGATGGCCGATGCTGAGGCAAATGCATCGGACCCGGTCAGCACACCCACGTGGGCGACCCCGCCGGCGTTGTTGACGAAGAATCGGTCCGCGGTCGGCGTGAAGTCGGCGATCGTGTTCCTGGACTCCAGCAGGTTTGCCCGGGAACCCGCCTGGTCCAGGGCAAACGTGTCGGCGCCGTCTTCGCCCGTCAGCAGGTCCTGTCCACCTCCGCCGGTGATCGTATCATTGCCGGCGCCGCCCCGGATGGAGTCGCCGTTGGAGGAACCCAGGAGGGTGTCGTT
Source organism: Phycisphaerae bacterium (assembly GCA_016929015.1). Classification (GTDB taxonomy): domain Bacteria; phylum Planctomycetota; class Phycisphaerae; order UBA1845; family UBA1845; genus JAFGJQ01. The sequence goes on along the minus strand of JAFGJQ010000501.1, from coordinate 4,279 downwards.
GAACGCACTTCCCGTGATGGCCACGCCCCATCCAACCGGGGCCGCCCCCATGCTGAAGGCCGCGCCCAGCCCGGAGGCGTTGATGGTCCCGGCCGTGATGACTCCCGATACGTTGAAGGGTACGTCGCCAGTCACGTCCAACTCACCCGCTCCGATCGTCGGAAGCAGCGTAATGGCGGTTGCCGTGTTGGCCCCGCCGTCCGCAGCAGTGCCGTCCGCGCCATTCCCCGAAACGATGGTCAGGGTTTCCGCGTCGATGGCCGTCAGCGCGTCGCCCAGGTCGGCGTTGAACAGGTTCAGCGTCAACTCGTCGGCCGTTCCGACGCCGCTCACGGTGAGGTCCAGCGTATGCGCCGTATCGTCGTTGTGCAGCGTCACTACCGGCGACGATCCCAAAGAAAAGTTGATGGTTGAGGCCCCGGCCGTCAGGGGTGTGGCGCCGACCGTGGTGTCCAGGACCACGGTGGTCGCGCCGAAGCAATACGCGGCGATCGTTCCGTTCAGCGAATCCGGGATCAGCAGGTTGGTCGCGTTGGTTACGTTCGTTTGGTTGGTCACGGCAGCCACCGCCTGGGCGCTGTTAACGCCGAGCGTGTTGACGCCGGCCCCGCCGTTGATGGTGTCGCCGCTGGTGTATGTGCCGGCGAAGTTGATCACGTCATCGCCGGCCCCGCCGATGTACACAACGTTCAGGGCGCCGGTCACCGTCAGGTCGCTGTCACCCGTGAACGCGCTTAAACTGATGGTGTCCAGCGTGGCGGGTAGAGGGTCGCTGGCGACGGCGCTGCCGCCGCCCAGGCGGGCGACCCGCAAATCCTGCGAACCCGTCACGTTCAGCGTCTTCAATGTGGTGCCCGTCGTCTGGATGATCCGCTCCAGGGCGTTCGGCTGGGTCCCCGCAGACTCGATGTTCAACGTCTCCAGGCCGTTCGCCGGCGTGGTGATGTTCACGGTACAGCCTGCCGTATCCGTGTCCGCGCCGCCGCCATCCGTGTCCGTGTCCGAATCGGTGGCGCCGTTCAGGGTCAGCGTGATGGCGTCCGCCGCCCCATCGGTGGCCGGCGAGACGTAGGTCACGGACAGGTCGGAATCCGAAGCCAGCACGCCGAGGTCAGCCAATTCGGACACGTTCGTGATGCTGGCGTTCGCCACGCTCTCCTGCGTGTTGATCAGGACCACGCCCGTGAAGTTGGTTGCGGAGATCGTGGTGGCCGCGTTGCCGCCGAGGTCCGTGAAAGTCAGGGCCTCGATGTTCGCCAGGGTAGCGGTGATCGTCAGAGGACCCCCCGTGTTGTTTCCGTAGGACGCGTGCAGGATGTCGTCGCCCGCGCCTCCGTCCGCCATGTCGCCGGTCTGCAGGGTCGGAAGCAACTGGCCGGTTGCGGGCACCATCTCCTGGTTGGCCACGAACCTGTCCGCGTCGGCCGTGCCGATCAGATTGTCCACGGCCAAGGTGAAGTACATGGTGATATCTTCAATGGGGATGCATTCTGCCATGCTCTCTCCTTCCTGGCAGACCTCCGTGGCATCGTCGCCCTCGTCGTCGCACGGACGCGTGCCGGCCGCGCAGTACCCGTCCTCGCCGCACGTCTCGTTGCCCGTGCAGAACAGGCCGTCATCGCACGTTTCGTCGGCCGTGCATGCGATGGGGACGCACCAACCCCCCAGGCAGTCCTGGACCGGCCCGCAGTCCTCGTCGATCTCGCAACGGGCGGACTCGCCCACGGTGATGCCCATACGCACGGAGTAGAAAACCCCGTTGCACTCCCAGATTGATACAAGCTCGGTGTCGTCGGACGCCGGAGTGTAGCTCGTCACGCGTTCGCTGACCGGATCGAACGATCCTCCCCCGTTCACTTGCCAGCCTACGAAATCGCACTGGACCATCGACGCGCTGAAATCGCCCTCCGGCAAGGGTGCGGTCAACTCCACAGGCTCACCCGCCACCAGGGCGTCGAAGTCCACTCCCGGATTATCCGCCGTGAAGTCCACCTCGGTCTGCACGATCTCGCACCGGTCGGCATCCTCGTTGCATGTTTCGCCCTCTTCGCACGGATCGTCGCCGAAGCCGCACGTGCCGGACTCGCTGCAAACCGGGTCACCCGTGCAGAACAGGTCGTCATCGGCGCAATCGGAATCCTCCAGGCATTCCATGCAGGTGTCGTCCTCCTCGACGCAGAGGGCCGCGTCGCACGGCGGGGTGCCGGCCACGCACTGGCGTGTTTCCGTGTTGCAGGTTTCCGCTCCGTTGCAGAACAGCCCGTCATCGCAGTTCTCGTCGGAGTTGCAGCCCCCGGACGACGGCCCCGACGTCTGGCATCCAATCACCCCCCAAACAAGCGCAGTCCCGAACAGCATGCCCACTGTCAGGAGCAGGCACAGATTCCGCTCGTGCCTCTCAGTCTTTCTTGACCCTGTCATGATCACTGACCTCCAATCGAACCTCTCGATCCTCAGAACGTGCCCACACACGAAGTACCCAAGACGAGCAAGAAGCGGGAAGCGAGGCGGGCCGCAGGAAGAGCTGGAGTGATTCCGCCCACCCACAAAGGGGCCCGTCTCCAAGTCTCTCGACTGCATCACGCTCCACTTTGCCATGAAGCCTCCGCGAAACGTGTACTGTGGCTGTCGCGAACCTCCTGCATCCAGACGTGTTGAGGGTGCATGAGACGGCGGAAGCGGACGCCCTTCGGCTGAACGGCCACCCGCTCGCCGCGAGCCGTCAGCGCGCCTGCAGAGAACGCGTCCCGCCGCGCCATGGTGGACCGCGTGGCCTCGGAAGCCCGTGAGGCCGATCACGGACGCTGTCAGGCTAACACCAGCCCGATCGATGTCAATCTTGAATCTACGAGCTGCATTCCCACTTTAGAAGACGTGTCGGTTGAGCTCCGTGCGATCTCGAAAAACCCATGCAGTTTCCTTCCGGGCTATCGGCCCAGTTCGCGGCTGCGGTTGCAGGCGGCGACGACGGCTTCCTTGATGTGCTCGAAAACGTCGTGGTTTCGCATGCAGTCCATGGCGGCCTGGGTGGTGCCGCCAGCGGACGTGACCTTCTGTCGGAGCACGGAGGGTGGTTCCTTGGTTTCCATCATCATGCAGGCGGCCCCGTAGCAGGCCTGGGTGGCCAGCAGCATGGCTTCCTGATGCGAGAGGCCGGCCGCCTCGCCGGCCGCCACGATGGTCTCGGTGAAGTAGTAGAAATAGGCGGGTCCGGTGCCCGAAACGGCCGTGACGGCATCCATGAGGGCCTCGTCCGGCAGAATGAGCGTTTTTCCCGCGGCGTCGAAGATGCGTTGGGCCCGCAGCAGGTCCACTTCCTGCGCGTGCCGGCCGCGGAAGAGCCCGGCCATCCCGGCGCCGACGTGCATGGCCAGGTTGGGCATGACGCGGATCACCCGGGCCTGCACCTGGGGGAACTGCGCCTCCAGGGTGGCCGTGGAAACGCCGGCCATGATCGAGATGATGACATGGTCCGGCCGGATCAGGTCGGCGAAGGCTTCGACGACGGGTTTGAACTGCTGCGGCTTGACGGCCAGGAGGACGATGTAGCTGTTCTCAACGGCGCGGCGATTGTCGTCGGTGACGGCAATGCCGAACCGCCGGGTGAAGAGCTCGCGGCGGGCTTCATTCGGATCCGTGGCGATGATGCGATCGTCCAGGAGGATGCTGCGACGAAGGATGCCGTGAACGATTCCCTCGGCCGCGTTTCCCGACCCGATAATCGCGATCTCATACTGCGTTTGCATCGGTCAGCCCTTCCCCGCGTGCCTTCGTGCCGGAGCCCGCCCGCCGCGGCGGGTGCCTTCTCCCATAAAAAACGCCCGATGGGAGAATCCCACCGGGCGTTGTGGTTGCCCTTTGGCAATGGAATAAGCGGACGCATGTGAAGAATGCATACGAGTGATCCTTCGGCAGGCTTGAACGAGGGGCCGGCTATGTGCCAGCACCTCATTAATGTGGTCAAGCCCTTGGCCATTAGTACGGGTCAGCTCAACACGTCTCCGTGCTTACACCTCCCGCCTATCGACCTGCTGGTCTTGCAGGGGCCTTCATCTCCGAAGAGAACCGAAGCCTGATCTTGAGGGGGGCTTCCCACTTAGATGCATTCAGCGGTTATCCTTTCCGAGCATAGCTACCCAGCGGTGCCCCGAGCGGGACAACTGGTACACCAGCGGCTCGTACCTCCTAATCCTCTCGTACTAAGGAGATATCCTCTCAAGCTTCGTACGCCCACGGCAGATAGGGACCGACCTGGCTCACGCCGGTCTGAACCCAGCTC
>JAFGJQ010000500.1 GCA_016929015.1 Phycisphaerae bacterium | reverse complement strand
CCGCCCCCGCCTCCTGACCCCCCCCAACCGCACCCCGTCCACTCACACCGCCCAAATTGTCCCGGTGTAGATGACCGAGCGCTTACCTTGCAGTGGCCGAAGCAGCATCCGAACGTCCTGATACTACCGACATGCTTATTGCCGAATCAGCATGGGTGCATCGAGAGTTCGTCCGTGGGTATTTCCGGCGAAAGGCGGAGAGTTTTGAGAGTGGTTATTTCAAGGGCAACGAATCCCCGTGACGGCTCGAGGCGTTGCAGACGGACTGACGAGGCATTTTGAGATAGCCGGGAAGGGCTGCGCCGGCTGGAGTCGCGCCTCACAACGTCAGACTTCGAACGGGAATGGCACCATCCCTTCCAAACCGAGAAACTTGGAGACCTGACGCGAACCATGGATCGAATGAAGGCGGAACGGGAAGGCGGGCGACAGAAAGGCAAGTGCTGACGTTGCCGAAGCCGAGTCTACACCGTGGGTGGAGATCACGTTCATGAAGAAACTGACAAAACGCGGGCAGCACACGGTCTTGCCCATCCTTGGCGGCATCGTCAGCGAACTGACGTTTCGTGTTGACGGGTGCCCCATGATCGTGTTCCGTGGCACCGAGGCGGAATCACAGCTCGAAATCGAGGACCAGATCGTACTGGTGAGCAGGTCCGGGGAGGAGTTGCTGCCCTACGCAAGACCTGGATCTGACTTCGCCCCCAGGCGGCTTGGACGAATTCTTGACCTGTTGGGTTTGAGCGTGAACGATGCTCTCGCCATGAAAGACGGGACGCTGCAGATTGAGTTCGCGGACGGCTCCAAGCTGAAGGTGACATCGACAACCGGGTACGAAGCCTGGCACTTTCAATTTCCCCGACCCGGAAGGCCGGCCGGTGCTGCGGCCCATCAGATCAGCCTGCATGGTGCGGCCGGACATTTGATGGAGTAATAGTGATTGCCGGGGCGGCGTTCGCTCCGGACAATCAGATGCCGCCGGACACGTTGTTCGGGCAACGGTGCAGGTGAGGGCACAGAGGATGGTGTGGGGATCGAATCGGGCATCCTCGCAGGGGCTCAACCTTGGAGGCTGGCGCACCATGAATGCTGCCGAACAGCAGGCGGATGTGTTTCTTTACCGGCTCCTGGGATTCATCGGTACCGCGCTGGGCGTGCTTCTCGTGGTTTGTTCGGCGTATCTTGCGCTGGATTACATCCCCACGCGGGAGGCGTTCCTCCAGGATTTCGGTGCGCAGACGCCCGCCCTGACAAGTCTCATCCTGCGGGTGCCTTGGGCGCCCATGGCCATCTCCTGGCTCGGTGTTTGCCTGGGCGTCTTGGCGATCATCACGGCGCGAAAAGTCCCACTCGGGTTGTGCTGGGCTGTGGTTCTGCTGAGCATGGCGATCGTCCTGCTGGCTCGGTATGCTGTCGAGCTGCCGATGCAAACGGTCTTGGAGTCCATCGGAGGGGTCTAGCGGCTCGGCCGCGCATGCGGCGCGTAGTGACGATAAGCGAAAGTGGGCTGGCGAAAGACCATCCGGAACTTGTGGGGCGGCGGCTTTCGGACGGGCGAGGGAAACGCGTCGTGGATTCGGCCGGGCATCTTGAACTCAGAAACCTGTGGATTGTGCCGCCGGGGTACCTGTGGGGCGCGCGGGCAGCGGTTCTGCTGGGTGTCGCTCTCGGTCTGCTGATGGTGCCGGCGGTTTTCCTGACCCCAGAAGCGCCGGCGGCCATCGGGGTTCTGGCAACGTTTTTCGCCACGATCGCCTTTGCGCGGCGGTTTGATGGGGCAGGATTGATTATGCTGTTCAGCCTCATCCTGGGCCTGTGTATCACCGCCATCATGCTGACCGATGCGCTGGCGCGTGACGAAGGCCGGCGGTTTCTCTTCGCTCCGTGGGAGGTATCGGACGCGGCCGGAATGGGTCTATTGGTCCTGTCTGCAATGGTCGCGGTGTCCGCGGCCACCTGGGCGTTTGTGCGGGCTTGTGGTGGCCGGATGGTTCCGCGCGACCGGCTGGCTTGTCAAACGTGCGGTTTCGATCTGCTGGGGCACGATACGGGCCGATGTCCGCGGTGCGGAGAGGACGTTTCGTTTGCTCGAATGACACTGACCCCGATCGAGTTCCATCGACTGGCCCAAGCCGCGGAACAGGAGATGGAGGACAGACGCCGGCCAGCGCGGTTTCGACGCTGGTACCGAATCGTGGCCATGGTCGGGGTGCTGGTCACGGCGGCGGTGCTGCTGCATGTGCCCCGGACCAAGCCCGATTGGCCGACGACAACCATCGACGGCAGGGGATTGTTCACGTGGGTACCGGCGCCCGAGGAAACCAGCCGCAGAGTCGAACACCTCGATGATCTTGTGCTGACCGAGCATGATGGCAGAGCCGAGCTGGGGTGGCCGACGCCGTGGCTGGAGTACTATCGTACGATCTGGACGGCGACGCGAGCCGGACAGTCCGTTGCTGTTGAGAGTGTGGAAGTGCTGGACCGAATCAAGGAATACCGGCGGAATCAGGATGAATACTGGCATCGCTACGGCGAGAAAGTCTGGCTGCTTCCGTTCCATGTGGCAAAGATCTTCACCGAAAGAGACTTCTCCACGTTTCCCGGCACGCACTCATGGGAGGTGAGATGGAAAGGACTGTATCTGATTGTGCTGGTGAGCGCCTCCGTGTGGTTCAGTCCGTTGGTCCTGGTTTTTCTGCGGAGAGCGGTGACCCACTGGTCGGATCTGCGGCGTAGTGCCAGCGCACACCTCGCCGGCCACTGCACCTACTGCGATTATGACCTGCGGGGCTCACTGGAGGCGCGGCGTTGTCCGGAGTGTGGCACGCCGTTTTCGCTGGAGGTGATTGATTTGGTGTGGCCGGTTCCATCCCCGTAGTGACACAAGACATGCCTGTCACTGGTGACACGCCTTCCCAGCGACTTACCCCCGTGGCTGGGCCGGTGCGTTTCGTTGAGACTCATGTCAGCCTCACGGCGTTACGGTCAGGGTAAAAGGAATCGAAACGGGGACGCAGCTCGTTTTGGCCGGGGGCATTGACGCGGCTCCTTTTGCAGGGTCGCGGATCCCGCCCGGTCCACGAGGCTCTGCCGCACGAGGTGAGGGGAACCGAGGTCCGGATCGGACCGAGTTCGTCGCTGAAAACTGGCTGCGTCCCCGTTTCGATCTCCTTGCATCTTGTGTCCGAGCCGGCTTCCAGCCGACCCGCGCCGGGGCGCCAGGCGGAGTGGTCGGGGCCGTGAACACTCCGTAGAATGGCGGCGGTGTCGGCGGCACGCAACGTCGATGGACCGCGGCCATGGAAGACGAATCCTGCCTGCTCACCGAAGTGGAACTTGACCAGGACACGCCGTGTGTGGCGTGCGGGTATAACCTGCGCGGGCTGGAATCCGGCGGGCGCTGCCCGGAATGCGCGACGCCGGTTGCGCAATCTCTGCAGGGCCATCTGTTGCGATTCGCGGATCGGCGGTGGTTTCGCCGAATCCGGATCGGCGTGGCCCTGCTGATCTGGTTCAGCGCGTTGTCGTGCGTGTACTACCCGCTGATCATGATGCGAGCGGTCGCCGGTTCGTCGATCTTGCTCGGGGCCGTTGCCCGCCACGCCAAGTTCCTGCTTGTTCTCATGCAGATTGCCGGCCTGGCGGGAACGTTCCTCATCACGTCTGCGGAACCGCGATTGGCGTACGCACGAGACTCGCGCGTGCTGGCCCGGGCGGCGCGGCTCTGCGCCGTCATCGTGTGTGTCGGACATGGGCTTTTTCTTGTCTCGCAATCCATGGCGGCGGTTGCGGTGGGCGCATTCTGGTCACGTTTGGGTACTGCGGCCTGGGTTTTGATCTTTTCCGGGACCATCCAGCATTTGGGACAACTGGTATACCTGCGCCGACTGGCACGCCGTATCCCACATTTCGGTCTCGCGCGGTGGACGACGCCAGTGCTCTGGGGGCTGCCGATTTCCAGCGGTATGCACATCGCAATCGTCATTGCGTCGGCAATGGTGACCTTCAGGCCGCAGTACGTGGGCACGATGGTCTTCGTGAGCCTGGGGCGAGCGGCGTTCGAAGAGGCGGCCTCCATAGGCTATGTTGCCCAGGGCCTGTTTCTGACCTGCTACTTCGTGCTGTTGCTCTTCTATCGACGGTGGTTCGCGCGAGCGGCGACTGGACGACAGCTTCCTGGACCGGCCCCGAACATAGATGCCGCCGCAGCGCGCTCGTCTGATCCGTCGCCTCAGAAGACACGCCGCGTGCGGTTCCGCCTCGCGACTGTTGCGGTCGCTTACCCCCTGCTGGCCTTCTTCCTGGCCAAGTGCACCTGGTGGGTCGCGATCGTGAGCCTGGGGCACGAGCCTCAACAGCGCCAGGACGATCCGCTCAACATCAATCTTGCCGTCAGTGCTCTCTATGTTGTGACCCTCATCACATGCGAATGCATGGTGTTCTGCCTTCCAACTGCGTGGCTTGTGATCCTGGCAAACGCATGGTTCAGACGTGGAAACGACCGCGGGCTGCGCGCCGTCGCTGTGCTCGTTCTGTCTTCGATGGCCTCTCTCTGGGCATACCTGGAGTGGAGCCGGACATTTGGATCGTTTACGATCTGGTGATGGTCGAACGCTGCAGTCCCGTAATGCACCGTTCAAGAACGATGGCGCCCGGTCCCTGCTGGTTCAGCTTTCCATCGGGGGTGATGTGATGAAACGAAGCTGGATTGAGTACCGTGAGCAGTGGGACAGAAGCAGCCCAATGGCTTTCTGGGTCCACTTGCCCACCGACGGCAAGGAGTGGCTTGACGCGACGGATTTTGAGCCGCCGGGCACCTTGTTCGGGCGACGGAGCGGGTGAGGATATGGATGGTGGTGTGGGGATCGGGTGGGGGCCCGTTACTCGTACCAGTCGTCCGGGGGAACCGACCACGGAGGGCCACAGGGGCGCGGCTCTGTGATTTCGATGGACATCAGGTACTGCCGCAGTTGAGCCATATCCGCGTTGTGCTGCACCTGGGCATCGTGACCGACGGTTTCGCCATACGACACGCGATGCTTCTTCAACCGGATACCCAGGTGTTCCGAAGCGGCGTCTTCTATGACCTCACCCCCCTCCAGTTTCAGGAGTCGCTCGTGGGTCGGGATGAACTGCAGCAGTTGTTGCAGTTGCTCCGCCGTCAGCTTGCCTTCCACATAACTCTCGCCAATCGTTTCCTCCGATGCCACTCGGACGATGCGTCCGTCCGGCCAGACGCCGACGACGGGTCCACACGGCGGCTCAACTCCAGGAGGGGGGTAGAAGGGATACCGATGAAACATGACAAGTGGCACGTCCGGACGACTCAAGTCCACCGCGAGCTCTCGAGTCTGCGATGCTTCTTGTTGGCGTGAGCAGGCCGAAAGCCAGAGGCAGCATATAGAGCAGCACAACAGATACCGGCGTATCTCGCGCTTTGATCTCTCGCTTGTCATGGGATAAGCTCCGAGAAAGATCTTACTTGCGACGCTCCGGACTGGGAAGGGCAATGGATGGGCCAGCGGCAGCGGGCAGGATGGATCATGCAGGACCCGCGCAGTGGAGCGCGAACTCGGACATGACGCACCTGACCGGAGGGTGGGGTGTAACTCCAATGACCGACAGCGCATCAGTGAGGAATGATTCGGATTCTACCTCGGGCCGGCGAAAGTGGCTGATCCTCGCGGTGGCAAGCGTGGCCGTCGTGGTGGCGGCGGTGGCTTCCGTCGTTCGCGTCAGCGACAATGGGAAAGTGCGGCGTGCGCTCGACCTGGCCCGCCTGGCGGATTGGCCGGAAGGCGCAACGGGCATCCGGGCGGATGGCCGCAGCAACATGTTCTCGACGGAGTATCGGCTACGGTTCTCGGCCCCGCCGGAGGCCATCGAGGCCTGGATCCGGCAATCGCCGGGCCTCAAAGGCGTCGCGCCGGAGCAGTTCACCCCACAGCACATGCTGCTGCCCTATCCGGCGGACGGCGAGACGAGCGCGGAGCATTGCTACTTCCACCCGGACCCTCGCTACCCCTGGTTCGATCCGACCATCCGCAACCGAGGGCGTCGATACGAAGTTCCGCAGGATGCGAACGCTTGTTGGGGAGAGGTCCTGATCGACGACGAGACCGGCACCGTCTACATCCAGTCCCACCGCAGTTGAGGCGCCAACGCCTGCGGTTGACCCGACAGGTGATGCCTAGGACGAAAGGATTGCGCCGCCGCCGCGGAAAGGCGGTTCCGGGCGCGTGGGATCCCTTTCCGTCCACGCCCGTCCCATTCGTTGCGCACCGCCATTCCGGGTCGCCTGTTCGCGACCACCCGTTCACCGAAGGTCTGACGGGCACAGATCCGAGCCGGCGGCCTAGCCCTGCAGAATCCGCTCCACCTCCTCGCGATCGACGTCCGTGATGTACGGAATGCCGCTGACCTGCGACGCCTCCCGGGTCAGGGCCGCCAGGTCGTTGCGGGAAATGTGCTCCAATGCGAACTTCCGACTGCCGCACATGAGCTGCCGCAGGCCCTGGGCCAGCCGTTCGTAGTACGTGTACAGCCCGAGGGCGCCGGCCGGCAGACGCTCGAACGCCTGATCCCCCAGCTCTTTCCGCAGTTCGCCGGCCGTCACGAAAATCTCGTCCAGCGTGGTGCCGAATCGCTCCACGTAGACCGGCAGTTGCCCCTCGTTGATCGCCCGGCCGATCGTCTTGCCCACCATGGCCGCCGCGATCGGCGACCGGGCCATGCCCACCAGCTTCACGAACGGTGCTCCCATCGCGAGTCCCTTGAAAATCTGGTCCTCAAACGTGAATCCGCCCGCGACGGCCAGCGCCGGCAGCTTGTGACGCTTCTCGCTGAGCCGGACGGCGTACTCGTGCAGCAGGGAGTGCAGCTCCACCGGCGGTACGCCCCACTCGTTCATCATTCGCCACGGGCTCATGCCCGTGCCGCCGCCGGCCGCGTCCACGGTCAGCAGGTCGAGCTTATATTTGCTGGCGAACAGAATGGCTCTGGCCAGGTCCGCGGGGCGATAGGCGCCCGTCTTGAGGAACACGTACTTCGCGCCGGCCTGGCGAAGCTCTTCGACCCGCCGGGCGAAGGATTCCTCGCTGACCATACCCACGCGGGAGTGCCGCTCGAACTCCTTGAACGCGCCCCGCTCGAACGCCTTGATCACGTGCGGATCGGTCGGGTTCGGCAGGACCACGTACCCGCGCTCGTACAGGGTCTGCGCCTTTTTCAGGTTGTTGATCTTGACCTCGCCGCCGATGTCCTTGGCGCCCTGGCCCCACTTCAGCTCCACGCACTCGACCCCCAGTCGTTCGATGGCGTATTCCTGGGTGCCGAGGCGCGTGTCCTCCACGTTCGCCTGCACGATGATCGCGCCGTAGCCGTCACGCTGGTGATCCTTGTACAGGCTGACCCGGCGCTTCAGATCGACCGTGTCGACCACCCGGCCGTTCTTGATGACGGATTCCGGGTCCATGCCGACCACGTTCTCGCCGATGGTCAGCCCCGTGCCCGCCAGCGCCGACCCGATCGCCAGACCCTCCCAGTTGTTCTTGGCGATGTTGGTCGAGCCGATTCCCGGGATCAGCCACGGGTAGCGGAATTTGATGCCGCGGTCGTGCCCGAAGCGCACTTCCAGGTTCACGGCGGGGAAGATAGCCTTGTCACTGTCGGCGTCGATGCCGTACGCCCCGACCGCCGTCCCCATGATGTTGAAATGCGAGTAGTCCAGCGGGTAGGTCTTCTCCGCGGCCGTCGTGATCACGCCGAACGGCTGAGGGTAGATCACCTCGTGGCCTCGATAGGCGGACTTGCCGATCTCGCACATGCCGATGCAGCCGTCCACGCAGGTGACGCACATGCCGGAATTGGGCGAAATCGACTCTTCCGTACGGTTCTTCGTCAGCGTCGCGGCGGACGAGTTCACCCTTGAGAACGTCAGTGACATTGCGGCCTTCTCCTCGATTACCAGGTGTTGTGGGCTACTCTTTCGGAATCTCGCAGGCGACACAGGGGCTCATGTAGCACATCATGTCGTCGAACGGTTCTTTCTCGATACACGGCGGACTCAGGTTGGCGCAGCCGCCGCAGATGGCCTTCTCCGGTTCATTGTACGTGCAGCGCAACTGGCAGGCCGGGCAGACGTAGATGCAGCCGCCGCACAGGCGGCACTGTTCCGATCGCAGGTCAAACGGCGTGCCGATGCTCCGGTTCTCGCCGCGCCCGCGGAAGCCGATGGCGCCCGCCATCATCTGCTCCTTGCACATCCGCACGCAGCGTCCGCACAGGATGCAATCCTCATGTTCCTGGCGAAACCGCTGCTGGCGCACGTTGTGGGCCGACGCCAGGTCCTGAATCGTCCGGGACTGCGGGCACGAGGCCAGCAGCAGCTCCAGGATCATCACGCGGGCTCGAAGCACGCGCGAGGACGCCGTCCGAACCTCCAAACCCTCCTGAACCGGATACGTGCATGCCGTCACCAGTCGGGCTTTCGGCTCGCGCCCGATCTCGACCACGCACAATCGGCACGCGCCATAGGGCTCGAGCCCGTCCATGTGACACAACGTCGGGATCGGGAAGCCGAGGAACCGGGCGGCTTCCAGCAACGTGGAACCCTCGGGCATGGAAACGTGCAGGCCGTTGATCTTCAGATCTACCATGCTGCTCCTCCCGCCGCCGCAGAGGGCAGCGCGTCTTCGCGGGGCTCCGTGAACTCCAGGTCGCACCGCAGGCACCGCCGCGCCTCGCAGGTGGCCTGTTCGACGGAAAACGACAACTCCACCTCCTCGAAGCTGCGCCGGCGCGAGTCGGCGGCGACCGTCGGCGCCTTCACGCGATCACCTTCGACGGCCTCCTCCGCGTCGATCGGGGGCGGAACGTACACGCGCGGCAGGCGAGGCGTCACCGGCTGCTTGAGTTCCTCGCCGCGCACCCAGCGGTCGATCATCACCGCCGCCTTCTTCCCCGCCGCGATCGCCTCCACCACCGTGTTGGGACCGGTCACCACGTCTCCCCCGGCGAACACGCCGGCTCGACTGGTGGTCAGAGTCTTCTTGTCGGCGCGGATGGTCCCCCAGTCCGTCACCTCGATCCCCATCGACGCCATGTACTCGATGTCCGGAATGTCCCCGATCGTCACGATCAACGTGTCCAGCAGAACGACGTGCTCCGATCCCGGGATCGGGACCGGCTTGCGCCGGCCGCTGGAGTCGATCTCCCCGAGCCGGTTGCGGACGCACTCGATTCCCGCCAGGCGGCCATGATCGGTCAGAATGCGCACCGGCGTGGTCAGCGTCTCGAGCGTGACCCCCTCCTCCAGGACCGCTTCCACGTCGCGTTCCTGGGCCGGCATCTCCTGTCGGGTGCGCCGATAGAAGATGGTCACGTTCTGCACCTCGGGATGGCGAAGGGCAACGCCGGCCGCGTCGACCGCGCTGTCGCCGCCCCCGATGACGCCGACTCGCCCGCGAGCCGACTGCTTGCCGTTCAGGTTGAACGTTTTGAGAAACTGAATGGCCGGGAACACGCCTTCGACGTCCTCGCCTTCCAGGTTCAGCTTGCGGCTCTTGTGAGCGCCCATCGCCAGGAAAACCGCCCGAAAGCCCTCTTCGAACAGCCCGTCGATCGTGATGTCTCTGCCCAGTGCCGCCTTGCACTGCAAGGTCACACGGTCGTCGATCACCGACTCGATCTCCTTCTGCAGGACGCCGCGGGGAAGTCGATACGAAGGAATGCCGCTGACCAGCATCCCCCCGGGACGATCGTCCGCCTCGAACACGGTCACCCGGTAGCCGGACAGCGAGAGATAGTGTGCGGCGGTCAGACCGGCCGGACCCGAGCCGACGATCGCGATCTTCGCCGCCTCCTCACCGGCGCCGTTTTTCCTTTCCGGCCGGTACGCGGACGGGTCAATCCGGTCGGTGATGAACCGCTTCAGCGCCCGGATGGCGATCGGCTTCTTGCCGGCCTCCCCGCTTCGGCAGTGAGTCTCACACGGGTGGCTGCAGACCCGGGCGCACACGGAGGGGAACGGGTTGGCCTCCCGAATCACCCGGTACGCGTCCTCGTATTCGCCTCGCGCGATGTGGGCCACGTATCGCCAGGCTTCCGTCCCCAGCGGGCAGGCGGTCTGGCACGGCGCCCCCACCAGCTCCTTGCACACCATGGCGCGACATCGGTGGTCCCGGATGTGTTCCTCGTACTCCTCGCGGAAGTACCGCAGCGTGCTCAGAACGGGGTTGGGGGCGGACTGCCCCAGGCCGCACATCGACGTGTCTTTGACGACCTGCGCCAACTCCTCCAGAAGATCGAGCTGGGTCATGGTGCCTCTGCCGCTGGAGATGTCGTCCAGGATTTCGTACATCCGCTGCGTGCCCTTGCGGCAGGTGAAGCACTTCCCGCAGGATTCGTCCTTCAGGAACCGCATGAAGTACTTGGCGACGTCCACCATGCAGGTGCTTTCGTCCATGACGATCATGCCGCCGGAGCCCATGATCGACCCCGCTTCGGCCAGGCTGTCATAGTCGATCGGCAGGCTGAACATGCGGGCCGGTATGCACCCGCCGGAGGGGCCGCCGGTCTGAACGGCCTTGATCCGGCCGCGGTCACGCGGGCCGCCCCCGATGTCGTAGGCAATCTTCTCGATCGTGATGCCCATCGGCACCTCGACCAGCCCGGTGTGTCGTATCTTGCCCACCAGGCTGAAGATCTTCGTCCCTCCGCTCCGGGCGGTGCCGGTTTGGGAAAACCGCTCGGCACCCTCGGTGATAATGACGGGAATGTTGGCCCAGGTCTCCACGTTGTTGATGACGGTGGGCCGGCCGTCGATCCCTCTCTGCATGGGGAACGGCGGTCGCTGGCGGGGCTCTCCCATGCGACCCTCGATCGATCGCATGAGGGCCGTTTCCTCCCCGCACACAAAGGCGCCCGCGCCTCGCACGAGCCGAATGTCGAAGCGAAACGACGTTTCGAGAATGCTCTCCCCGAGCAGGCCGAGGTCGGAGCATTGTCGCAGCGCGATGACCAGATGCTTGATGGCCAGGGGGTATTCGTTCCGCACGTAGATGACGCCTTCCGTCGCGCCGGTCGCGTACGCGCCGATGAGCATCCCCTCGATAATGCTGTGCGGATTGCCCTCCAGGACGCTCCGGTCCATGTACGCGCCGGGGTCCCCTTCATCCGCGTTGCATACGACGATCTTGCCGCGCCCGTCAGGCTGCCGAGCCAGCATCTCCCACTTCGTCCCGGTGGGGAAGCCGGCGCCGCCCCGGCCCCGCAGGCCGGAGGCCTTGATCTGCGTGATCACCCAGCTCGGCTCCCCCCGCTCGAGAACCTGAACGAACGCAGCGTAACCGCCGTTCTCGATGTAGTTGCTGATGCGGATCGGATCGACCTTCTCGTTGCGAGACAGCAGCGTCCGGACCTGACCGCGGAAGAACGGCACGTCCGCCTGCTTCGCGATCGGGGCGCCGGTCTGCGGATCGACGGACAGCAGATCCTCCACCACGGCGTCGTGGGCGACCGCCTCGACGATGCGAGGGATCGCGTCGACCGGAACGCGCGGATAGAACGTGCCCTGCGGCTCGACCAGGATCGAGGGCTCCGCTTCGCAGAATCCGTGGCAGCCCGTGATGCGCAAGTGTATCCGCTCGGCGAGCCCCCGGCTGAGCAGCTCTCGCTTCGTCGCACGGATCAGGTCGTTGGCGCCGCTGGCCTGCCCGCACGTGCCGGCGGAGATGACGATCGACGAGATGCTTGCGTCCCGATCCGTGTACAGCCGGTCCTGCAGGGCCTTGAAGTCGTCGATGGATTTCAGTCTTTGCATGGATGTATCCTGCCGGTGAGACTCGATGGCCGATTCCCCTGCAGGGCATACGCCCGGCCGAGTGCTCAGAATCCGCTGCCATTCAGGTCCAGCATGTGCCCCTTGCAGCCGCGACGCGAACAGACCTGCACGATGCCGCCCGCCCGCACGATCATGGCCACCATCGGCGCGCCGCACTCCGGACAACCCGCGGCGCTCTTGAGGTCCGCGTGACAATGGGGGCAGAAGAAGTCCACCACGGCGTCCATGGGGATCTCGTACTCGCACTCCAGCGTGTAGCTGCCGTAGAGCGAGGACAACCGCAGCCAACCGTGGTGCCGCTTGAAAGACACCGTGACACGAATGGAAGGACTGCCGTCGATCGGGTGCGCCGCATCCATCAGAGAGTGATTGCAGCGCGAACAACTGACCGTCACCGGAAAGATCCGACGGTCCGTCTTCACGTCCACCCGGTCCAGTCCCGCCCGCGTTTGCTCGAGAATGTCCTTTACTTTGCCCGTGGTGACGGCGGAGAAGTAGTGCCCATCCACCACGACGATCGGCCCCAGGGCGCACGCCCCCAGGCAGTTGACGGTCTCAAGCGTGAACTCCCGATCCGCCGTCGTATCGCCCGGGCGAATCCCCAGCCGCCGCTCGACCTCCCGAGCGACCATCGGTGCTCGCCGCACGTGGCACGCCGTGCCCACGCATACCGAACACAGGTGCTTGCCGCGGGGCTTCAGGCTGAATGACTTGTAGAACGTCGCCACACCGTACACGTCCGTCAGGGACTGGCCCGTTCTCTCCGCCACGGCTCGCAAGACATCCGCCGGCAGGTAGCCGTATCGGGCCTGCATGTCCTCCAGAATGGAAATCAACCCGCCTCGTTCACCGACGTGCCGGTCGACGAACCCTTGCACCTCGTCTGTTCTCATTCGATGATCCCGCACCAACAAAGCCTGCGTACCTGCGCTGCGCTCGTGGAAGTGAAAGGCTGGCGAGCTTGGCTGACGATTCCGTCCCAACTCACAAGGGCGATTATATCATGCCGCATACCCGGTCTGCCACCCCGGAATGTTCCGCAGCAGGCAGATCACGTGAGACGGACCCGACCCATCCGGCCACGTCGCTGCCGGTGTGACGCCTTTTGGGCAGGGCCTTCTCAGGGACGAAAACGCCTGTCCCTCTGCTGTGTCACACGCGACGCGGTGCGCGCTGGAATCGCACAGGACGGGCCCACGCCACGCCAACATCAATCCGCGATCCCTGCCCAACCGCGCCGTCCTTGCCAATCGCACGCCCATCAGTTTCGTGGCCTGGGAGGCGTCCTGTACCGGCCAATGCTCGGCCTGATGCTCGATCCGCCGCCGCTGATACCATGTCCATCTGGTGTGATGGCGTACTGTAACCTATTTTTAGAGCATGAGTTACGATGTGACCACGCGATGTCGCCCGGTCTCACGGCGTCACGGTCAGCGTGAACGCGCGAACGGGCTCCGGGATCGGGTCGGGACCGAGGTCCAGGCGGAACGTCACTTCACCACTCATGGGCCGGCCTGCGATGATGCCGCTGTTTTCAATCCGAGTCTCGGTGCGGCGCAGGACGCGGTCGCCCTCGCCCAGTAACGCCAGTTCCAGCCGCCAGGCGGCTTTCGGCCATGAGATGATGGTCGTGTTGACTTTCGCAACAGTTGGGGCGTCTGACGGCGTGAAATCGATCCAATGTACGACGAACTCCGGCCGCTTGTTCTCCTCGGCAGGGACGGTGAGGTTCACGAGAACCGGCAGATCCCGGGCGAACGGCCCGCGGACGGTGTGCTCGCACTCCGGCACCGGCTGGGCGACCGGCGCCACGGCCTTCGCATCATCGAGCCGGCCGGACGCGATGAGAAGTCGAACCCGCTCCGCCCGCGTCGAGGGTTGCCAGCCGCGCTCCAGGAGCACATGAGCGGCGACCGTCCGAACCCGCTCATCATCATCCGCCAGCGCCGCCACCAGCGCGGGCAGATTCGTCTGCCGGCCGAATTCCCCCAACGCCGCCACCGCATTCGCCCGGACACCCGCATGAGGATCGCGCGTGGCCTGGGCCAGCGCCTCGACGGCCCGCACGTCCCCCAGCTTCCCCAGGGCGTCGGCCACGTCCGTGCGGACATCCCACTCCGGATCGGACAAAGCCGCGATGAGCGCGGGCACGACGGACGTATTCCTGCAATCCCCGAGCTTCCGGGCCGCCATCTCGCGATCGCTGTCGTTGTCGCTCTTGAGTGCGCGCAGCCAGGTGGCCTGCTCGGGCGTCACCTCCGCCGTCTCGCGGTCTCCTCCCTCCGCGGATAACGAACCATGCTGCGCTTCCGCATCTCCCGACGTGAAATACATCCAGAGGCCGTGTCCGTGATACGCGCCGGTGAGCCGCTCGATTGTGGCATCCACTTCCAGTCGCAACGGTTTCCCTGTGAAACCTTCCCGCTGGAGCAAGTCGCCCAGCGAGAACAGCATCTCTGCCAAGCCGGGCGCGGCTTCCGCCCTGACGGTGATCTCCCGCTCATCATCCGCCAGCAACTCACCCTGCCCATCGAGCACGCGTACGCGCACCCGCACCAGAGCCTCCTTCCAATGCAGCGTAGAGGCCAATGTGAGCAGCAGGTCGGACTGCCGGGGCCCGGCATCCAGGCGTGCGTCGACCACCGCGATATCGCCGTCCGCTTCCCGGTCCTTGCGCTGTTGGACGCTTTCCTCCGCCCAGACGGCCCGAACCGCCAGATCCATCGGCTGGCCCGGCACGAAGGAGACTGCGGCATGTCTCTCGGGGGCCGACGTGATGCGCTGCAGAAGGTCGCGGGTTGCCGTCATTCGCCGGAGGGTATCGGTCACGGGCTGGAATATTTCGTTCGCGGTTGGAAGTACGGTCAGCTTCCCCGTCGACTGCCCGGCGTCGTTGCGGAACGTGCTGTGAACGGTATCGAGCAGCCAGACACCGGGGCGGGCGATGCGGAACTCGGCCTGCATCTCGAGCGACTGGTCGCGATCGTCTTTTTCGTACAGAACCACCGCGTCGATCCGGGCCGGTGCGGCACCGGCAGGGTCGGGCAGCCAATTCGAGAAGGTATACGAAGCGACGACCTTTCCATCGCCGCCAAAATCCTCTTCGCGCAGGATGCGGTGCGTGGCCGCTTCAATCGTGAGATCGGCACGCTCGTACTGAACGTCGTGCATGTAGGCCCAGGATGTGAAGGCAAGCATGGTGCCGGTGAAGATCTGGGCGCCGCCGCGCGGCCACAGCGTCAGCGTGTAGGTGGCATCCGCGCGATCGGTTACTTCAGCCCGAAACTCGTCCGGCTCGCGGGCCAGCCGGGTGGCGGCGCACTCCCACGCCAGCCCGATGGCCAGACTGTACGTCATGCGATCGGCACGCAACAGGTTCTCGCCCGTTTCGTCCGGCGACTCGAAGAGGCGAGAGAGGCTCACGAGAGGATCGCCGTACAGGGCGAGCGGAGGATCGGATACGTCTCCGGTGGCCTTGAAGCCGTCCGCCGTGAAGAGAAACTGCCGGGTCGGTTCGGAAGTCTCTCGCGAACGCATCAGGCGGGCGAACACGTTGCCGGCGTCGTCAAACAGAATGCGCTCCGTGTAGTCATCCTCCTGCTGGTACTCGTACGCCAGCCCGCGGCGCGCTTCCAGCGAGGGCCACAGCCAGAGACGATTCGCCTCCAGCACGTTTCGCACGGCCTCGCGCCCCGCGTCACGACGCTGTTTTGCCTCGGCCGCCTCACGGGCCTGAGCGACAAGCTGCGGCGTCTGCTGGTTCACCACCACATTTGCGGTGGACGCCACAACGCGCAGTTCAGGGTCCTCGCCCACGCCGTAGCGAGCCTCGTCCAGCAGCCACAGCCCCGGAGCGTAGACGCGGAACGACCAGTCGAAGTGCATGTCCTCCTTACGCACGCGAAGGCGCAAGGGAGCAAAGTGTCCCGGGTCGATCGCCGTGTATTGTTCAAAATGCTGCTCCAGCGGCCCGGCTTTGCACGAAACGGGCACCATGCGCGAGCTTTCAATCGCAACTGTTCCTGCCTGGGCACCGGCGCTGCCGTAGCCATACCAGCTTCCGGAAAGGCCGTTGCCGATCGCGAAACCGCAGGCATGACCGAAGTCGAAATCGATCTCGATCTGCGATCCTCGCCGCTCCAGACGCGTGTACGTCACGCCGGCCGGTTCGTTCGCCAACGCGTGCAGGGGCGTCCAGTAGGTCATTCCCTGCTTCTCCGGTCGGCTGGCGCTGGCCGGGTCGGAAACCACCACGGATCGCGTCGGCTTGTCGCCGAGGTCGTAGTCGTACTGGAACTGCCGGACCGCATCCGGCGGAGCAACAAGCCAATACCGATTGGCTTCCGCCATCTGGCGAACCAGCGCCTCCGCCTCTGACTGGATGGGATCTGCCGCCCAGGAAGGGGTTGGTGCGGCCACGACGACCCCTACCACAAACGCAGCCAAGGTCCAGCCCGCAAGTCGACGCCGTGGGAACAGTTCGGATGTCATGGAGGATCTCCGAAGAGTAGAGGGTAATGGCACTTAACTCATTGTTGCAGAATACGTTGCAATCGCCCGCAATGGCGATGGCACGGATCCCAATCGGCGTACGAAACGCCATGTCATTACCTTTTAGAGGCGCAGAGAGAAGGTTGGTTTCGTGAGAATCCGCCGCGTCAACCCGGCGGCCCGTGCGCCTGGGCATTACGGGTCGTACGCGCCATTTCATCACAGCGCGATCGTCTCGGGACCGTCCGGGCACAGGGTCTTCAGCCGGGCGGGGTCGACCTGGACGCCCAGGCCGGTGGGGTCAAGAGGGGGCAGGCCGCCGGCGCAGCCGAAGCGCAGGGGTCGGCGGACCACGTCGTTGCGAAGCAGGAATGAGCCGAAGCAGCCTTCGAGGAACGTCACTCCCGGCGTGATTTCCAGGAAGCGCAGCCCCGCCGCGGACAGGATGCTCGTCTCACCGACCATGCAGCCCAGTTGGATCAGCACCCCGTGCCGGCGGGCGAAGGCGGCCAGTCGCAACGCCGGCAGCAGTCCGCCGCACTTGCTGATGCGGATGTTGAAACCGTCCGCCACGCCGGCGTCGCAAAGCCTTCGGGCATCCCCCAGTGTGACCAGTGATTCGTCGTGAATCAGGGGCAACTGGATGACGTGCTTGAGCAGCGGCAGGTCCTCGTCGCGCCCGCGGGCCAGCGGCTGCTCCACGCCGGCCAGAGGGAGGTCCCGCCAGTCGCCCAGTCTGTCGATGGCCTCATCCTTCGACCATGCACCGTTGGCATCCAGCCGAAGCGAGGCCTTGCCGCGCGCAATGGCCGACCGCAAGTATGCATATGCGCGGTCCAGGCGCTCCGCGTCCCCATCGTCGCCGACCTTGAGCTTGAACTGGCGCAGCCCGTACCACCAGAGCAGCCGCAGCGTCTTCATCATGCCCGCCGGGCTGCGATTCGCCAGCACGCCGCTGGCGCGAACGGTCTCGCGGCTGCCGGGCGTGCCGAAGCCGCCGAGCCCCGCCCACCCGGCGATGCTGTTCAACGGCCGATCAAACGCGCGGGCGTAGGCGTCCAGCAGGGCCAGTTCCATAGCGGCCCGTGCGGCGGGGATGGGCCGGTCGCGCTCATCGACAAACGGCAGACTGTCCGCGCCTTCCAGCGCTTCGGCGAAGGAGGCCGGGTGAAGGCCGAGCACGTGCCGCATCAGAACGCCCCGCAGGGCGGCCTGGACGGACGGGACCGTCTCGCCGGTCACATAGGGGCGGGCCAGCGTCTCGCCGTACCCCGTCACGCCGTTGCCCAGTTCCACCTCCACCACAACAGGGTCGGCCACCGATCGCTCCGACGCGGCGTGGGATACCGTCCGCCGCATGGGGATCGCCAGCGGCCAGACGACGATGCGTTGAACGGCGGTCGCACTCACGGGGTCATTCCGCAGACCAATTGGGCGAACTCGAGCCGATTGTGCGCGAGGCACCGCGCCGGAGCAAGCCGGACCGCGACCGATAACACGGACCGGGGCGTTTGTCCGTTCGCCCGGACCAGCCGCCGGCCGCATCCACTCCGTGAATTCAAACCATCCGGGGCCGCCGGCCGATATGCCCGATGGACCGACCATGGACGACTCGCCCGACTACATTCTGGACGGTGTCCGCCTCCGCGACGAGGGCGAAGAGCCGGCCTCGACCCCCCAGGCCGCCGGCCGCCGCTGGATCGGCGTCTTCTTCGAGTGCTGCAACCGCTACGTGCGCATCTACAAAAACGCCGCGGGCACGGCCTACGTGGGGCATTGCCCCGTCTGCCTGCGGGTGGTGCGGGTGCGGGTCGGCCCCGGCGGAACGCACGCCCGATTCTTCTCCGCGACTTGAAGTGTTTTGACGGCCACGTTCGTCCGGGCGACGTCCGCGCGGTCACGGCGACTCCGATGGCGCGGTGGTCGTCACGGGCTGAGTGGTTGGGGGAATTTCTCGCCACGGTTGCCCGGCGCGGTATGCGTCCAACTCCCGGTTCAGTAGAGCGGCGAGTTCTCCCAGTCCTCGTTCCAAGGCCATTTGCTGCGCCTTCTCGGCGGTCGCGACGGCTGATTCGAAGCGACCGGACTCCGCGTGCGCGGCCGCCAGCGTCCGGAGCGAGAACGGATCCTGGTAGCCTTCGGTCTCGCAGACGCGTTCCGCCAGCTTGAGCGCCTGGTCCGCGTTTCGGACGGCGTCGTCCGGGCAGGTGGCCCGCAGCCACGCGAGGGTCGCGACCAGGCTCATCGCGTCGGGCACGCGACGGATGCCGTCGGTCAGTACGGCGGCAGCCTCAAAGTTCAGGCCCATGTGGAACAGGATGCCCACGAGCTGGTGTCGCACGTCGACGTTGGTCGGGTCCAGATACAGGGACCGTCCGTAGGCCACCGCCGCCTTCTCGAACTCACCGAACCCGGCAACCACAAAGCCGAGATTGGACCATGCGAATGAATACTCCGGATTCGCCGCAACAGCCTGCTCCAAATGCTTCCGCGCCGTCTGCATGTCCCCCCGACTCATCAGTACGAGAGCCAGCCCGTTGTGGGCCTTCGCGTCGTTCGGTTCGATTTCCAGGGCCCGGCGGTAGTGCTGTTCCGCCTCCTCCCCCTGCCCGGTCTTCAACAGGCCGTCCCCGAGGTTCACGTGGGCAATCAGGCTGTTCGGGCTGATGGCCACACCCTGCCGCCACAAGGTGACCGAGTTCTGCCAGACGCCCGCCTGGGCGAACGTCAGGATGGAAAGGCTGGCGATCACGACGCCCGCTGCGATGCCCACCGCCCGCGCCACGGCCGGTGCGATGTGCTCGCGGGCCCGCAGTTGGGTGACCCAGAGCAACGCGCCGCCGGCCAGTACGGCAAACCCGGTGCACGACAGGTAGCTGTATCGATCCGCCACAAGCTGCGCCCCTGCCTGTGTGATGCCCAGCACGGGGGCCAGAAGCACCACGTACACGATCCAGACGGCCAGCCCGGCCGGCCAGCGTTTTCGAAGCAGGATCAGTCCACCGGTCACCAGCGCGAGAGCGGCCACCCGAACGGCGAAACCCGCACCCAGCGATACGGATCCTTGTGGAATCTCGATCATGGGCGCCAGGTCCACCGGGTGAAGCGTCTTGATCGCGTAGAAGGTCAGCCCGTAAACCGCCTGGTCGATGCGGGCGGTGAGCCCGTAATCCGCGAGCGAATGAAACGCCCCGGCATCGTCCTGCGCGGTGTACGCGACGCCGGCGAAGAGCAGGGCGAGCAGCAGGAACGCCGATTTCTCCGCCCACACGCGGCGAGCGGCTGGACCAAACCAGCCGGCGGCCCCGCCGATCCGCCGCAGCGGATAGACATCCAGCACCAGCAGCACCAGCGGCATACCCAGTGCCGCCGCCTTCGCGAGCATGGAAACCACGTACAGCAGCACGGACACGACAATCCAGCCTGCGGATGCCGCAGGCCGGTCCGTATACCGAAGGTACGCCCAGACGGACAGGAAGAAGAGCACGCCGGCGAGCACGCCGCGCCGTTCCGTGATCCATGCCACGGATTCCACCCGCAGAGGATGGATCGCGAACACCGCCGCCGCCACCGCCGCCGCCAGGGTGTCATACGGAGCGAGAGTCACCGTTCCCGCCGCCCGCAACAGGCGCCGCGTGACAAAGAAGAAGACGGCGGTCCCGCCCAGATGGAGGAGGAGGTTGGTCAGATGAAACCGCTCCGGCCGGCCGATGCCCCAGACGGTGTAATCCAGGGCGTAGCTCAGCCACGTCAGGGGCTGGTAGTGCCCGCCGTGGAACGTCGTGAGCATCCAGCGGAGTTGTTCCCCTCCCAGGCCGCGGAAGTGAGGGTTCTGCAACAGGTAGCGATCGTCCAGCAGGTTGACGAAACCGGCCGACAGCACGGGCAGAAACGCCAGAAAGGTCAACGCGAGCAGGGCGGCCAGGCACGCGGGCCCCACCCAGTCCTGCAGGTCAAACGGCTCGTACCCCGCCTCGCTGGCCGTTGACTCCGCTTCTGTCTGTCCGCCGACGGAAGGCTTTGCTCCCCTGTTCTCGCTCACGGTTCCTCCGGGACAATTGGTTCCGTCCAGCGTGCCCACTGCGCTTTCCAGGCATCCAGCCCGCTGCACCACACCACGCGCACCGGAACCGCGTACGCCTGGGGCGGCAGCTCGCCCTTGCGGGCCACGACGATGCACCACTGGACGGCCTTATACCCGATCTCACCATACTCGGCACCGACCAGCGCATGACACCAGCGATTGGCCAGCAGGGGCCATCGGGCGGGCAGCGGACCGACGCCGAACACCTTGCACGAATCAGGCGTCAACGGGGCCGACCACAGGGTTGAGTCCTCCAGGAGGTCATCGCTGACCATCGCCAGCGCCGTCAGCCGTGGATAGCGAGAGCAGAATCCCTGCGTGGCCGCCCAGATTTGCTTTGGCGTGCCCTCATCGGAGAGCTCACGAAGAACATGCACGTCTGCGTGTTCGCGAATTCGGTCGCGAAACACGCGGGCCCGCGGGCCTGCCACTCCGTCCGCCGCACCGTCGCCCGTCAGGACGGCAATCGTCCCGGTGCCGTCAATGGATTCCACCAGCGCGTCCGCCAGGGCCCGCCCGATTTCGGCTTCGTCCGGCCCGCAGTGATGAAACGCCTGCGAAGACGACACCGGCCGCACCAGCGTTATCACGAACACGCCTGCCGAACGCACGTCCTCCAGGGCCGGCCGCAACGCCTCCGGATCCGCCACCTGCACACAGACGGCCAGAAAGTCTCGATCCCGCAGACTCCGCAACAGCTCGCTTTGGGCCTCTGCCGAGGGGACGGATGGGGCGAACGTCTCGATGCTCACTTCCCCGAAGTCCCGCTGCGCCCGCAACGCTCCGTTCCGCAGCACCGGCCACAGCGGATCGCTTTCGGACGCCCCGACAAGGGCGACCCGGACCCGCCCGCGCGGACTCGCCGAGTTCGTCCCGCCCGGCCGGTCGCAGCCTGCCGGCAGAAGAAGCAGCAGCACGCACAGCACGAGCACCGGTGTTCGTCCGGCGCCAGGCCAGCACGTGCGGCGACATCGGCCCGGCGCAAAGCGACTGTAGGAAATGGTCCGGATTGGGATCATCGTCCCCACGTCCCCCGCCCCGACACAGCCACCCGCGCGGATCACGCCGTGTCGGAGTGCGGCAGCACAGCGCCCGTGTCTTGGTGGTCAGCCAGACTACTGTAACGTGGCCAGGACTTTCTCGTACCGCTCGCGAAACTGGCGCGTCCAGTCGGCCACCAGCGCGTCCGCCTCGGGACCGCCGGCCGCAACCTTCGAGCCGAGTGCGTACGCTTCATCCTCGCCGAACGGAGGTCGGGTCAACTCGGCCAGGGCCTCCGCGGGCAGGCCGGCGTCGATGAGGCGCTTCCAGCAGTTCTGGAGCAGAATCCCGTTCTCACCGGCGGCGGCCCACAGCAAGGGAGCGACAATGTCCCACTGCTTCTCGGCCTGGTCCATGTTCAGCTCGAACTCACTCTTCATGGTCAGCAGATTTTCCGCGACCGCCATATTGCCCGTGTATTTCTCGTAAACGCCGGGCAGCACCGGATAGCGGTACAACGTGTCGCGATACCCGCCGCGGGCCTCCGACCGTACGCCCCAGAGGGCCTGTCCGGGCTCGCTCAGGCAGAACCGAACGAACCGCTCGGCCACTTCGGGGTGTTCGCAACCATTCAGCATGGTAATGACGTCCGGTGTCATGGCGCTCGCGGCCAGCGGATTGGCGTACGACAGCCGCCCGGCGGACTGCTCGACTTCCTGCAACGCCGTGAAGCTGGCCGACGGGCCCGCCAGGGCGACGCCGTTTCGGACGGCCGCAGTCACCTCGGTGCTGCTGGGCAGCAGGGCGCGGGAATTGGCGGCGATGCGGAGGATGATGGGCCATCCCTCATTCCATCCGTACTTCTGCAGAATGAGGGTCAGGCACTGGCGATTGCTGCCGCTGTGGTTTGGGTCTGCCAGCGTAACCCATCCGTAGTACTCCGGTTGAGCGATATCCGCCCACGTCGTCGGCTCGGGAACGGCTCGCTGCTCACACGCGTGTCGGTTGAAGAGGATTCCGAACCCGGAGTAGGCCGTGGCGTGCCAGTGTCCCTTCCCGTCGCGGGTGGGAAGGCCCAGGATGGTTTCCGGAATGTCCGCCACCGCGTCCTTCAGATCGAGCGCCTTGGCCTGGCCGCGACGCGCGAGCAGTTCATGCTCCGTGATGCCGCCCCCGAAGAGCAGGTCGGGCCGGACCCGGGTCCTCGATTCACCGGCCGGCTCATCCAGGTGATTCACGTAGTCCAGGCAGTCTACGGTGCCCATGGGAATCCACTGGATCTCGACGAACTGCTTGTGGTTTTTTTGGTGCCAGGCGGAGAACTCCGCGCCAAACAGCTCGCGAATCAGCTCGCTGTGGGGTGTCAGAATGACCAGGCGGGCAGGCCCGTTCGGGTTCTGGGGCCCCGCACCCGTCTCCTCCGGCGTGCATCCGCTCCACGCCGTTAGCGCCGTCGCTCCAATGGCTCCGAGCATGAACCATGCCAAAACGCGGCTGTTTGTGTTGCGTGGGAACATGGGGACCATCCTCCAATAGAACTGCGGCAGACCGGACGGGTGACCGCCAACTCGCCCGTCGGGCCCATGAGCGTACCACAATGTCCTGGGATTGGGAAAGTCCGGGGG
>JAFGJQ010000499.1 GCA_016929015.1 Phycisphaerae bacterium | reverse complement strand
GCCAAGGCTGAGGCGATTCTCGAAAAAGTGCGCCGCGCCCGAGCCGTCCTGGATAAGATGCAAACAGCGTGAAAGACTGCACTAGCGAGCGGCCGAGACGAAACCCTGAAGTCTGGCTTCTGACTCGTTGCGTCTTCGCATCCGGGCGGCGGAAGTCGATCCCTCCGGTATGGCCTTTGACTCGTCACACGCGCCGACCCCGCAGGGCGTGCCGGTCAGGCGATGCGCCTTTCGCAATTCGGTATTCGCAATTCGCAATTCGCAATTCGACATTGGACATTTGACATTCGACATTGGACATTTGCCATTTGCTATTCGACATCCCGCTCCAGTGCGTCCCGCAGCCAGTGGAGGAGTTGTTTCATGAGAACGTCGTGGCTCATTTCACGCAGGACGGCCGCCCGCATGTCGGAGGCGACCGAGCGGCGGGCGTCTTCGTCGGTGAGGTAGTCCTGCATGCGAGCGGCGAACTCATCGGCGGAGTCAAACGTGACTCGGTCAAAGTCGGGCCACAGCCGGCTGGCGTTTTCGGCCGTCTCCCGCTGCTCCCACAGCTTCTGCATGGAGTCGAAGTTCACCTGCAGCAGCGGCTCGTATTCGGTCAGGGCCACGCCGCGCATCCGCTTGGTCGCGATCAGGCGTTCGCGGAGCGGTGAGGGAAAGTCCTCCAGTCGAACCTTCGCGCCCGGCTCGAAGCCCTGCTCCCGCACGTAGGCATACAGGTCCAGCATCACGCGGAAGAACACGTCGCCGTAGTGCCGGCGGATCAGGAAGAACCCGCCCGCGGCCAGGCCGTCCAGCACGCGCTGGTGCAGCGCGTTGTTGCAGCCGGCGTGCAGGTTCACCTTCGCCGCCCGGATGGCACGCCCCAACTGAGGCCCGTGCTCGATGAAGCCCCGGGCGTACCTGGCAAACTCCGGATGCGTGTCCCAGCCGTGTCCGTAGAGGCTGAACCGCCCACCCGTCGACTCCGCCCAGGCGGCCGCCCACTGGATGGTCTGCCGCCGGATCAGGTGGTCCACGAGTGGCCAGACGTAATCGCTGCCGATCGTCTCCCGCTGATCGGGCGACAGCTCCACCCCCCGCTCGCGTCCCATCAGCAGCAGCATCCGCCCGAAGTCCAACCCGCCGTTCAGCTCGCCACGATGGAGACGGGCGAGCACTTCCTCGTACACGGCGTCCACCAGCGGCTGCAACTGCGGCTCGCAGCGTTTGCGGTAGTCTTCGTGGATTTCTTCCGCCGATCGCCCACGGTTTGTCGCGAAGGCCACGTCGCAGCACAGGACCGGGTCGGGCAGCTCGATCGTTTCCAGGGCTGTGAGGTCCTTGCCCTTCGCCTCCGGCGGCAGGAGCGCGGCCGGGTCCGTCGCCATCAGGCACGGCATGAACCGATCGCCCGGATACCCGCACCGCCGGACCAGTTCCGGCCGGCTGTAGCCCATACAGAAATCCAGCGGACCCATCGACGCGCCCGCCTCCGGCGTAAACAGCCAGGGCAGGCGGTCCTGGATCCACGTCACCAGCGGCAGGTTGTCCACCAGCCCCGGCCTCTGCCGGTCGCGCAGGTGATCGATCACGATCAACAGGTCCGGCTCGAAGTCCCGGATCGTCGACAGCATGGTCAGCGGCGTGATGCGCGAGTGGTTGTCCGGCTCCATGATGAGTTGGGTCTCACACCCGTTGGCCGCAAAGGCGTTCAGCGCATCTCGCATGGAATACTGCAGCACCGTGCTGAACCGGCAGGTGACGCCCAGCACGCGCAAGGGCGGCCCGCCGGACAGCGCTTCCGTGAATCGCCGATGCCACCACGCCCGATCGCGCCCGGCGTATACGTTGCTTGCCTCCGCGTGCAGGGCGACGCGCCGATCCTCCAGTTTCTGGGAGGCTTTCTCGATCCAATCGTGGACGGTCTGCCCGTCGGCCGTCTCCCAACCCGGTGCCGTCACGATGCCTTGCGGCGGATGATTCGTCGTGTCGTTCCGCACGAATTCCGCGAACTGCTCATACGCATCCGGCCCGCAGCACAGCCGGACGCGGGCGTCGGTGATCAGCCCGCGCCAGTCGTTCAGATGCAGGGCCACCGCCATGCCCACAAACGACCGCTCCACCTGGTAGATCAACGCCGTCGCCCCCAGGAACGCACCGGAGGTCGCCTCATGCACCCACGGCAGATGGAGCCCCAACCCCACGCCGTCAACCACGAACGACGGGATGATGTGGTCCTTGATCTGTTTCGCGAAGACCTCCGCCGCGGGCTGCGGCACCAGGTTCCCGAACACCGGCCGCCAGCCGGTCCGCCGGTCGAACACCTGATGCCGGCCGTCCCTGGTCACGTGCAGTTCCAGATGACGTTGCTCTGCCAGCCAGGCCGCGTGCATGGCGTCCGCCCAGCCGAATCGCCGCCGGAGCACTTCCAGGTTCGCCTCGTACCGACTCCGCAGCGTATCCCACGGGCGCAGTCCGTCGCTGCCCGGCTGAGAAAGGCTCTGCCGCAGCGTCACGAAGTCCGAACTGGCCTTCACGGGCCCTGACAGCCCTTCGGCCACGTCCGCCGCCCGGTGCAGCAGGCCCAGTTCGGCCAACCGCCGGATCAGCATCACCCGAAGCTCATCATGGGGGATTCCGCGAACCGCGGCCGTGCTGGCCACGTCGATGAACTGCACGACATCCCCCGACCGACCCATCTGCAACAGGCCGTCGAGAGTGAGAGACTGCGCCATAACCACCGTCCTGATAATGGAATGCTTCTCGGACCTATCGGCAGGCTTTTCCAGGGGGCTAAAGGCGTTTTGCAGCAGGTGCCGATAACACACTGACTCTCAGTCCGGTCCCCCGCGCAGTTTTTGCGCTATGCTTTGGCCGGACGGTCAGGAAGCCCTCCACATGCCAAATCGCCGAAACCCAGACGGCCTCTCAACCCCTTCCGTCGCCCGGCGTGAAGCCGATCGCCCCGATGTTTCCGTGGTCATCGCCTGCCACAACGCGGCGCACACGGTGAGCGAGACGCTGGACAGCCTGCTGGACCAGACATTTCAGAACTGGGAAGCCGTCTGCGTGGACGACGGCTCAACCGACGGCACCGCCAAAATCCTTCAGCGGTTCGCCGCCTGCGATTCCCGATTCCACGTGCTTCGCCTGGCGCACGCGGGCCAGCCGGCCGCCAAAAACGCCGGCCTGCGGCAAGGGCACGCCCCGCTGGCTATGATTCTCGACGCGGATGACGTCGCGTATCCCGACGCACTGGAAACGCTGCTGCGGGTCTCCACCGCAGCGGGTCATCGGGCGGTTGTGGCGCCGGGCTACGAGTTACTGACGGCCAGCGGTCGGTCGCTGGGCGTCCGACGGTATCCCGAGGCACCGGAGTTCACAGTGGACGCCCTGCTTCCCGGCAACCGGCTCTCTCCAATGGCACTCGTGCCCACTACCCTGCTGGGCGCTGATCCGTTTGACGAGACGCTGCCTCGCTGCATCGACTGGAACGTCTGGCTCCGGCTGGCTCACGAAGGGGCCGCGTGCATCACGATCCCCCGCAGCCTCTTCGGATACCGCCTGCACAAGGCGAGCCTCAGTCACAACGCCGACCGGATGATCGAGTGCGTTCGACGCGTGCTGGATCGCTGGACGCCCCACACCCGGCGCCCGGAGCGTCTGTCCGACGTGCCCGCCCGGCTGGCCTGTCGATATGGTGCGATCGCGATGGCCTCGGGCGACGAGGAAGCCGTCTGGCGTTATGTAGCCGCCCTGCCGGGCGCGGAAACCGTCGCGGCGGACGAGGCCCCGGCGCTGGCGGCCGGAATCTGCGGTTCGCTTCAGTTCGTCCGCGGTGCGATGGGCGAGACCTGGCGTCATCACGGGGACGAATGGCTGTATTGCGTTGAACCGTGGCTGCGCGAGAGCCCCTGGTCGAACGTCGCCGATGATATTCTGGACGCCCTGCGGGCGATTCCGCGTGATCTGCACGCCGAGTTGGACCTGGCCTCGCTGGATGCATTGCTCCGGCGCAGGCCCGAGTGTCGGCGGCTGGTCATCTACGGCCTGGGCCGCAACGGCGCCCGCCTGCTCGACCGGCTTCGGCGAGACTGTCGCCGGAAGAATCTCGAGCTGCTCACCGCGGATGATTTCGCGGATGAGACGGCTTTCGCCATCCACGGCCTGTCGCGTGAAGACCCGCGCCGTTGGTCGTCTTGGCCGAAGAACACACTCGCAGTCGTCACGCCGAACGACAACCGTGCCCTGTGTCGCACGCTGGCCTGCGCGGGTGGCCGGGAGAATCGGGACTTTCTAATCCTGGGGCCGGCGCGACCAGCCGCGTGTGTCACTCCGCGGGAAGGATGTGCCGTACGATGAGCGAGCGGCCCGACGTGTCGATTGTCGTGCCGTGCTACAACGCGGCGGATACCGTCCACGACACACTGGCGAGCCTGCGTATGCAGACCCACCCGAACTGGGAGGCGATCTGCGTTGATGACGGGTCCACCGACAGCACCGGCGACCTGCTGGATTTCGCGGCCACCGAGGACGAGAGAATCCGCGTCGTGCGGGCGCCGCACGGCGGGCTGGCCTCCGCCCGAAACCACGCCATGCCGCACGTGCGGTCCGATCGTGTGGTTTTCCTGGATGCGGATGACGTGCTGCGCCCCAACGCCCTCGATATTCTGTTTCGGGCAGCGAAACTGGCCGGCCCCGATTCCCTTGTGGCTGCTGGGGCAGAGCTTCTGGATCGTCACGCCCGCCCGCTGAGCATCTACCGCTTCCCCCACGTGCCGAGACTAACCGTCCCGGCCGTTCTCCGTGGTTGCGGGCTGACCGTCACAACGCTGATTCCCCGTCGTCTGCTGGGCGACGCTCCGTTTGATGCTTCGATCCCCATCTGCGAGGACACCGACTTCTGGCTGCGCCTCGCCGATCGGGGCGCCGAATGCCTCACCGTACCGCGCGTCATCTTCGGCCGGCGGCTGCGCAGCGACAGCCTGGGGCGGAAGCTTGACCAGCGTTTCGCGTCCGCCCGGCAGATCATGGAGCGATGGCTGCCCCGTCTGCCCGACCCGGCCGACGGAAACGACGTACTCCGCCGTCTTGCCTGCAACTGCAGCGTCATGGCCCTTGCGGCGGGCGAGACGGACAGCCCCTGGCGATTCTTCGACGGCCTGCCCGTTCCCGAACCGCCCGATCTGTTCACGCACGTTCTCGCCCATGCCCTGTACTGGGGAATCGCCATCGTTCGCGGGGCCGAGGGCCTGACCTGGCGCCGCCACGCGATGCACTGGCTGCCCTCAGTCCGTCGCTGGCTGTCCACCGGGCCGCTGACGGCACACGCCGTGCCCGCTCTGGCCGCCCTCGATGAGCTGATCGAGCGTCTGGACGAAAGCTGGCAGCGAAGCCGGACGGTCCTGTCACGCCGGACGGACGTTCACCGCGCGGTCGTCTACGGACTCGGACGCAATGCCGCAGAGCTCCTTGAACTGCTCCGGTCTGAGGGAGCCCCGACCGGACTTGAATTGTCCGGTGCGGATGACCATGTCGATCAGCAGGTCTTCCACCTGCTCGATCTTGGCCGCGACGATCCGCGTCGCTGGTCATCCTGGCCGAAGGGAACGATCGTGCTGGTTACCCCCAACGACGCGGAGGCCATGTGCCGGACGTTGATCCACGCCGGTGGCCGGCCGGACGAGGATTTTCTGTGCCTGACGCGGCAGCCGCAGATTGCCGGCGCCGGGCCGGGGAGGATGTCGTCATGACGTCTCGACCGGACGTGTCGATCG
Source organism: Phycisphaerae bacterium (assembly GCA_016929015.1). Taxonomy (GTDB): domain Bacteria; phylum Planctomycetota; class Phycisphaerae; order UBA1845; family UBA1845; genus JAFGJQ01. The sequence goes on along the minus strand of JAFGJQ010000499.1, from coordinate 1,855 downwards.
TCATCCCGTGCCACAACGCGGCGGACTTCATTTCCGCTACGCTGCAAAGCATCCAGGCACAGACTCTTCCTGATTGGGAGGCGGTCTGCGTGGATGACGGCTCGACGGACGGCACCGCCAACGTGTTGACGCAAGCCGCCGGCTCGGACCCTCGCATCCGCGTGGTGCAAACCACCCACCGAGGTGCCGGAGCAGCCCGGAACCTGGGCCTGCGCCACGCCGAAGCCGAACACGTACTGTTCTTCGATTCGGACGATCTGCTTCAGCCGTTCGCACTCGAAATGCTGATGCGGGTCGCGAACACCTGCGGCCCCGACTGCATGGTCACCGGCGGCTACGAACTGCTGGACCGCAACGGGCGACCCCTGAATATCTTCCGTTTTCCGTGCGGCGGGCGTATGTCTTTGGACGACCAGCTTCGCGGCAACACCACCACGGTGGTCGCCCTGTTTCGCAAAGACTATCTCGGCCCCGATCCGTTCGACACGTCACTGCCCGCCTGCATCGACGAAGGCCTCTGGCTGAACCTGGCGAGTCGCCATACGAATTGCTGCGTGCTGCCCCGCGCGATCTTCGGACGCCGTCTGCGCTGCGGCAGCATCGCCCACCACGCCGACAACCGCTTCGCAGCCGGATGCCGCCTGTACGCCCAGTGGCTGCCCAAGGCCCGCGATCCGGATGCTCTACGCGACCGTGTACATCGTTTTGCGTTTTTCTGCGGAGCACTGGCCTTCGCGGGCGGCCGGCCTGAAGCCCTGGACACGTACCTTTCTGCCCTTCCGCCCACTCCGATCCGGGACGGTTTCCACACCGCGGCGGCAGGCAGCCTGCTCTGGGCCTTCCTGTTCACCTACGGAGCCGACGGGCACACGTGGCGAACGCGCGCCCGATCGTGGACGGCCGACATCGAGGCGTGGCTGGAGGCCGGCCCCCTGGAGGAGCACGCCGCCCGGATCCTCGCGGCGTTGGAGGACGCCGTCGACGCCGACCACGAGCCGGCACGACGCGTGGACGCCCTGTTCGCACGACGTCCTGACGCAACGCGGCTCGTCATCTACGGCCTCGGCACCAACGGCCGCACACTGCTGGAGCATCTGCGCCGCGCGTCCGGACCCGGAACGCCCAGCCTCGCGGTGGCGGATGATCATGCGGATGAACTGACGTTCGCCCTGCTTGGCCTCCCGCGAGAAGATCCGCGCCGTTGGCGACAGTGGCCGGAGGACACCGCGGTGCTGATCACACCGAACGATTCGCAGTCGATGGTGGATCGCCTGTTGCAGGCGGGTGGGCGGCCGGGCCATGATTTCGTGAACGTTTCGACCGCCGCCTGTCGGCGTGAGCCGGTCCTATGCTGAACGGAGCCCGGGAATGAGTCATACGCCAAGTGTTTCCGTCATCACGCCGTGCCGCAACGCCGCGGACACGCTGCAGGCCACCGTCGCCGGCGTACAGGCCCAGTCCCGCGCGGACTGGGAACTGCTGTGCGTGGACGACGGGTCAACTGACGACACTCGCAGCCTGCTCGACCGGCTTGCCGCCGCCGATTCACGCATCCGCGTCTTGAGCACGCCCGCGGGCGGAGCCGCCGCAGCCCGAAACGCCGCCTGCCGCCAGGCCCACGGCCAGTACATACTCTTCCTGGACGCCGACGACACGATGCGGCCGGATGCGCTGGACGTGCTTCTACACGCGGCGTCTCTTGCCGGCCCACGCACGCTGGTTGTCGCCGGCCACGAGCTGATGGATCACGACGGTCACCCCCTGGGCCGATATCACTTCCCGTCCGTGCCGGAGTTCACGCTGGACGTACTCTTGCGCGGAAACCGTCTGCCGCCGATGACGCTCATCCCGGCCG
>JAFGJQ010000043.1 GCA_016929015.1 Phycisphaerae bacterium | reverse complement strand
GGTCGGCGCGCGCGACTCGCCGCGGCGAGCGGGGGGACATAGGCTGTGGACTGTAGACTGTAGGTCGCCCCGGCGACTCGCTGTGGCGAGCTGTAGGCGCTGGGCTGTGGGGTTTGGGGGGACCGGCCGGGCGGGTTTTATCTGTCGTACGGGCTCGATCCGCGCGTTGCGTCGCCCGCGCCTGCCCTGCGCCTTTGGCGCTGGCGGTACATCCGCTCGGTGAATCCGCCTTCCGACGAGAACTGCTCTTCCAGCGTCTGCAACTGCCGGCCCAGCAGATAGCTCGCCTGCTGAATCAGGCAGATCAGCGTGTTCGCGGCCGCCTCCGCAGATGCCTGCCGCACGGCGTAGGGGTCTTGCGACTCCAGTTGGCCCAGTTCTTCCGCGCGGTACCTTGTCCGCACGGCCAGCGCTTGCGGCGCGTTTTTGTGCCAGACGGGCAGGCCGCGCTGCCGCAGGAAGTCTTCGTAGTCCAGCAGCAGTTCCTCCAGGCTTGCCCGGGCCACGCCCGTGAGCTTCAGCTCGGTTTTCTTCGACGTGGCGGAGGCCATGCTGCCTTCCGCGATGTTCTGCACGCCGCTACGTGCGGCCTGCACCATCTGGTCGTGGGGGCGCGATCGCTTGTCGATGAAGCGGTCGCAGAACACGATGGTGGCGTCGTAGACGATCCGCGCCGTCTGGAAGCTGCGCAGCTTGCGGTAGCCCCCGTGCGGCTGGATCAGGTCGCCCTTTCCGTGCATTGGATGGCTCCTATGGCGGTTGTTTCGTTTCGGGACCCGTCGGACACGTCGGACCCGTCGGACCGGTCGGACACGTCTGACACGTCGGACACGTTGCCCCACCTGCTGCCATGGCGTGCTGCGCTCCTGTTCCGACCGGAGGCCGCCGGGTCCGGGCGGCTCACAACTCTCCCTTAAACGCCCGGTCCAGAATGGCGGGCTTCGACCGCCCTCGGTGGCGGGCGGATGGCGACGATTCACGTGGGTACGGGCGCGCTCCGCCGACCACCCCGGTACGCATTACGGCATCGGTCCGGAAAATCATCCTGACACCTTAGAATGCCCCTGACACCTTAGAATGCCCTGACACCTTAGAATGCCCTCGGTCAATCCCCGCTGTCGCCGGCCGTGGTGTTCTGGGGTGCCGGCATGCACGCCGACGGGCCGGCCGGCGACATTCCTGCTACGTTCTCCTGCGGGTCGCCGCCGGGCGGCGGCGCCAGGCTGTAGCGTTCCAGCATGCCGTTGCTGATGCACAGGAGCGTGGCGGGCTTGCCCGGCCCGGCGTTCGTCACGTGGAGCAGTTCAATACTGCCTTCGGTTTCCCGCTCGGCAATGCGCTGCCCGGTCTGGTCGAGCCAGACCAATCGTCCTGCCATGTTGGTAATCTCGTAGGAGTTTTCGTCGATCTGCTTCCTTTCTTGCGTCGTTATTCCGATCACGAACTCAACACGCCCGTCTCCGTCAAGGTCGCCGGCCGCGGCCTGTGATTGTGCATGGAGGCCTTTGTCGACCTGCGGCCGGAAGGTCCAGAGCAGTTCGCCGCGTGGCGAGTGCAGGGCCACCGCCTCTTCTCCCTCTCGGGAGTCCACGTTGACAACGCGGTAGCGCGTTCCCGAGCACAGCCAGCACGTTTGGCCGTCGATGCGCACGCCGCGCACGCTATTCATCGATGTTGCCTCCATTCCCATCAACTGGATGCGCTGCAGTGCGCCCGTGCTCGGCTTCAGAATCGACAGGCTGCCCTGCCAGTCGGGGAAGATCAGCTCGGCTTCCCCGTCGCCGTCGATGTCCTGCTCGGACATGTTCCAGCGGGAGACATTGGCGTTTTCCAGCGTCTCGGCCTTCACGCGGGCATCGCCCACCGGCTTGCCGTCCACCTTCAGCGTGAATCCGACCGTTTCATCGGGCTCCGACGGATCGGCCGGTGCGTCGACCGGCCGGGTGGTCGGACCGCCGGCAAGCCCGGGCAGACAATCGGACAGCTCCTGTCGGGCGTCGTCCGTCCAACTCTGGAGCACCCGGTTCACGCGGCCGGCGGGGCCCACGACGTAAATCAGCGGCAGGCACGCCACGTTCCACGCTTCGGCCAGTTTGCCGTCGCCATCGTTTACCTGTGGGAACTTCACGCCGCAGCGCTCGATCATCCCGCGCATGGCCGGCCCGCCGACCGCGTCGTTCCGGCCGACGCCGACGATGCGCACGTTAGGCGTGTCTTCCGCGGCCAGGCGCTGGAGTTCGCGCAGCATCTGTTCCGCCTGCGGTGCCCAAGTGCCCCAGAACGCCACTACCACCGTCTTTCCTCGCTCCGCGGCCAGGTCGAACGGCGACCCGTCCAGAGTCGTGCCGGTCAAAGCGGGTGCGTCCTGCCCGAGCAGTTGCCTCGGGCGGACCGTGCGGACGTTGCTCATTACGCTGAACATGTCGATCTTCCGCGCGCCGGGTTCGTTCAGCACGAAGGCCGCATCCTCGATCGGCTTGTCGCACTCGATGTCACGCAGTGTGATCACGATCTCCGCGCGTTCCACGGCGTCCGGGTCGCCCTCGTAGGATTCCCGCAGCGCCGCCCGATACGAGTCCGTGTAGTTCAGCCGGAATTCCTCAAAAAGCCCCCGTTGATCGTCAATGAACGCTTCGAATGGCAACGCGGCGGCGTGCGGCAGCCCGTCTACGCGGAACCGTCCGTGAAGTAACCGGCCGGATTGGCCTCCGCGCGTCGTCGGCTGCACGTCTGTCACGACGACAATCGGCAGCGATTCCGTCGCGTTATCGCCGGCCACCAGCAGAACCGCCAGCGGATGCATGCCGGCGGCCCGCTGGCCGTAGTGAAACCACTCCGGCTCGTGCAGCGCCCCGGACAAGTCGTCGTCCTGGATCTCCTGCACGTATTGGTTTGCGGCCGGCCAGTACCACGTGACCTTCCGGCCGTCGCAATAGACGTGCGCCACGTCCGACTTGTTCACGATGCGACCCGATGTCCAGGCGAGCGACCCATCGATTCGCCCCTCCATTGGTGCTTCACTCTTCTGCTCGAGCCGTGCCGTCCAGCCGTACGTGTCGCGGTAGCTTTTCATCTCGCGGTATCTGGCGACGGTGGCATTCAGCACTGCCCGCGCTTCGGGTGATTCCGCCGGCAGTGCCGCCGGCGTCTCCCGCGGCTGCAAGGCCGTGTCCACTCTCAGCACGCGCCGCACCAGATCACCCATCGGCGAGGTGTCCGGCGGTGTGCCGCCGCCGGCCAGTTTGCGGGTCTCGCGTGCGACGGCCTTCGTCAGTTCGTCGCCGCGCAGATCACGCTCGATCACTTTGCCGTCCGCCCCGACGAGGAAAGTGGCCGGAATCCCGCCCACGCCGTACAGGCCGGCGATCGGCCCCTCGTCCCCCTTTTCCGCCCAGATCTGCGTCCAGGGCAACTGCTGCGCGCTTGTGAACTTTCGTGCCGTGGCTGCGTCCGAATCGAAGCTGATGCCGACCACCGCGAAATGATCGCCGCCGAATTTCTCGTACAGCGCCTTCACTCGCGGCAGCTCGGCCACGCACGGGACGCACCAGGTCGCCCAGAAATCCACCAGCACGACCTTGCCACGCAGGTCCGAGAGCTTGAACGGCTTGCCGTCGAGGGTCGTCGCCTCAAAGTCCGGCGCCGGCGTGCCGGCCTGGACCGACTGCACCTTCACTTTCGCAATGTCTCGCACAACCGTACTCTGCCCGACCGGCAGAGCGATCTCCTGCGACCAGGAGATGTCTTTGGGCCCGGAACCTCAGCCAGGCGCCGTGCGTTTGGCGTGTCGAAGAAGCTCCAGCGTGTGCGTCCCCGGCGGCACGCCGTGCAGTTCGTACTTTCCTTCCGCGTCACTCACGCCGCCGATCAGAGTCCCGTCGGCGGTCTTCACTTTCACGTTGACCTTGTCCAGCGGCTTGTCGTCGCTGCCGGTGACCCGGCCACTGACGATCAGACCGCCGTCCGACTCGAATGCCGCCTCGGCCGTTCCGTTCGGCTCCACCGTGATCACACGCTCGAACAGTAGCGCCGCGTAGGGCAGGTTGTTGCCATATCCCTGCACGCTCACCTTGTACCGATGCCCTCCCGGCAGCGGCCCGATCCGCTGAGGCCTGGTGGTGCCTTCGCCCAGCTCCATCGACGCGTAGTAGCGTATCCGCTCGCTCAGGGGTTCCGCGTCTCCCGTTACGGCAGCATCGGCATCCTGCCGTGCATCAGAATCGACCAGTCCGATACTCGTGAAGAGCCGCACTCCTTTGGGCGTTTTGGGCGGGCTGAGCAGAATGTGCCCGGGCCTCTGCAGCTCCAGCCGCAGCGGTTTTGACCTGAAGTCTTCCGGCTTGAAGCTCGCCTCGATCGCATGACCGTGCTGTGCATCGCCGGCCGCGATCATCCAGGTGTCATCGGGTGCGGCGAAGTTCTCCAGCACGAAGCGGCCGGCGGCATCCGTCACGGTCTGGCAGGAGTGCCGCCCGTTTCGCTTGGGAAACATGCCGAAAACCAGATCCTGTTCTCCGTGCGTTCTCAGCCCTTCATCGTTGAAGATCAGATAGCCCCTCTTCCGGCTTGCGACGCCCACCGGCACGCCCGCCACGGGTTGTCCGTCTTCCTGAGACACCACCACGCCCTCGAGTCGGTTGATCGGCGGCGGTTCGTCTGCGCTCGTCAGGCCCGTGAAGACCCCAAGTGCGAGCCCCAGCCACGTCCACCTTGTCATGCCCTCGCTGCTCACGCTGCACCTCCTGGTTTGTGGCGAAAACCTCACCGCGCAGATGGGTTTCGACGCTTCAGACCGGCCGGCACTGCCCGGTCCGCCGTTCCGCGCGCGTTGTCGGGCGGAGTCGGAACAATCATCACATGTGGTCTTGTGTGGCTGCCCAGACGAGGAGCCTGAATCGGAGGGAGAAGCGTCGACCCCTGGCTGTTCGTCCCGTCGCCCATGGAACGGTCCCGTTCATGGGGTTTGCCGGATAACCTGACCCGGCTCCGCTGCCGAGCCGTGCGTACCCATTGTAGGACCGCCTCGCCTCCCACGCAATGGTGAGGACGCCGCGTGAACGCGCGTCCCGCGCCAGGCACGGCGGGCCTGTCGGGAACACTTGCGGCGAAGTGCAGGCAAACCATGGTGACGCCGCTGCAGATCGGCGCTCGCGTCGGTTCGGCCGGGAAACACCGGCCGGCCGGCCGCCAGGCGGTACTCGTCGGGCTGACGCTCGTTGCCGGCGGAATGGAAGGCCGGTCAGTCCTTTGCCCCGAAGTCCGGCTTGGCCGTGGGCACGGAGTACAGATAGATCAGCAGGGCCGCCGGGTAGCACAGGGCCCCGACCGTGCCCCAGCCGATGAACCAGATCTGCCAGAAGACCGTCAGGGTATGTCGCTGGATGCCCAGGTACACGAGTGCCCCACTCAACTTGAAGAAAAGGGCGATCAACGGCCCGAAGAGCATGAGAAAACCGATCAACCGGCACTTCGTTCCGCGAATGCTCTTGCCGACGGGAACCGGCAGCACGGCCGCGAAGAAGGCCTGTGCGGCGAACATGATGAGCTGAAACTGCACGGCCCCGATCAACGCCACAAGGAGCGGAAGAACGCCCATCCAGATGAGCGGATTGCCGGTGACGTCCTTGAATGCCTGCAGCCCGAAGATCTCACCCACGACTCCGCCGATGAATAAGGGTGACCAGTACTGCCACTTCGTCATGAATCCTGCTCCCGATGGCCGTTTTCCCGACGACCCCATTGAAGCATTCGGTTCCGTCGGATGCAAGTCATACCCGGGGTCACGTCTGCGAAGATAACACCTTTCGGTCCGTCCGGCAGATGCGGACTGGACGTCGGCAACGTGCGGCGTGTTGCGATCGCGTCGTTCATGGTCGGCTTCCGCGCCGGCCGTCAGGGGCATTTCGTCTGAGCCGTCATGCGGCGTGTCGCGGGCAGCGGGCAGGGCGGTGGCATGGAGTACACCGGCCTCGTTGAACCCGTCCGGGGCTTCCTTGCCGAAAGGAACTGTGGTGCGCAGCTACGCCGCGTTCGGTGAGACCGCCCCGCCACGAACGCAGGCGAGCCGACGGGCGGCAGCGGCAGGGCACCCGGCACCCGCGCCGACGGAGCAAACCTGCAACACTGAGGGCGTTGGGACTCGAACCCAAGACCTACGGCTTAAAAGGCCGTTGCTCAGAAAACGTAACGCCCGACGGTGACTCGACTTACGAATCTGCACCTCCCGCGCTGGCGGACCAATGGGAGGAAACAGGCCCGAATCCTAGCGTTGCCGACCCCGATCTACAAGCGGTCATTGAACGCTGGTCTGACCTCCCTGACGCCATGCGGCGGGCCGTCCGCCTCATGGTTGAAAGCGCCGTGGGGGCCGGAGGTCTGGAGGGTGAGAGCAAAGCGAACACGGAGTAACCGGCCCCGATGCCCGGGGCGTGTTGCTCCGGGTGACGGGTCGAAACGCCATAGCACGGAGTGCGAAGAGATGGCAACGACGACAGAACGAACGACGGAACGGATGCACAGGGGCAACGGGCAGGCCGCGCGGGCCCGCTGTGGAACGCAATGCGAGGCGGACGCCTCAGACGTGGGGGCGGTGCTCGTGCGCGTGTCTGGCGGCGATTCTGCGATTCTGGAAGAGCACAGACGGCACGATGGCACGGGTGTAGATCGGTGCGTCGTGGTGCTCGTGCTGGGCAGCGAAGGCGACAACTGGCGAGAGTGGCAAGTCGTAGGCGACCACGGCACGGTCGAACGGCTGCACAAGGGAATCGACGTGCTGATGCAAGAGATTGCGAACGGCAATTGAGGATCGTTCTGTCGGGTCGGTCGGGTGCTCGGGTAGCCCGGGCACTCGGCCGGCCGTGTGGGGCGGGATGAATGCAAGTAGAAGGCATGATGGAGGCTTGAGGAAAATGGGAAGAAGGAACCTGATCTTGGCGGTCGCGGTCGGCCTGGCGGTGGTCCTGCTGCTGCCGGGGTGTGAAGCTTTGACACCGGACACCGGGGCAACCGGCTCGACAACGGGTATCTCTGCGGCGGTACGCAGAGCGTGTCCTGATTGGCCGGACGAAGCTTTGGAGTACCTGTTGAGCATTGAATCCGCCAATTACCAAGCGGGATTCACGAAACGCGAGGCGATCACCGCGGCGCTGCAAACCTGTGCAACCGTCGAAATAGAGGCTACGCCGGATGAATGCGCGGTGTGCTTGGTTGCGATCGTGGAGGCAACCTATCCGTGAGAGCGGTCCGAGGTTTTTACCACACCCCCGGGGGTGATCGCAGCGGGTACCAGATATTAGTTTCTGTTCACCGAGATCGTACTTTGCAGTTAAAGTCCCGCTGAAGGAGTTTGAACGATGCCACCGCACAGATTTCTGAACGACTGGGGACAGGCCGAGTGGGTGATTCCTGACCCGGGCGACGGAGGCGTCATTCCGACGGCGCGAAGCGGCATCGTCGAGCTGCGCGGTGCAGCGGGGACGCGCGTGCTTCCGCCACCGTCTGCCGTGGGGCAGACGCTTGTGATCGTGGGGACCGCGTTGACGGGTGCGGTGATGGTGAACTTCGTCGATGTCGATGGAGAAACGGCCGTCATGCTGTCTTCGCCGTACGTTTCGGCATCCTTCACGACCGGGAAGCTGCTGGAGCTTCTGGGCGTCCGCGTCGGCGACGATCTGCGCTGGAAGGCGGTTGGGCCGTGCTTCGCGGGAGATCAACCGAGTTTGTTCTAAGCGAAGAGGGATGCTGTATGCCCGAAGCGCTATTGCGGCGCTGGACGGGTGGCACGATTGCGGACGGACGTGCTACGGGGCAAACATTGCCCTGCCTTCATCGCGCCTCGCGCGTGCGCGCGCGAGAAGCCGAATATGGTAGAGTCTTGCGGGGAGCCGGCGACGGCCGGCAAACGGGTTCGCGCCGTTGGTGGGAAGACTCATCGCCCACCGCGGCCGAGCCCGACCCGCGCGAAAGGATGAGTCATGCCTCAATTGTCTGTCGCAAAGCTGCTTGAATGCCTAGTCGATGGTTCGCACGAGGATGGCGTGCTTCTGAACGCCGTTCCTGCCGAACTCCGAACGCCCGACGTTCTGCGCGCGGCTGAGGGGCTGGTTGAAGCGGGTTTCTTCGCCTTCCTGGGTGACACGCAAGTAATGAAGTGGGGATTCCCGCTGACGGCGAAGACAATCGAGAAGGTGTGTTCAAGCACACCTGGGCAGCGCGGCAGTTGGTGTCTGAGACTCACCGAGAAGGGTGAAGAGCACGTCGCCAAGGAGAAGATGAAAGCCTGGGGGATGGAACTGCCCGACGCGGAGAACGCGCCGGCCGAAGGGGCGATGCACTCACCCGACTTCCGCATGATAACGGTTGGAGAGACGCAGTATCCGTTCACCAAGACTCAGGCCGTGATCGTGAAGGAACTCTACGAAGCTGCACAAAACGGGACTCCCGATGTGGGGGATGCTTTCCTGCTTGAAAGGGCTGATGCAAAAACCAGCCGACTCGTGGATATCTTCCGCGACTGCGCGGCTTGGGGTACGCTGATTCTGCCCGGCGCAACTAGGGGGACACGGCGACTCAACCTGCCCAAATCCTGAGATACACCAGAAATACACTGCTACGTACCACGGTACCACACCGGGCCTATGTCATACTGTGGGCATGGGTACAACGCCCCTTCTGAACATTCATGGACTGGCGCGTGAATTGAGGTTGCCCGCGCGGTGGCTGATGCGCGAGGCGACCGCTGGCCGGATTCCGGCCTTGCGTATTGGTGAGCAGTGGAGATTCGACCGGGCAGCAGTTGAAGCCGCCCTGCTGGCCCGCGCGCAGCAACCGCAAAACACAGATGCAGGAGACGTGTGAGATGGCAATAAAACCAGACGTTTGGGGCATGGTGCTGTCATTCATAACCCAATTGGTCGGCGTAAAGGAAATGATGAGATGACCGAGATATTGCTACTGTCCAAGGCGGAGGTGGCGCGGCTGCTGGGATTCACCCCCCGTTTCGTTGACAAGCTTGTGGCGACCGGTCGATTGCCACGACCCCTGAAAATCGGACGAGCGAGCCGCTGGCGGCATGTCGATATCGAATTGTTCGTAACCCACCTGGAGGATGAACAACGTTGGACGCGAACATGAATATGGGAGCGGCCGCGCCCGGGCAGGAAACGCGGCCGCAGAATACTGTGACACAACACATTCTATCTGAACACCCGTATCGAGATCAACTGCTGGCCGATCCCGATTTCCTCTGGCGCCGATCCGTCCCGCACCTTCACCGCGTGACGCAGGATCGCCGGTTCCGACGGAGATACTACGCCGATCCAAACACGCGAGAATTGGCCGAGCGGCTGGCGGCGGCGGAACGCGAGGTGCGAGAGCTGCGGAGGGGGGGAGCCCATGTTTGACCCGACGCGAGACCCGGTGATTCGCGAGCAGACGCGCGCGCTGGAAGCCGCCCTGGGCGGCAAGCCCGCACCGACGCAACCCGCGAGCCGAACCCGCGCCGACGATACCCCCCGTGACGGAGCCGAGAATGGAGGTTCTGTCAACGTCGGCGCTGTCGGCAGTCTACGCGCCGAGGGTATTCAACCCTACAGACCCTTCCCCCATGAGGCCCTGCCTGGCGGGGTGCAGGAGTACGTGGCGGCGGTTGCGAAGGCGACTTCCACCGACCCTGCCTACGCGGCGGTCGCGGTGCTGGTGACGGCGGCGGGGTGCATCGGCAACCGCGTGGCCGTGGAGGTCAGACACGGGTGGACTGAACCCGCCGTGTTGTGGGGTGCGTGCATCGGAAGAAGCGGGACCGTCAAGAGCGCGGTATTGAAGCTGGTGACGAAGCCCGTTGTGGCGGCGTACAAGATCAAACGTGCCGCGTTCCTGGAGGCAACAACAGACTACGCCATCGCGCAACAACAGCACGCCGTGGACCTGGCCGCATGGAAGCAGTCACAGAAGTCTGGCCCGCGACGTGACCCGCCACTTCCCCCTGACCCGCCGAGGGAAGAGCGCGTGCTCGTATCTGACATCACGGTGGAGAAATTGGGCTGCCTGCTATCTCAGAACCCGCTGGGCTTGCTGGTCGTTCGTGACGAACTGGGCGGTTGGGTCGGAGCGTTCGACAGATACGCTGGCGGCGGGCGCGGTTCGGATCGGCCGGCGTGGCTCAGTATGCACGACGCAAGCCCGCTTACCGTGGATCGGAAGTCCCAAGACGGTTCCCTCTTTGTGGAACGGGCTGCGGTGTCCGTGTTGGGCAGTCTCCAGCCTGGCACCCTGGCCCGCGTCTTCGGGTGCGAGGAACGCGAGGCCGGACTCTTGGCCCGCGTGTTGCTGACCTGCCCCCCGACCCGACCCGCACGGTGGACGGACGATGGACTCCCCGACCACCTGGCCGAGCGCTGGCAGAACATTGTGAACGGGCTTTTGGCGTTGACCCCCACGGAGGATGTAACCGGCGACCCGAGGCCGAGGACGCTGACGATCTCCGCCGAGGCCAAGCCCGCCTGGGTGCGCTGGCACGATACGCACATGGCAGAACTGGCCGATCTGGACGACGACGACCTGGGCGCGGGATTCAGCAAGCTCAAGGGTGGGTGCATCCGGTTCGCATTGATCCTGACGTGCATCCGGCTCGTGGAAAGCGGAGGTTCGGCGGCCTGCATCGACGCTGACTGCATGGCCCGGGCCATCAGAATAACCGAATGGTTCAAGGGCGAGGCCCGGCGGGTGTATGGGCTGCTGGCCGGGGACAGGGAGGACCACGCGGCGCGGCGCCTGGTGGACCTGATCGAACGCAAGGGTGGGGTGGTGACGGCCCGCGACCTCATGCGGTGTTCGCGATCATACCCCACGGCGGACGACGCCGAGGCGGCCCTGAGTGAGCTGGTCAACGCTGGCCTGGGTGAGTGGGAGAACCCCCCACCAGACCGTTGCGGTGGGAAGCCGAGCCGGCGGTTCCGGCTCGTTGACAATACCCACGCGCAGAAGCCCGTTGACACTGTTGACGTTGACAATACCCCCAGTGGCGGGGTCGAAAATCGAGGTATTGTCAACGTCAACGCTGTCAACACCCCAAAAGCCGCGGGTTCTGTCAACGCCGGAAATGACGCGAGCGACACCGGCTGGAAGGACTTTGCATGAGCGTGGCCCCGACCATCCTGGACGCGATCCGCAGGGCCGGCGTTGAAGTCCGGCTCGTGGGCGGGAAGCTCCAGATTCGCGGGAAGCTCCCCCCCGGTCTTGCCCGCGAGTTGAGAGAACACCGGGCCGAAGTGCTGGCCGCGCTGGCCGACGCCGAGCCCACCCCCGTCTTCGCCCCCGAAATCGAATGGTGCTCTCCGGAACCCCAACACCGGCGCGTTGTCGAAGCGCTGGCCGAGCAGGATGCCGAGCGGCTGGCCCTGTGGAAGGCGAGAAAGGCAGGGACGCAGTGAAGCAGGCCGCATTCAACTTCCCCACCTCGCGGCGGCGCAAAGGTTGGGCCATCGGTTCACGACGGGGAGCCGCAAACAGATGGCCCGGGGGACACGACAGATCCAACACCCGGATTCTCTCAAATCGTGAACCCGGGGTAAAGGGGGAAGCGTGGACCGTGAACCGTAGAAACCGGGTGAACATCGGAAGTCTACCAGCGACCGTGCCTTATGCACCGTACAGCAGGAGAGAAATAGCGCAACGGGTGTTTTCCGAGGAACCGAATCATGGCTGAGAACCCGAATGAGAACCCCACGGGCAAGCCGCAACCGGAGATCACCTTGAGCGGCCTCCCACGGCTGGACCCGCGGCACCGGCTCGTGGTGGAAGCCGCGCTGATCCGCATGATTCCCCAGCTTTTCACGGAAGATGCAGAAGACCTTCTGACGAACGCGCGGACCATCTTCGAGAAGAGAAGGAAGCAAATGTGGGATTCATTCAAAGAGAAGAATTGAGGTGCCGAGCCGTGGCACACGTGCCACGTGCGGCGAGCGGAAGGGGCGGGAATAAAATCTGAAGATGGGACTTGCTTGATATCGAAAAGTGAGATATCATGTACATATGGGAAGACAGACGATGGACAACGTGATTCGCAAGACGTTCCGCGAAAGCGGCCTTACCGTTGCAGAACTGGCCGGGCGGGCGGGGGTAGCGTACTCCATTACGCACCGCTTCATCAGCGGGCACGGCAACGTCGGTTTACGCAACGCAGACAAGTTCTGCCGTGTACTGGGCTTGGAACTCACGCGGAAGGCAAGGTGATTTGTGGCAAGCCTGTACAAGCGTACCTATCGCGACGAACAGGGGCGGAAGCGAGAGCAGGGCGCCTGGACCGTGGAAGTCTGCCTGTGCAATCGCGGGTTCCGGCTGCCCGGCTTCACGGACAAGGCCGCGTCGGCGGAACTCGGTCGGAAGATCGAACGGCTGATGGCGTTACGGGCGGCGGGCGAGACTCCGTCCGGCGAGCTGGCAACGTGGGTAAGGGCGCTTCCCGATCGCATCTATGATCGGCTGGCCCGGGAGGGCTTGGTCGTGGCCCGGCACGCATCCGCCGGCCGGCTCCTGACCGACCACCTGACCGACTACGCACAAGCCCTGCGCGATGGCGTAGCGTCCAACCGGCAGAAGGGACCGGCGACCGACAAGCACGTCGATACCGTTCGGCAACGGATCAAAGACATCCTGGACGGGACGGGCGCCAAGACCGCAGTGGACTTGAGCGCGGAAGCCGTCGGGAAGCACCTGACGCAACGGCGGGCGGACGGCATGGCCGTACAGACGGCCGGGAACTACCTCCGGACCCTCAAGGCGTTCTGCACGTGGCTTGTCCGGACCGGACGGGCGCACACGAATCCGCTCAAGGACGTAAGCCCCCCGCAGGTGACCCCCGGCGTCCGCAAGCATGAACGCAGACCGCTGGAGCGCGACGAAGCAACCCGGCTGCTGGCGACCACGCGGACGGGGCCGGAGCGGTTCGGAATGGCGGGGGAGGCAAGGTACTGGTTGTACCGAGTCGCGTTGGAAACCGCCCTGCGGTCGGCAGAGTTACGGTCGCTCACAACGGAGTCCTTCCGGTTGGGCGGGACAACCCCAAGCGTGTACCTCCCGGGCGACGATACGAAGAACCGGCAGGACGCCGAAATCCCCCTTCGCCCGACCACGGCGGCGGAGCTTCGGGTGTTCCTCAAGGGGCGCAAACCGGAGGAACGGGTGTTCCTCATGCCCCCGGCCTACGACGTGGTCCACATGCTTCGGGCCGATCTGGCCGACGCCCGGACAGCCTGGATCGCGGAGGCACGGGACGACAAGACCCGGGCGGATCGGGAGAAGGGCTTCACCCTGGCCGACACGGACGCCGGCGGTCGGCGGGTCGACTTCCATTGCCTCCGGGGCACGTGCCTGTCCTGGCTGGCTGCGGAAGGGACTCCGCTGGTGGACCTCCAGGACTTCGCCCGGCACTCCAGCCCCATGACCACCCGCAAGCACTACACCCGGACCCTACGCGGTGCGCTGTCCCGGGCGGCGGGCCGGCTGCCCGATCTGCACGTGCCCGACGGCTCCGAACAGCAGTCCGCGCAGGCGACTGGAACCGACGGCCGGGTGTCCGGCGTAAGCGCTGGCGGACCAATGGGAGGAACAGTGGGAGGAAAACCGGTTCCCGCCCGTTCCCGTCAAACGCGCGACCGTTCCCATTCCCCGATCGGCGCGGCCGACGGACCGGGCGACGCAACCCGTTCTTACAACTCCACTTCCAAGCGAACCAAAGGGAACCGGCAGGAACGGAATGACACAACCCTGTCACTGAGGGCGTTGGGACTCGAACCCAAGACCTACGGCTTAAAAGGCCGTTGCTCTACCAACTGAGCTACGCCCCCGGATCCCATGCGGACGACTCGACCGGCCTGGAAACGCTGAACCCGCTGCACGGTCCGATATAAGGTTATACCCGGATATCCTGCCCCCGACCAGCGTACCGAATCGGGGCGCGACACCGTACCGCGGGTTGGGTCATTTTGCAAATGAGGTGCCGGCTCTATAAAATAGCCTAGCGGGGAGGCATGTCGGGGATGCACGAGACGCAGGGCGTGAATGACTCACAGAAAACCAGGGCCCAGCTCCTGGCGGAGTTGGAGGATCTTCGCGCGCGTGTGGCGGAAATGGAGCAGGAGGCGGCCAAGCGGCGCGAGGCGGAAGACGCGCTCGCCCGCGAGCGTGACCTGCTCCACACCCTGATGGACCACATCCCCGATACGATCTACTTCAAGGACGAACAGAGCCGCTTCACCCGTATCAACCGGGCCCAGGCGGAAATTCTCGGCGTCGCGCCCGGCGAGGCCATCGGGAAGACCGACTTCGACTTCTTTGAACTGGAGCACGCCCGCAGTGCGTTCGCGGACGAACAGGCCATGCTCCGAACCGGCCGCGGCGTCATCGGCAAGGGCGAACGCATGCGCCGCGCCGACGGCGAGCATCGCTGGATCTCCACCACCAAGGTGCCGATCCGCGGCAACGACGGGCGGTACCACGGCATCGTCGGCATTTCCCGCGACGTCACTCCCCAGAAGCGGGCGGAAGAGCAGCTCCGCAAAAGCGAAGAGCGGTACCGCGGCCTGGTGGAGTCGCAGCAGGACCTGATCACCCGGATCGACCGCGACGGCTCCATCACGTTCGTCAACGAGGCTTTTGTCCGCATGTTCGGCCGGCCGCGACATGAACTCATCGGCCTGCCGTTTCTGGAACTCGCGGGCGACGCGGACCGTCGCGCCATGCGCGACGCCGTCGACCAGCTCGAACGGCCGCCCCATCGCACGTGCTACGAGCAGCGGGCGCCCACCGCTTTCGGGCAGCGCTGGATCGAGTGGGAGATCAACGCCATTCGCGACGAGCACGGCGGAACCATGGAGATCCAGGCCGTCGGCCGCGACATCACGGACCGCAAGCGCGCCGAGGCCGCCTTGCGGGAGAGCGAGCAGCGCCTGGCCACCATTGCCGCCAACGTGCCCGGCGCGGTCTACCGCGCCGTGTACACGCCGGACGGCAAGGTCGTCTTCGCCTACATCAGCCCTGGGCTCCGGGAGATGATCGGCGTGGCCCCCGGGCAGATCATGCGTGATCCGCGACAGAGCTTGCGCTACGTGCATCCGGAAGATCGGCGATCCCTGCTCCGGGCCGTGGCCGCCTCCGTCCGCACGCTCCACAGCGTGGACATGGAGTACCGGCTGCTGACCACCGGCGGCGACGTGCGCTGGGTGCGAGACATGGCTCGCCTGCACTTGCGCGAGGACGGCAACGTCATTCGCGACGGCGTGATCCTGGACGTTTCCCGCCGCAAGACGATGGAAGAGGAGAAGGCCCAGCTCGAAGAGCAGTTGCACCAGGCCCAGAAGATGGAGGCGCTGGGCCAGCTCGCCGCGGGCGTTGCCCACGACTTCAGCAACCTGCTGACCATCATGCTGGGCGGCACCGAGCAACTTCGCAGGAGGATGGGCGGCGACGGCGCGGCCCTCGACGCCCTCAGCCTCATCGAGCACGCCGCGGAAGAGGCGAAGGGCGTTACCCGCTCGCTGTTGTCCTTCAGCCGGCGGGTGCCCACGGAAAAGCGGTCCGTCGACCTGACCCATTTCGTGGACGAGACGGTTCGCTTCATGCGGCGCATCTTGCCGGCGTCCATCGAACTGGACGTGGAAATCGACAGCGATGAACCGTTGTGGGTGACCGCGGACAGCTCACAACTGCACCTGGTCATCCTGAACCTGGCGATCAACGCCCGGGACGCCATGCCCAACGGCGGCAGCCTCCACGTGATGGTCGGCGCCGCTCCACCCCTGCCCACGGAGGAGAAGGCGGAGGCCGCCCGGGCCGCCGCCCGCGTGATCGTGCGCGATACCGGCACCGGCATGTCTCCCGACGTCCAACGCCGGATCTTCGAGCCGTTCTTCACCACCAAACCCCGGGGGACCGGCACGGGGCTCGGGCTGGCCATTGCCCTGAGCATCGTCAACGAACACAACGGCACGATCGAGGTCTCGTCCCAGCTCGGCCTCGGGTCGACGTTCACCATCACGCTGCCCTGTGTGCCCCCGGACGCCCGCCGCGAGTCCGATAAGGCCACGGTGGAACCCCGCGGCAACGGACAGACCATCCTTCTGGCCGAGGACAATCACTACATTCGTAAGATCATCACCTCAACTCTGCAGTCGTTTAACTACCGCGTGATGCCGGCCGGCGACGGGGTGGCGGCCATGGAATGCTTCCGGGAGCACCAGGCGGACATCCGTCTCCTGATCTTTGATATTGATCTGCCCAAGCGAGGCGGGCTGGACTGTCTGCGTGAAATTCGCGGTGCGGGTATAAGATTACCCGCAATTCTCATCACGGCCCACGCCCACGTTGACTTGGAAGACCAGATCGACGAAAATTCGTACTTGTTGCCCAAACCCTTCCAGATGGCCGAGATCGGGCAACTGGTGGCTCAGCTCGTGACGGACCCCAAGAGCGAAACAACATGACCGTGACCAAGACCCTGCGAATCCTGATTGCCGACGACCACGCCATGATGCGAGGGGCGCTGGCCAAGTGGCTGGAAGACGTGGACAACGTTCAGGTCGTGGACGCCGTCAGCAATGCGGACGACGCGCTGAGCGTGGCCGTTCGCGAGCGACCGGACATCGTGCTCATGGACATCGACATGCCGGGACTGGGGTGCTTCAGCGCCGCCCGGTCGATCACCGCGCAGTCTCCCGAAACGAGCATCATCTTCGTGAGTGCGTTCTACCACGATCGTTACATTGAGCAGGCCCTGGCCGTCGAGGCCGCCGGCTACGTGACCAAGAGCGAACCGCCCGACAAGCTGATCGACGCCATTCAGACCGTGGCGGCGGGCGGGGTTTACTTCTCGCCCGAAGTGCAGTCGCGGATCACCGTGGACTCCGAGGGGGCCAAGCTGACCAATCCCGTGCAGACCCGGGTGTCGTCACTGACCCGCCGTGAGCTGGAGGTTGTCCGCTACATTGCCCGCGGCATGCTCAACAAGGAAATCGCCCAGCTCATGGGGATCAGCGCCAAGACGGTGGAACAGCACACGTTCCACCTCATGACCAAGCTCGACATTCACAACCGCGTCGAGCTTGCCCGCTTCGCCATCCGCGAGGGCCTGGCCGAAGCCTGATCCCGACGGCCCCGAATCGCCAAGGCCAAGCCGCTTATCAGACGCATCGCACATCCGCAGGTATCGGACTGTAGCCCGCGAGGTTGATGGAAATCGAAGCCGTAGCGGCCCGCTCGCGGCGTCGATATCTCCGTTGGCAGGTCCGGCAACCGGCCTGGGTCCCAGGGCAGCCCTCCGCGCATCGCCACGGATTGGCTGAGCGATTGGGCGCGATCCTCCCTGATGGGACAGGCTCGCTCGCCATTGCCGGCAGCGGCGAGTTCGCCTCGTCGTGGAACGGATTGTCGCCGGCGCGAGTCGTGTCAGCGGCCGGACCTCCGAAGAATGGTGCCGATGAGAAGCATTGCCACACGATTCCTGCTGCCGGTGGGCGTCATCGCCGCGCTTGCCCTCGGCCTGGTGCTCTACTGTGCCCACGCTTCCGCCAAGCGTCAGGCTGAGGAGCTGCATCGTCAGACGGCGTCGCTCGCCCTGAGCTTCGAACTCGCCATCCGCGATTACGTCCAGCAGAGCATCCGGCCCGTGATGGAGGGGTTCGTGGGGCCGGACGGGTTCATCCCGGAGAGCATGTCCACGAGCTTCGTGGCGCGTAGCGTTTTCGAAGACGTCCGCGCCCAGTTCCCGGACTATATTCTCAAGTTCTCCTCCGACAATCCCCGCAACCCTGCCAACCAGGCCACGACCGACGAACTGGCCATGATCCGCTACTTCAACGAACACCCGGACGTTGAGCGATGGTCGGGCCACATCCGACTGGACGGGCGGGAGTATTACGCGCACTTCAGCGCGCGGCGCATGAACGAAAGCTGCCTTCGATGTCACGGCCGGCCGGAGGATGCGCCGGCGGTCCTTCGGGAACGCTACGGCGACGCCGCCGGCTTCCATCGACCCGTCGGAGAAGTCATTGCGTTGGACACCGTGGCCATTCCCACCGACAAAGCCAACGCTCACATGACGGCCGGCATGATTCGCCAGTCCTCCATCATGCTGGCGGGGCTGGCGATGTTGTTCTTCACCATCGTCTATGTCTTCCGCCGGCTGGTGTCCGTGCGGCTCGCTCTCATCACGGAGCACTTCCGGCAGATCGCGGACCAGGCCGATCGTGTTTTTCATGACCCGCTCGTCGTGTCCGGGAACGACGAAATTGCCGTGCTCGGCAGGAGTTTCAACACGTTGGCCGACAATCTGCGGGTGGCTCGCGATTCGCTGGAACAACGTGTGGCCGCCCGGACAAGCGAACTGGCCCGGGCGAATGCGGAACTGCGAGAGGCCGTCCACGAACGAGAGCGAGCCGCCCAGGCCGCCTTCGACATGATGGAGGACGCCGAACTGGCCCGCGGTGAGGCCGAGCGGGCGCGAAGGTCGCTGCAGGAAAGTGAGCAGCGGCTCCAGACCATCCTGGACTCGGTTCAGGCCGGCGTGGTTGCCGTGGATGCCGGCACGCGAACCATCGTGGAGGCAAACCCCGCGGCCTGTCGCATGATCGGACAGGACCGCGAGGCGATCGTCGGCCGGTCCTGTCACACCTACATCTGCCCGCCGCAGGACGGAATGTGTCCGATTCTCGACCGGGGAATGGGCAGCGAGACCAACGAGTCTGATTTGCATGCAGGGGACGGACGCACCATCCCCATCCTCAAAACGGTCGTGCCCTTCATGGTGAACGATCACGCCTACCTGCTTGAAACGTTCCTCGACATCACGGACCGCAAGCGTGCCGAGGCGGAACTCCGCGAGAACAACACTCTGCTGGCGGAGGCCCTGGATCGCGAAAGGCGGACCTCCCGGAAGCTGGAGGCGGCGCTGGAGGAACTGGGTTCAGCGAAGGACACCGCGGAAGCCGCCACTCGGGCCAAAAGCGCCTTTCTGGCCAACATGAGCCACGAAATCCGCACTCCCATGAATGCCATCCTGGGGTTCGTCAACCTCGTCGCGGAGGGCTGCCCCCGCACCTGCCCCTTCGGCCGGCGCGAACACGCGGAGCACCTGGCCACCGTGGTCCGCAACGCGGACCACCTGCTGCAGCTCATCAATGACATTCTCGACCTCTCCAAGATCGAGGTGGGCCGGGTCACGCTCGAGACGCTGACCTGCTCGCCGTGTGAGATTCTTGCCGACCTGGCGTCTCTGATGCGCGTCCGGCAGGATGCGAAGGGCCTGTCGCTCAGCATCGAGTACGAGGGCCCCATTCCCCAGACCATCCGCACCGACCCCACCCGCCTGCGTCAGATCCTGATCAACGTGGTGGGCAACGCCTTCAAATTCACCGAGGTCGGCGGCGTGCGGCTCATCGTCCGTCTGAATCGGCAGCCGGAAGACCCGATGCTGGAGTTCGATGTCGTGGATACCGGCATCGGGATGACCGAGGACCAACGAGCCGGCCTCTTCCAGCCGTTTACCCAGGCCGATGCCTCCACGACCCGGCGTTTCGGAGGCACGGGGCTGGGCCTGACCATCAGCAAGCGGCTGGCCGAGATGCTCGGCGGCGATGTGCGCGTGCTCTATTCCCGGCCGGGGCAGGGCACCTGCTTCCGCATCGCTGTCCGGACCGGCCCGCTGGACAACGTGCCCATGCTGGAGAACCCGCAGGAAGCGACGTTTGTCCGTTCGGGCACGCGATCCGCACCGGCGGACCGTTCCGCGGACGCCGCCTTGAATTGCCGTATCCTGCTGGCAGAGGACGGGCCGGACAACCAGCAGCTCATCGCGCACGTTCTCCGCCGGGCGGGGGCCGACGTGACCGTCGTGGAAAACGGTCGGATCGCGCTGCACGTCGCCTCCGCGGCGCAGGATCAGAACCGGGCCTTCGATGTGATTCTCATGGATATTCAGATGCCGGAGATGGACGGCTACGAGGCAACGCGGCGGCTTCGCCGCCGGGGCTACACCGGCACGATCATTGCCCTGACCGCGCACGCCATGGCCCAGGACAAGACGGCCTGTCTGGAGGCCGGCTGTGACGACTACGCCAGCAAACCCATCGATCGCATGAAACTCATCGAACTGATCCGAAGGAATGTTGCGCGGAGGGCCGTGCCGCACCCCGGTTGAGCGCCGGCCGCCGCCGTCACAGACCCGGATCGGCAATCTCGCCCGGACGATACGGCAGGTTCAGGACGCAGCTAACCCAGCGCTGCTCGAACCGCGCATCGATCGGGCCGAAGACCGCTTCAAACGCCTCGATCTCCTGCTGTTCGGTGAAGCGATCCTCCGGCCGGCGCTGGGCGATCGTCTGGATGTACCGGGCAAAGGCATTCTGCTGCGTGCGCTGGAGATAGAATACCAGGGACCACGCCTGGGCATAGTGGTTGGCAATGTTCGGATTGCCGCCGCGCACCAGAAACGCCGCGTCGCCGATGAGCTGCTTCAGCGGAACAAGTTCGCCGCTGCGGTATGCGTGGACCAGGTTGCCGGCCTGCGGCAGTTGGCTCAAACCCTTCGCCGTCAGGCACGTCCGGAAATCGCGAAGCCGGGCCTGGTTGACCGCCGTGAAACCCGCCCCCCTCGAACCCGGCGGCGTCTCGAACAGGCACGCCAGCCCCTCCGCAAGCCACGTCGGGTTCTGCGCACCGGCCGTGTGCACGCCGATGTTGTACAGCACCTGATGCGTCACCTCGTGCTGGATCACGAGCTGGTTGATCTGGGTCACATACTGCTCACGCTGGTTTCGCGCCCGCTGAAGCTGCTTGCGAACGGCACGCCGTTCGTTGCCGCCCACCCCGCCGCCGCCGGCCAGTTGCCCCTCCAGTCCCGAAATGACGGCCGACAGCTCGCTCATCCGCGGCGTGTTCTCCGTGTTGAAGAACGCCGCCCGATTCAGGTGGATGGAGAAGATGCCGCTGGCGACCGGGTTGGAGAAACCGACCCGCTCTCCATACTGCGTGAACTCCTCCGGCCGATCAAAAAAAACGATCGCCAGCCGGTGCGATGGTGCCCGAACGGGAATCTCCCCCGCCCGGCAGAACCGGAACACGGCGTCGTACGTTCGCTCCGCCCGGACCAGAAAGCTCCGCAGCACGTCCGGCGACGTGTTGTGCGCGATCACGAAGTGGTCGGTCCGCTCGATCCGGAACCCGTCGCCTGCGATCTCGAGAAGTTCCGCTTCCGCCGCTTCATCGATCGGAATCGGCGTCTCCTGGGCCCGGACTCCACCGCACGCGATGAGGATGAGAACACACGCCGACAGCGCCCGTACCCGCGCGCGCCCGGCGCTCCCGACCGACAGCCATTCTGAAAGTGGCCTTCTCATTTCCGTGTTTCATCCTCGAAAGCCGAATCCCATTCAACCATTCGACACCCGTTCGATCAAATCCGGCGGCGCTCCGATGTCCGCAACAAAAACTTCGCCGGTATATTCGCACGCGCCGGCCGCCGCGAACCCTGTCTTGCTCGCCACAAACGTCACCGTCCGATCGGCCCGAATCGTTGCGTTGGCCGGCCGCCCCGTGTCGCAATCCAGCCCGGACGGCACGTCCACCGCCACCACGCCCGCCTTGTCCGCGGCGTTGATCGCCAGAATCACACCGGCCAGGGGTTCCCGCACGTCGCCGCGGGACCCCGTCCCCAGCAGCGCATCTACCACGATGTCCTTCGGCCGAATCTGCTCGGCCGCCTTGTGGGCGGCCTCTTCGCCGTGCAAGGCGGGAACCTCCACGCCCATCGCACGCAGAATCCGGTGGTTCGTTCCGGCATCCGCCGTCAACCGCGCCGCGTCGCCGACTAGAAAGACCCGCGTATCGATGCCCCGGTTCAGCAGGTGCCGGGCAATGACAAAGCCATCGCCGCCGTTGTTCCCCGGACCGGCAAAAACCGCTACCCGGTCGGCGCTTCGGCTTCGCAACAGATCCGCCACGCGGTCCGCGGCGTTCCGGCCCGCGTTTTCCATCAGCACGACCCCGGGAATCCCCAACTCGTGGATCGCGATCCCATCCACCCGGCGAACCTCGTCTCGCGTCAGGCTGCGGCTCATCGCTCCATTGTATGCGCCGGACCGCTCCGCGGGTACCCCGGCCCGCGTTGACACCCGACCGGCCACTCCTAGAATCACCCGCAATGCACATTCTGCTGACCAACGACGACGGGATCCTCGCCCCCGGGCTGGCCGCCATGTATCGCGAACTGGCCAGGCTCGGCCAGGTCAGTGTGGCCGCCCCGGATTCCGCCCAGTCCGCCTCTGCCCACGCCATCACCATCAACGCCCCTCTGACCGCCAGTTGGGTCCACGTTCAGAACGAATTCCACGGCTGGTCAATCGGCGGCCGGCCGGCCGACTGCGTGAAGCTGGCAGTCAGCCAGTTGGTCCAGCCCCGGCCGGACCTGGTGGTCTCCGGCATCAACGACGGGGCAAACGTGAGCATCAACGTGCTGTACTCGGGCACGGTGGCCGCCGCCGCGGAGGGCGCCCTGCTGGGCCTCCCCGCGGTGGCCGTCTCGCTGGAACACGGTGACGAGCTGGACTTCGGCGGGGCCGCGCGGATCGCGCGGGGGATCATCGAACTTTTGCTTCACCAGCACCTGCCGGCCGGCAAGCTCATCAACATGAACATCCCCTCGCTCACGGAGGGCCGTCCCAAAGGCATCCGCGTCGTGCCGCAGGCGGTCCAGATCATGGACGACTACTACGTGGAGCAGGCCGGCCCGTTCGGCACAAAGCAATTCTGGCTGCGTGGCAGCTTCAAGGACTTCGGCTCGGACGCGAACACGGACCTCCGCGCCCTGCGCGACGGCTTCGTCACGTTGACTCCCCTTCACGTCGACCTGACGGAGCGCTCCCGCCTTGCCGACCTGGCCGACGTAGATTGGCCCGACGTGACGCAGTTCCGCTGAACAGCTACGAAACGCGGAAACAAAGAAACGCAAAAACGCAGCGCGGGCTGCGCCCGCAATCCAGTGCCCCCGGCATCCAGACGGGCGTTCTTCATCAGCCCGGCGGACCGCTATGACTCGAAAGCGGGGTAGGCGCAGCGGGGCGGGGGTGCTGATACAATGGTGGAACACCGCCCGGCGGCGTAGCAGGGCAAGGTCGAATGGGAAGGCTGACACAGGGGATTGGAGTCACGACAAGTTGGACTCGCACGTCAGTCCGGGAGAAGGGGAGCCCCCAGGTTACCGGCTGGTCCTGATGCTTGGTCGGTCAGCCAAACAACAACCAACGAATGCGGATCGGGAAATGAGCATGACAAGGGTGTTTCGGCTGCAGCTCGCTCGTCTGGTGGTGATGCTATCCGGCTTGGTCGTGTTGTTGGGCGCGTCGTGTCGTGCTCCTTCACAACCCGGGCGGGTCGACGATGGATCCGGCTCGAATGACGGCCTGACCACGCGAACGGCCCAGGTCGATCTGCCGGACGAACTGGCCGGTGTCGGCACAATGCGAGCACTGACCGGCTTTGGGGCCGGCGAAGTCGGGCAGGATGGTACGTGCGAGATCGCGGCGTACGGCGAGGGATTGCAGTTGGTCATTGTCGCCGACGGCGCCGATCACCCGCTGTTGATGGGCTGGGTCGGTCCCGAGGGCGGCACGATCAGCGTGCGGACGACGGCGGAGGTGCTCGCCTTCTTCGGATCGGGCGGATTCGCACTGACGGATGACGGCAGGGCGGAATACATCCGGCAGATCGCGGCGGAGCCGGCAGTGGATGCCTTGGCGGACGCGATTCGAACGAGCCTGGCCGAATCCAGTGACAGCCTCTCGCGAGACAACGCGCCGGTTCGCGATGCCCTGACCGATCTGCTGCAGGGCTGGGGATTCGCGCCGCAGCCAAAAACCGAGGCCGCTCGCGTGCTCACCGATCCGTCGGACGAGCAGAGCGGCGTGCGCATCAACCAGGTCGGCGTGAACCGGATCTACTTCCGCAACCGTTTCCGGCGAGCGGGTTATGCATTCATCGATCGCGACTCGTGGTACGGCGAGGACAACCTGTGGCACGAGTCCCCCGAGAGACTCACCGAAATGGCCGTCCCGTCGGTCAAGGGCCTGAACGGGGCGGTCGGAACCTTCACGGACATCATCAACGGCGATTACGCGTACGCCGAGGTCAGCACGGCCTTGACACGGCTGCCTGTCGTGCCCGGCTCAACGATTACACGGTACAAGGTGAGCGTGTTGGGCTTCGGCGATACGTTCGGGCCCCTGTTCACGCTGCCGGAGTACCAGCAGGCGAAGCAGCGAGAGGTGGCGTTGACGTGGTTCGTGCAGGACATATTCCTGCCGCTGGTGGTCAACGTGGTGGCGCCCGGCCTGCAGATGCAGTCGGACGAATACGAGCGGTTCTTCACGGCGAACGACGCGGTGGTGGACTACATCGGCACGATGACCGGAACGATTCCGGCCATCAAGGAGGCGATGGACAAGGGCGATCTGCGCGGCGCCCTTGATGCGGCCTGGGGCGGCCTGTCGACCAGCAGCTTCTTCATGAAGAAGACGCTGGACCTGGTCATGGATCTCATTCAGGTCGCCGGCGCGGGCGGGGCCGAGTCCGGCGCCACCGCATTGGGCATGGCCAACAAGGTGCTGGCCGCCGTGGGCGTGGTGGATCAGATTCTGTACAACTTCGACGTGCTGCAGGTCATCGGCGCCTTGCTGAACGTGCGCATGGCCGAGGTCTGGACCGTGGACGTCTCGCCGCCCCAGGTCAGGCTTGACCCGGCGTCGTCCGACATACAGCCCTACGACCAGGTGCGACTGGAGGCGAAGGTGCCCGAGGCCACGGGCAACGTCGGCCAGGAAGACCCCGTGTTCGTCTACCACTGGCGCAACACCGGCCTGGCGGGCAGCCTGTCCGGCCCGAGCGACGACTACGACAGCTCGAGCGAGTTCGTCTACTACATCGCCGATCGCGAGCCGCGAGGCACGGACACGATCACCGCGGACGTGTTCGAACTCGACGGACAAGAGCGAGTGCCCGTCGGCACGGCGTCGGCAACCGTGAACGTGAACGGCACCAAGGTGACGGTGCAACCGGCGACGGTCACACTGGAGCCGGACGAACAGCAGACGTTCACCGTCAGCATCGATCCCGTGCCGCAGGACGGCGACGTGGTCTATGTCTGGAAGAACACCGGAACGGCCGGCCATCTGGCCTTCGAAGGTGGCATCGACCAGTTCGAGACAACCGGCGGAACACCGGTCTACACGGCAAACCCGAACGGCCGGGGCAGCGACTTCATCACCGTCGAAGCCTACAAGCAGGCAGACGGCCAGCGCGACCGGCTCGGGTCGGCCCAGGCGGTCGTGCGCATTTCGCCCTACGTGGTTTCGATTTCGCCCAAGCAGACGGTCATCCCGGTTCGCGGTACGGCCGAGCTGCGGGCAAACGTCAGCCCGGTGCCACCGGCAAGCGCGCAGTTGATCTATCGCTGGCGCAACACGGGGTACCTTGGCGATCTTCGCGGCGGCAATACGCAGGACAGCAGTCGGGGCGAGGCGCTCTACATCACCGGCAAGACCGGATCAGGCAGCGACCACGTCACCGTAGAAGTCTTCGAAGCGGCGGACGGACAACTGGTCTCGCTGGGTCTCGATGATGCGACCGTCAACGTCGGATCGAACCGAATGAAAATCGAGTTCATTCCCGAGGGCGTGACAACCGAGCCAGGCATCGGCGTGACGTGCAATGCCGTGGTCAGCGACGGCCAGGGGCAGCGCATGGCGGGCAAGACCGTGCGGTTTACGGTGAGCGGGGTCGGCGAGCTTCTCAGTCCCCCCACGGTGACCACGTCGGAGAATGGCTGGGCCCTCGCCCAGGTCAGTTCCAATGACGCGGGCGTTGCGATCGTCACGGCAACGGTCCCCGGCGAAGCCGCGAGAGAGACGTGTCCGGTGGTCATCGGTCCCAGCGTCAGCATTTCGCCGACGACCGCCCGCCTGGAAACGGACAACGGCGCGGTGACGGCCGTCGCCCGTGCCGAACCGGCCATTGCCGGCGGCATTCTCGAATACCGCTGGTCTGCCGGTGGCGTGGGGCCGAGCGGGTGGGGCATCGCCGGTGTGGATGGTACATCCGATTCGCCGCTGGCCGTGTTCCGCGGTCTGCAGTGGCCCGGGCAGGTGGGCGGCAACGTCGGCGTCGATGCCATCATCGACGGGCATCGCGTCGATCTGGGGGGCGCAGCGATCAGCCTCGAAACGTACCAGGATGCCAAAGTGCTTGCGTGCCAGGTCGGGCCGCACGTCGTGGACGGCGCGTCGCAGGGGATCAAGGCTTACTTCACGTGGGAGGGGTCGACGGGCGACCGATGGCGGATCCTGATCTACGACGATGACTACTACTACGTCCTGCAACCGATTCCCAACGTCAGCGTGAACACCGTCGTGTCCTCGCCCGCCGGCGGGACCACGGAGTACATTGTCGAACTGGCCAGCGACACGCCGGAGAACCTGGCCGCTCTGCAGGAGCGGGCAGGCAAGCTGAAGGCCCACGTCTCCTGGATCAAGCCGAAGTGACGCCTTGCCTTGGCTTCAGAGCGGGCATCGGGCCTGGTGCCCGCCGGGAGTGACGTTTCGCCGCATCATCAACGCCGCGTCGCCGGCCTGGCCAACGTAGAGTGGCCGGACGTGACGCAATTCCGCTGAGCAGTTACGAAGCGCAAAAACGCAGCGCGGGCTGCGCCCGCAACCCAAGGGACGAAGGGACGAAGGGACGCGCGCATGAATCGACGGCGCTGCCCGGTGGCGGCCATTGCAGGGTCCGCCTCCTGGGCCGTTTTTTCTGGTGTTCGGATCCAGCCATCCCGGCACGGGGCTTCGCAGCAGTTGCCGGACCCGCCTCGCGGAACACTTGCCTCTGAGCCGCCGACGCACCGGCCGGCTTCAGCCGGCCGGCGAGTGCCCCCGGCTTCGAGCCGGGGGGAAGCCGACTCTCCCAGACACCATCCCTCACTTGTCTCCCACCCTCACCGCCTTCCGTGTCATTGTCCTGCCGCCCGGCTGAGTGATTGCACTCACAGTGCCGAATGATGGCAGTCACGTTTGTTTCGCAATGGCCGGTTTCTCTGCGTTTTTCGCTTGCCCCTGCGGATGCTCTGTGGTATGGTTGCGCTACAAGCATTTGGCGCAACGGCAACAAGCAGATTCTCCCACGGAGGGGGTTCTGTCATTTCTTCATGCTGGATGGGCCGTTTTGGGGACCCATGATGTCCGTCGCGTGGCAGTTTCTATTCTCGCGTAGGAGGAGTGAATCCAATGGAGGGGATCTGCGCCCCGCGCAGCGCGTCTGCGCACCCCCACCCCTGACGCCGGCGAAAGCGTCAGGGGCCCGTTCGTAACGACAAAACAAGCTGCGCCCAACCATCCGCGCCCAGTGTGCGCGCCTGGTGTGCCACTGCTCTTGAGCCGTGGGGTTCTGCGGCGTTTCCGGCGGGCGAACTGACGAGCCGCCGCCCGGCAACAAGCCGGCGGTCGGCTGCTGCGGGGAAGCTGTTGTCTCTTGCCAGGAGGGTCGTTCGATGATCGAGCGGAAGACGGTGCGTCAGATGTGGTTCGGAGCGTTGGTGTTCGCGGCGCTGGCGGCGTGGCCGACGGCAGTGTGTGCCGAGGGGCTGGAGTTCAAACCGCAAAGAGTAGATCCGCCGAGTCGGCTCTGGGGCGCTCGAGAGGCGTGGGCGAGGGAGGGTCGAAGCGAGATATATCCGCCGCCGATCTACAGCCAGTGGTACTACTACTACTGGGATTGGGCGTACGTGGGTCCGGACTGCGGCGACGGGTTGTGGGCGCCGCAGGTCTACTTCCCCAATCAGTGCGGTGAATACGGAGGGTGCGACTGCTGGAGCACGTTTGCCACCTGGTACTACCAGGACAACCTGATGTGTTGGAATGTGAGTGGTCCCGTCGAGGCGGCCCCACTCACGTTCGGCGACTTCGGAGTTGCGTTGGACTGGGCAGCGCCGCCCGCGCCGACGTACGAAGCTCGTTTCGAGCCGATCGACGGGTTCGAGTGCCTGAAGAACATCCCGCTGGAATGCACGAACAGCGCTCGGCCGGTCGCCGCCGCGGCTCGCTACGCGATCAGCTTGGGGGGCAGCACTTCATCCGCGAGCGATTACGCCGGGGCGTTGTTCTTTGTAACGGCCGTTTACGACGAAACGATCTTCGATGTGAAGGTGGCGGGCGCGGTCCTGACGCATCCAGGCTCGTACTATGAATGGGACTATCGCAAGGCGCCGCTGCGTAGCCTCGGCAGCATCATGTTTCAGGATCTTGTGTTCACCTGGAATCCTCCGGACGTGACGTTCCGCCAGTCGGAATGGCGTACGGTCCCCGACTATGTAGAGGTCGGGCTGAAGGACGGACGCTCCCTGGACGACGTGAAGGGCCGTACAGTGCGGCTGTTCCTCCACACGCTGCGCTGGGCGGGCGACAGCTACGGCTGCCCGGTCCCACGCGACGGCGACCGCGTCGATTTCGCCCGGACGGACACGCTGGACGTCGGCGTCTGCTCGGACAAGAGCACGGAGGACTGGTGGATCGAACCGCCGCCGCTGGATGACGAGTGTGCGGCGTCCAACCTGCCGGAGGCCCGGCAGCAGACCGCGGAGTTTGAGGCGGTTGGCGTGCGGGTGGTCAACGATCTGAACGTCGAGCTGCCGTCGATGCGGGTCGGTCACAACCGCTGGAGAGCGGGCCGCAGCCTGGGCGAGACTCTCGGCAACGATGCCAAATGGTACGCGTTTGACAGCGTGTACAGTAACACTTTCGTGGCCGTCAACATGTTCGGGGTCTGGTTTGCCGTGGAGGACGTGCCGGGCTGGGACTGGGCCTTCTACCAGGAGGGAGGCCAGACGCGGCTGCGCGTGAACGACACCTGCGCGGACAAGTCGTACCGCTTCCTCGCAACGGACAGCTCTGAGACGCCGGGGCAGATTACGCACGAAGACTACTGGTTCCGCAGCGCGAAGCTGATCAACGTCCATCAGCCGGCCGGCAGCGGAACGTCGCAGCGCACGTACGACTACCAGGGCGGCACGGTGGCCGGCAACCTGATCCGGCAAAAGGAGACCGCTTCGCCGAGCCTGAAGATCGACTACGCCTACGCGACGCAGGGAAGCCGGCTTCTCCTGACAGTAACCGGGACTTCACCCGACGGCACTCGTCAGGTAGAGACGCGGTTTGATCCGCCCGTAAACCCCCTCGATCCCGGCACGCGCCCGCTGGTACAGGCCTCGATAACCGGGGGCGGACCGAGCCGGCTCTACGAGTGGTATCCCGACGACGGCGATCCGGTCACGAAGTACGACCGCAAACTGAGGAAGGTGTCCGACCTGGCGGGCAACGTCCTGGCCGAGTTTGCCTACGACTCCCAGGGGCGGCTCATCAAGCGGACCCGCGGCTCAACGGGCATGGGCAACCTTCAGACCCTCGCCGAGTTTCTTTACGGGCCGTATGAAGAGGCCAACAGCAACTCCATCATGGAAGCCCGATTCTATGTCGACGAGACGGACTATCAGGTGGCCATTCGGGCGATCGACAAGCACAACCAGGTTCTCAGGCTGGCCGAGTATGAGGAGTTGAGCAGCACAAACGGGGTCCCGGCGATCACCGTCTTCGACTATCACATTCCGCCGGAGAATACCCAACCGGGCGAAGCGGACCTCTTCTACCATCAGATATGCTCGATCGGCGGCGAGCAGGTCGTGATGACCCGCTGCATGCAGAAGACCTGGCCGGCCGGAGACCTCTCGGAATACACCCTGTTTAACTGCGACTTTAACGTGGTCGAGGCGTTCATGGCGCCTCCGGGAATAACGGGGATGCCGGCCGGGCCCCAAAGTCACATGACCCGCACCTGGGCACGGAACAATCCGAGCGGCCCGGACTGGGGCATCTGGCAGATCACGCAGGAATGCGACGTATCTCGCAACGCCTGCACCGATCTCACGTACGATTCCGGCGGCTTCCTGACGCGGCGGGACGACCCGTTGGTGACGACCGGCGTGTACACGGGCTTCCGGGCGTTTCGCACGCGCACCTACGACAGCAAGCACCGCGTCGACTACGAAACCCGCAACGACGGCACCGGCGCGACCGTCACAATCGACTACGACTACGACACTTACGACAACCTGAATCGGCGAGCGGAGAAGCCGGGCGCGGACCAGATTGAATGGCTGTTCACACACGACGCGTTCGGCCAGGAAGTCCAGCGTACGGACCCGGACGGCTACGTCACGCGGCAGGAATGGAACAGCGCCGGAATGCTGATCCGGACGTATACGTACGCCGCGGGCGCGAGCGGACCGGTGCTCCGCCAGACCGATTACGTGTACACGGACGGCCGGCTGGCCGAGGTGCGCGTCGCGGACAACGACGGGCCGTTCACGCTCAACGCGCCGGCAGGCTGGGTCGTCACCGCATACGCCTACGACGACTACGGCCGGGTGGTCAGCCGGACCGTCACGCCGGGCAACCAGGTCACGACGTATGAATACGACGCGCAGGACCGCATCACGCGGATTACGTACCCCGACGGGCTCTGGAAGCAGACTATCCGCAACGGCCGCGGGCAGATTGTCGAAACGCGAATCGGGCCGGCCCCGGTGCTGGTCAGCACGTACGCATATGACCTGAACGGCAACCTGGTCCATCGTTCGTGCCAGGGCTGCCCGGACTGCGCGACCGAAACCACCTACCAATACGACGCCTACAACCGGCGGACAGCCGAGATCCGGCCGGACGGTACGACACACTACGAGTACGACGACGCCGGGCAGGTGACGCGGCAATATGTCGTCGATACGCAGACGGTCGCCACGCTCTCGGAGACCCGGAGCGAGTACGACAACCTGGGCCGGCCGTGGCGAATGCGAGAGCTGGCCGCGCCGGGCGGCTCGCCCAGCAACAACGCCGACCGCGTCACGGAAATCGGCTTCGATCGGGCGGGCAACGCGACACTGCGCCGGCAGAAAGCCGCCGCCGGGAACGCCGAAACGGTCTTCACGTGTGACTTCGCCAATCGGCAGACGTCCATGACCGACGCCGAGGGCGGCGTGACGACCTACGACCACGACGGCCGCGGGAACGTGGTCTTCATTGAAGACCCGGCCGGCAACGAAATCCGGTTTACGTACGATGCGCTCGGCCGGCCGGTCGAGGACCAGCGATACGAAGGCGCCACGCTCGATCTACGCGTGGTCAGTGCGTACAACAGCCGCGACAACTGCATCCGCGAAACGGCGTACGACGCCGGCGGCACGCCGCTGACCCAGAAACGCCGGGAATACGACGAGCTGGGCCGCAACACACGCCGCGTGCAGATGGCCGACCCGGCCGATGCGGGGCCCGTCAGCCTGACGGTGGACCGCGTGACGGACCTGACCTACGTGGCCGGCTCGGAACGCGTGGATACGGAAACGACCTACGCCGGCGACCCGCCGCAGCCGCGGACGACCGATTACGACTACGACGCCATCGGCCGGCTGACGCTGATCACCGACCCGCAAGGGAACACCGAATCACGAACCTACACCGTCCACAACCAGGTGCTGACGAAGACCGTCACGGAGCCGCCGCTCGGCACGCGGTCGTACACCTACGGCTACGACAACCTGGGCCGGTTGACCTCTGAAGTCGCCAACGGCCCGCCGGCGCTGACCACCACGCACGAGTATGACGCGCTCGGCCGGTGCACGCGCACGGTGGACGCCGAGGACGTCGCCGCGCAGTACACGTACAACGCCTTCGGTGACCAGACGTGGATTCGCGAAAACGCCGACGCGGCGGCCCCGCGGCAGACCGAATCGCAGTTCAACCAGCTTGGCCACCTGACGCTTCAGCGGACCTGGGACGGCCTGGGCCTGACGGAAACCACGACGTACGCCAACGACAAGCTCGGCCGCCGCACGCGGATCGACTTCTGCGACGGCGGGGCGTGGGTGTACGTCTACGACGACGCCGGCCGGATGACGCAGCGCACCGATCCGCGCGGGCAGATCTCACTCTACACGCACAACCGGCGGGGCCAGGTGCTCACCAAAACCGTCGGCGGTTTGCTCGAAGAGACCTTCACCTACACGCCGCTGGGCTGGATGACCCTGGCCCAGCGCGACGCGAGCCACCGCGTCACGTTCTCGCATGACGGGTTCGGCCAGGTCACCACGGAAACGCAAACCGTCGCCGGCGTCAGCAAGACGGTCACGTACGACCACAACCAGGCGGGCGACCGCACGCTGCTGGGCTACCCCGCCGACGTCGGCGTCACCCTGACGTTTGACCATGACGGACTCGGGCAAACAACCGCCGTCCACCGCAACGGCCAGTTACTGGCCGACTACGCGTACGCCGGCCGGTTCCCCACGGACCGGGCGGCGCGCACCGCCGGCCCCACCGAGACGTGGATCCGCCGGCACGTGGACTACGACGTGCATCGGCGGGAGCCGGCCATCGTCAACCGCGCGGACGTGGCCGGCACGCTGACGGAGCTGGACCGCTACGACTACACCTACGACAACGTGGGCAATCGCGAGACGGCCGAGGTGGCCGGCGACCCCACCATCGCCGATTCGATTCTCTACGGGTACGACGACTTCCACCGCCTCACCTCGGCGGCCTACGCCGCCGACGCCGGCAGCGAGCTCTTCGACTACGACCTGCTGGGCAACCGCCTCACCTACACCGATCGCGCCGGCGCGGACACCACGTACGCCCACAACTGCGTCAACGAGTACACCGACATCACCCCCGGCGCGGTCGATCCGCAGCATGACAACGCCGGCAACCTGACCCGCACGGAGACCGGCTACACGCTGGCGTACGACTATGAGCAGCGACTGATCGAGGTCCACGACCCCGCCGGCACTGTCCTCGCAACCTTCACCTACGACGCCCTCGGCCGCCGGGCCACGCAGGTCAGGGACGGCGCAACGACCCGCTTCGTCTACGACGGACAGCGCGTGCTGGCCGAATACGACGGCGCCGGCGCGCTGCTGCGCTACTACGTCGACGGCCCGACGTACGTGGACGAACACCTGCTGATCCACGAGCACGGCCGGGATTTCTTCTATCTGCTCGCCGCGTTGCACAGCGTCACCGGGCTGGCCGACGCGACCGGCGAGGTCGTCCAGCGGTACACCTACGACGCCTACGGCCTGCCGGCGGTGTTCGGCGGCGGCGGGGCGGGGCTGCCGCCGGTCGGAGATGCGGACGGCGACGGGGACGTGGACCTCGCGGACGTTGCGGCGTTCCAGGTGTGCTTCGGCGGGCCGGGCGTGCCGTACGGGCCGGGCTGCGACGTCTTCGACGCCGAGCCGGACGGCGACGTGGACACGCGGGACGCGCGGGTGCTGCTGGTTCTGCTGGACGGCCGGGGTGACTTCGACGGCGACCTGGACATCGACGTGGAGGATGGGACGCTGCTGGCCGCCTGCCTGGCCGGGCCGGGCGTGCCTCCGTCCGGCGGCTGCGAGCCCGGCGACCTGGACGGCGACGGGGACGTGGACCTCGCGGACGCGGGCGCGCTTCAGACGGTTTTTACGGGTTCGCGCGGCGGGTCCGCAGCGCCGGCCAATCCGTACTACTTCACCGGGCGGCGTCTGGACTTCGACATCCGGGACGCGGACGGCGCCGTCACCGGCCAACCCGGCCGCCCGCTGCTGGCGCTCTATGACTACCGCGCCCGGGAATACGACCCCTGGCACGGGCGCTTCTGCCAACGCGACCCGGTGGACTACGCCGAGTCGCTGAACCTCTACCAGTACGTCCTGAGCAACCCGCAGGTCTTCACCGACCCGACGGGGCAGTGGACGTACATCGGCATGCTTGGCACTGCGGCGAACTACGCGTGGCAGGCGTATACTGTCTACGACATCAGTAGGTCGCTGTACGGCATGTTCCGGGACATTGCCGCGGCGATCGAGGCCCGCAACCTGTCGCTGGAACTGGCCGTCAGCCTCGCGGGCCGAGGCGCCTGGGTTGCCGTCGACATCCTGACCGGGCCGTTCGGCAAGTTCGGCAAGACGTTCCGGAAGGCGACGGTCAAGGCGCTGGCGGAACTGGGAGCGAAGCAACGGAAGATCAAGAAGATCGTCAAGGCGATCAAAGAGGCCGGGGAAGCGGTTCTTGAGCGGCATCATATGGTGCCCGATGCGTTGCTGAAGATTCTGAAGAGGGACCATCCGGACGTGTACAAAATAGTGGTGGGCGTAAAGGGACAGCCGAATATCTTCGGGATTCCCGATGAACTGCACTGGTTCCTGCACGAAGGGGCGCGCGGCGGATGGTGGAACAGCCTGTGGATGGACTGGTTCAGGGGAATCGAGCATCTGAAGCCTGACGATATGGTAGCGGCGTTCAAGGCGATGCGCGAGACTGCGTTGGATATGATCTACTACGGAAGGTGGTAGTAGTCTGGTCGAGTTCAGAAGGATGTTGTAGTCATGTTGTTGTATCTCCTCAAGAGAAGCGATTGGTACGGCGAACGGTTCGCGCAAACCAGCCTTGCGGAGCCTCATCCCTGGCTGAATCCGGATGAAGTGTGCCGCGTGTGCTATGAGCCGGAAAACAGACGTCGGCGTGGGCCGTACGCGATTCGCTGGCGATCAGGCTCCGACGAGATTCCGGATTTCATTTTCGGCGGTGCAGCCTGGGAATTCCTTGTGACCGACAGGGTGAAGGTTGCCTTTGAAGCCGCGGATCTGAAGGGCTATGTTGCCTGGCCGGTCAAGGTCGAAGCCCCAGCCAAGCGTGAATCGCGAAAGCGACCGATCGTGCCATGGCCGTACAAGGGGCCGCCGTTGTGGGACATCTACGTGGACACGTTCGTTCACATCATTCCGGAGGCCAGTGACGTGAGATACAAGGGCCCGTGTGGCGTGTGTGGGCGCGAGCGCTATGCACCCGTGGGGGACGATGATTCCTACGTCGTTGACCGCTCATCCTGGGACGGCTCGGATTTCATGCGCCCGCATGAGTTGAGGGGACCGATTGTGACCGAACGGGTAGTTGAGGTCATCCAGCGTGAGGGTTTCACCGACGTGGAGTGGTCCCCCTGGGGCGGAATCGGGGACCGCCAGACGGCCGACCTGACGCGGATGCGGACGGACATCACGCCGACGAAGGCGCCGGAGCCGGAGCCCGACGCCACGGAGGGCATGCCGTCGTCCTTCCCGCCGCTCAGCGACAAGCTGACGGCCAGGCACACCGAATTCCTCAAAAAGCTCGTGGACTACGTTCGGCGAGAGCAAAACGACGAGGACCTCACGGCCGCGGACCTGACGTTCCTGCGGTCGGCGCAGGTGGAGGACTGCCAGTACTGGATCTGGCGGTTCGAGGACGATGCCGGGAGCCTGTGTTACGCCACGGTCTCGAAGGATGCGAAGGGCCGGCTTTGCCTGGGCTGCAATGCGGCGGACGGCCAGACGCCGGAGCAGCACATGTGGGCCGCGCACAAGGGCTGGCTGTAGGCTGACGCCTCCGCGGGGGTGCGCGTGCGGGCGGCGCACCAAGGCTGGTGATGCGCGCGCAGCGCCCCGCCCCCCGACCTGCGCGCCTTGGATCCCTCGACCCCTGCGTCCCGATTATCGGCCCCTCCCCGCCGAAATCGTCCGGTCGGTCTCTTTGCCCGATAGGGATAGCAGTGGACCCGGCCGCGGAGGCGGCCGGAGAGTGCCCGGCCGGTCATCCTGCGCCGACCGGCCGCGCCGCACGTGTCCGCGGGGTTTGTCGATGCCGCTCTACCTGCAACCTAGCGAACTCGAAGCCGGCATGCGGCTGGCCAAACCGGTCATCTGTGACCGTCGCGTCCTGCTGCCCGCGGGCCGCGTGCTCAATCCGGCTGAGATTGACAACCTGCGCAAGCAGTACCCTCGGGCGAACATTTACATCCTGGACCCCGTGCTGGATGAGTGGGCCCGTTTCCAGGACGACTCTCGCGACAGCACGGTGGCCCTGGCCGCCCGCGAGAAGCTGGTGGACGCCCTGTCCGGCGTCCGGGAGAAGTTTGCGTCACGCATGTCCCTGCGAGGCATGTCGCTGCGCGGCGTGCATGAGGCCCTCGCATACATCACGCAGTACCTGCAGCAGCATCCGGACGCGACCGCAATGGTCATGCCCTCGGGCAAGGACGGCGGCTACCTCATCGAGCATCCGGCCAACGTCTTCTACCTGAGCCTGGTTGTCGGCAACGCCGTTCGGGGGCTCGCCCAGCACGACCTCGCCCGGCGGAGCAGCCTGCGCAGCTACAGCCGCGCCCGTTTTCCCGTGAACCTGACCCCACTGGGTCTGGCCGCCCTATTCATGGACGTGGCGTTGTGGCCGCTGGAAAAGGTGTTCGAACACCCCGGCCCGCTCTCCGCGGAGGAACGGCAGATTGTTGCGGAGCACCCGGCCGCCAGCGCCGCCACTCTGCCGCCCGACACGCCGGAAGCCGTCGCGGAGATCATTCTGCGCCACCACGAAAACATGGACGGCACGGGGTATCCCGGCGGCCTGACCGGTGAGGCGATTCCGCTGTTCGCCCGCATTTTGCGCATCGCCGACGCCTTTGACGCCGCCACCAGCCGGCGCGTCTTCCGCGAGGCGAAGTCGGCGCCGCGAGCGCTGTGGGAGATGACCGTCGGACCCTACGCCCAGTTCTACGATCCGGTGGTGCTCAAGATCTTCGGCAGCGTGGTCCAGCCCTTCCCTATCGGCGCGAAGGTTCGCCTGGCCTGCGGGCGGTACGGCGTGGTCGTCCGCTTCGGAGAGCGGTTTTCGCTGTTGCCGGAAGTCATTATCGCCTTTGACGAGAACGGCCAGCGTCTGCCCCGCGGGAAACTGGAGGGCCCGTTCAAGCTTGACCGGCGCCCCGACATTCGCATCGCCGCCTACGAGGGCGAGGACATCAGCGACCTCTACAACAGCGGCACCTGGTACTCCAGCATCGAGGTGCCGTACCCCGCCTCGTTCGAGACGCTGTTCGAAAGCCTGTATCCCTGAAGAAATGGCAAATGAAGAATGGCGAATGGAGAATGGAAGAAGCCTCTCACTCTGCGCGGCCTGTTGCATATTCTCAATTGGGTGTAACTCGGTTCCCGCTGCCGTTGGACGACCCACCCCCCAAGCCGCGATACGACATGGTGTCGTTGCTGCTGACCGACCCGGCCCGCGGCGTCCGGGGGTGAAGCTGTCAGGGAACTCCCGATGCCTCGGGTCGCTGATGTTGAACGACCCGCCCCGTGGCGCCAGCCCCGTTCACGGGGCTTTCCCGCCGCAGGCGGGCTTCAGGCCAGTCCTTTGAGGACTGGTTCGCGGGCGAAGATCATCATATCTTCGTCAACGACAGAGCGAGCCCGTTTCAACGGGCTTCTCTCTCCTCACCACCCGCCGCGGCCTGGATCAGAACGGTGGAAGCCCGTTGAAACGGGCTCCGATTCGGAGAGGGGAAGGGAACGTCTGCCTCCGCCAACCAGCCCTACAAGGGCTGGCCCATTGGCCCGCCTGCGGCGGGAATACCCGTTGAAACGGGCAAACACACCGACAACGCTTGACCCTCGCTGGCTGAATATACTCCGCTGGTTCTTGGGGAAGCTGTCCACCCGCTCCAGCAGCCATTTGGTCACGTCGTACCATTTGACCAGCAGAACGGGCGGTTCGTTGCGAGAATCTCCGCTGATGCGGCGCGCACGCACGGCTCAAAAAAACTCGCGCGCCGCCTACGGCGGCGAAGGATGAAGAGAAAGAGGGCCAGAGGGAAAAGAGCTATCTTCCCAGCCCCCTTCGCCTGGCCAGCACGATCCCGCCCAACGCCAGTAGCGCCAGGGAAGTTGGCTCAGGAACCGCGGAGACGCGGAACCCGATGCCGGTGGCCTCGTTCGTCGGGGTGTCGTAGGGGTCGCGAGCCGACGCACGCAGGTGGCGGGTGGGGCTGTGGAACGCCCCGCCCCGCAGACAACGATACAAACCCCAAAGCGTAGACTCATTCCACTCCGACACGTTGCCGCACTGGTCGAACGTGCCGTAGGGGCTGGCGGAGTTGTGGAACTGGCCCGCAACTGTCGTATAGTACGG
This sequence comes from Phycisphaerae bacterium, assembly GCA_016929015.1. Lineage (GTDB taxonomy): Bacteria > Planctomycetota > Phycisphaerae > UBA1845 > UBA1845 > JAFGJQ01. Next base: position 23,660 of record JAFGJQ010000043.1, on the reverse strand, counting down.
CGATTGGATCGGATACGGAGTCCCGTTGTGGTTGGCGTTGTTGCCGGAGACATCGCTCAGGTCGCGGCCTGGCCTGCTATCGCTGCTGGTCGGGTAGTCCCAGTAGCTGCCCGTCACGCCGTCGTTCTTGTGAAACGCCGCCTTATACCACTCATCCTCGCTCGTGATGGCCCACTTCCAGTTGCTGTTTCGGTTCACGGCCAACAAGGCCGCATCACTCGTAGCGCCATCGAGCGTGTACGCGCCACGCTCCGTGGTCGAAGCATCCTGCCCACCCGTCGGCTGGCCGTTGTGCAGCCAGTTGGCGAACCTCGCCGCATCACCCCATGATACGCAGTTCACCGGGCGGTTGACGTGAGACGACGCCACCGTGTACGTGTAAGGGTCGCCCACAGTGCCACCGCCGCTTCGCGTGATACCGCTGCCGGCGGGGGTCTCAGACATAGTCGTGTTGTAGAGGGCATATGTGTCCACGCCCGCCACGGCGTTCAGGAACGCCGTGTATTGCCCCGCCGTCACCTCGTACTTGCCGATGTTGTACGTATAGTCCACCGCGCCGCATATACGATCCTGGCCTAAGCCGCCCGCGCCCTCGCCTGATAGCTCTCCGGCGTTGCCCGGATTGCCCACCGGCACGGTGTCGATCACGATGCTCGCCGAAGCGGCGCCGGCGACAAGACCGATCAACACGGCAACCGACATAACTGTCTTGGAGATGTTCATGCCCCTAGTCCTCCTTACCGTAGAAGTGTCACTTGTCTGGAATTGCCCTCGTGTTCGGCGAGCGCTGCAGGCACGGCGATTGTCGCCTGCCAGTCGCCACCCGCCGACCGGACCGTCCGTCCATGAAAAAACGCGCGGAGGAGAACCTTTCTCTCTCTCGCGCGCTGGGATACTCAACCTGCGTCGCTCGGCGGAAGGCTGTCGAACTTGCGGGAGTCGCTCCCCGCCCTCAGCCGAGCACTCCCGCGCAGTATACCAGCGCCCCCCCCCTGCGCCTACCCCGATCCCGAGAATCCGCGTCTCCTCTTTGCGCAGCACACTCCGAGCCGAAACCCACCGGCTACGTCAGCACCGACCAGGCCCTTGCCAAAAGGCCGACCGTTCCGCGCAGCCGCCAGTGGTCCGGCTACGGATCGCGCGTATGCCGCACAAGATTCGTTACCACGTGCCTGTGTTATGGGATTCTGCGCTGGCGCGCTTGGCGAGGTACACCCTTCTCAATCCTCCGTTCTCAACTCGGCCAGTCGCTCCTCGATGAGCTTGCCCACCAGGCGAGGGTCGGCCTTGCCGCCGGAGATGCGCATCACCTGGCCGCGAAGGAAACCTGCCGCCTTCTGAGCCTTCTTGGGATTGGCGGCGGCGTCGCGGACGGCCCGCTCGTTTTCCGCGAATGCCTGGGCGACCCACGCGGCAGTCTGGTCCGCATCCTGCACCTGCACCAGGCCGAGGGATTCCGCCAGGGTGGCCGGTTCGTCCGGAGATTCGAGCATCCGCTCTGCAATCTGCTTGGCCGCAGTGGCGCTGACGGTGCCGTCCGTGGTGAGCCGCGCCAGGCGACCCATGCGGGCTGCGTCCACCTGCAAACCGGCCACCGCCACACCGCGCTCGTTGGCCAGCGCGGACCATACGTTGACGAACTGCCGGGCGAGCACGTCGGGCGGCCCGCCCGCCGCCACGGCAGCCTCGAACAAGTCTGCCGTCGCGCGGTCCGTCACAATGATCTCCGCGTCTTTCGGCGAAAGCCCCAGCTCCTTCTCCAGCCGAGCCTGCCGTGGCCGGGGCAGCTCGGGCATCTGCCCGCGCACGCGATCCAGCCAGGCCGCGTCGATTTCCACGGGCACCAGGTCCGGGTCGGGGAAGTAGCGGTAGTCGTGGGCGGCCTCTTTGCCGCGCTGGAATTCCGTCACGCCGCGGTCGTCCAGCCAGCCGCGGTTTTCGTTCGGACGCTTGCCGAGCACGTAGCCGTTGTCGCGCTGCCACTCCTGGACCTGTCGGCGGGCCTCGTAGGCGATGGCGTCGCGCACGCTGCGAAAGCTGTTGAGGTTTTTCACCTCGCTGATGGGCGTGCGGTATTCCTCGCCGTCCCGCGTGATGATCATGTTCACGTTGGGCTCGAAGCGCATCTGGCCCTTCTGCATGCTGCCTTCACTGACGCCCAGGTACGTCACCAGCCGCTGGAGCTCCGTGGCGAACGCGTAAGCCTGCTCGGCCGAGTGAATGTCCGGCTCCGTCACGATCTCCAGCAGCGGCGTCCCCGCCCGGTTCAGGTCCACCAGCGTGCAGCCCGGCGTGTCGTGGATGTTCTTGCCGGCGTCCTCTTCCAGGTGGGCGCGGCGGATGCGCACGCGCTGAGTCTCGCCATCGACGTTCACGTCGAAGTACCCGTCGGCCGCCAGCGGCAGGTCGTACTGGCTGATCTGGTAGTTTTTCGGCAGGTCGGGGTAATAATAGCTCTTGCGGTCCCACTTGGTGAACGGAGCGATGCGGCAGTTCAGGGCCAGCCCCACCGCAATGGAAAACTCGACCGCCTGCCGGTTCAGCACCGGCAGCACGCCCGGCATCCCGGCGCAGACCGGACAGACCCGGCTGTTGGGCACCGCCGCAAACTCGACCGCGCAGCTGCAGAAGAGCTTCGTCCGCGTGGCCAACTGCACGTGGATTTCCATGCCCACCAGCACGCGGGATGTGATGCCGCCGTCGCTCATCCGGTCGTTCTCAACGCAGGACGGGTCCGAAGGTCGCCAGACGGTGGATTCTGCCGGAAGGATGCGCACAGATCAAGCGCGGATGCGGTCGAGGGCCGGGATGGGAATCTCGGCCCAGCGGACATGCCCGAGGCTGAAGCCTACGGGCATGGCACCCGGCCAGAGCGAGTCGCCGGGGCGACCTACAGCCCACAGTCTACAGTCCACAGCCTAACTGCCGATTCACCGCCGGCCGGCAATGGCCTGGGCCAGGGGATTCACGAGGATCGGCACCACGCGGCCGCCCGCCAGATCGTCCGCAATCTCGACCAGCTTGCGGTGCGTATCCACCGGCGATGTGGGTTCCTCGAAGCCCCAATATTGCCGCACGGTCAGATAGACACTGATGGGGCCTGGATCGAAGTCGCCCGCCCGAACCTCATAGGTGGAGCTGCGTGACCGGATCTCCGCGTACGCCTGCAGGTCGCATTCCTGCGTCAGGGCGATGCCCAGGTACGGCTGGCTCTCGATCACGTGGACCGCCTCTTCTCCCAGCAGCAGCCCGGCAAACGGGTGGTCCGTCCAGAACGTTTCCGCCAGAAGCTGGTCATGGTTCCCGCGAAAATCCAGGTCAAAGCCGTACGTCACGTCCAGGTGGTCGTAGTTCAGCTCGCTGAAGTTCAGGTAATACGGCGCGTGCTCCAGAATCACGTCGGCCATGGTCCGAATCTCCGCCATGTCCGGAATGGCGTAGTACCCGAACCGCAGGCTCGTCGGGTCCAGCCGAAGCCAGCGACGCGGCGACCGGGGGTGGACGCTCTCCTCCAGCACGACCCCGCCGTCCTCCCGCTGCCGCAACTTGCGCATGGTCGGAAAGGATTTCGAGATCCGCTCGAGAAAGCGCAACACCGGCTCCGGCTCCGGCATCACTTCGATCTTCAGATGAAGGCGGGAGTTGACGTAGAACTCATCGCACACCGCGCCCAGATGGTTGTTCATCAATGAGCTCGCTTCCCACACGAGGCGGCGGGTCGCAATCGCCCGTCCCGCAATGGATTATTGCCGTATCCGGCGCCGGTTTCAACTGCACGCAGGACAGGGCAAACACCGTATCCGGCCGAACCCCTTGAAAAAAGCCACAAGACCGGGAACCATGTAAGCGCCGGCTTCGGGTGCCGGTGCCCGATCGCGGGCAGGCAACAGGTCCATGTCTTCTATGATGGGGTAGCGCCCGATGGCTGAAATCCGATCCAAGGTGACACTCGAACAGATCATCCGTAAGGGCATTTTTGTGGGCATGATCGTCGTGTTCGGCGCATACTTCGCCTATGACGGCTACATCGGCTATCCCCGGAAAAACCTCGACCAGATCCGCAAAAGCCGGCCCGAAATGGTGCCCCTGGAACACCCGCCCATCAACGGGCGGGTCACCGTCAAGAACACCGGACGAATCGAGGCCGACAAGCTCACCAGCCTGAAGAAAGTCAAGGAGGTACTCGGCGAGCCGGACTACACGAGCGACGACGGACTCTCCTCGTACTGGTTCGGACCGGCCGTCGCCATGAAGGTCACCACCATCGGCGAAAACGTCATCCCCCGCGGTAGCATCCACCGGGCGACGGCTGCGTACAAGACCGAACTGGACATCGACACCCAGAAGATCCTGGCCCTCGTTCTCGCGATACTCGGCATTCCCCTGATTGTGCACTACCTCCGCGTCCTGACGTACTCCGTGCGGCTGGACGACCAGGGCCTGAAAGTCAGCGGCAAGCCGCTGATCCCGTTCGAGGCAATGACCGGGCTGGATGCCGCCCGCTATCGTGACAAGGGCAGGGTGGAGCTTCTGTACGTCCGCGACGAACAGGACGCCACGGTCCGCCTGGACGACTACTGGATTCGGGATTTCACCCCGCTGATCAACGCCCTCTGCGAACGCAAGGGCTTTGAAAACCCCCTGGAAAGCAAGGAACCTGAAACCGACGCGACACCGCCCGCTCAAGACGACGAGCCGTAGGCGGCCAGCACTGCATCCACCACGGACTCCAACTCCGCCGTGGCATCCACCTCGACATGCGCCGCCGCGCGGTATCGCGGCGTGCGGGCAGCCAGCACCGCACGCACCTCCTCGATTCCCGGAAGTGACGTAAGGGCCGGCCGGTTAGCGGCCGTCGCGGCATCCGCCTGAATCCGCCGCCACAACAACTCGGTCGGAGCGGTCAGCCACACCACGAATCCCCGCGCCCTCATGCAGGCTACACTGTCGTCCCGCAGAACCGCGCCCCCACCCATGCTGGCCACCTGCCCCTCACCCTCCATCACGGCCCGCACAACGCGGGCCTCTCGCTCGCGGAAGCCCGATTCACCCTCCTGCTCAAAAATCGTCGCGATCGGCATCCCCGCCTCGGATACGATGAGCGCATCCGTGTCCACCAGCCGAAAACCCAGCCGGTCGGCCACGGCCCGGCCCACCGTGGTCTTGCCCGACCCGCGATAGCCGATCAATACGAGATTGGGCGGTCGACGATCAGCCATGACGGGTCAACTCCCCAATCACCAACTGCCGCATCAACCCCACGTCTGCCTCCCGCCCGGTCCAGAGCCGGAATTGCTCCGCCGCCTGGTGAACGAACATCTCGACCCCCCGAATCGTGCGGCACCCCGCGGCCGCTGCGTCACGCAACAACCTTGTTTCTAATGGGTTATACACCACGTCAAACACGGCCGCATACCGCGGCAGGGATTCCGGCGGCATCGGTGTGGCATCCACCTCCGGCCACATCCCCACGCTCGTGCAGTTGATCAGGACGGCACCTCGCCCCTGGCCACGTTCAGCCCAGGGCCGGACCTCGCAGGCAAACTCGTCTGCAAGATGAACGGTGTCGTCATGTACGATGTTGCTCAGCGTAACGCGAGCGCCGCACGATCGCAGGCCCGCCACCACCGCTCGCGCGGCGCCGCCCGCGCCCAGCACGTCCACCGCTGTGTCTCTCAGGCACGCCCGGTCCGGCCCCAACTCCTCGATCAACGCGCCTAACGCACCGGAATAGTCCGTGTTGTAGCCGCGGTACTTTCCATCCTGCACGATCAGCGTGTTGACAGCCCCGATCTGCTGTGCCAGCTTGTCCGCGGCGCCCCCCAGGTACGCCGGCACGCGGCCCTTGTGCGGCACGGTAACGCTGAACCCACCCACGTTCAGCCAGTCCGCGTGCAGACACCTGTCGAGAAACGACTCCAGCACTTCACCGACTGGATCCACGGCCAGCGGCAGATACACGGCGTCCACGCCGGCCCGCGCAAACGCGGAGTTGTGCAGCAGCGGGCTCATGGAGTGGCCCACCGGCCACCCGATGACACCGAACACGCGTGTAGAGGCCCTGATCGATCCCCATTGGAAAACCTCACGCATCTGAGCAAGCGAAGCCTGCCCCGGCGCTGTCTCGCCGCCGGATGCCGCCGCACAATACGTTCCGTACGCACCCACCTTGCCGGCCAATACGCGCGAAGGCAGCCCCGCCTCACCCATGCAGATGACGATGCCCGGCACCGGCGCCCGCCGCGCCAACTCCAGTGCCTCCAGACTGTCGCAGATGCTCTGCGACATCCAGGCGACTTTCGGTACTACGCCGCCGACCGCTGCGATTTCCCGCAAAAGCCCGGCTGCATCAACCGGTCGGCCCTCGAAGTGGTGCGACGAAAGGATCAATCTCGGCTTGCCCGAAAGACCCGCCGAACGCACCCGTTCCAAGCATTCGCGAGCCGCTGCGGACGCCCGCCACGCCGCATACTCGAAATCGACAATCCCCCGGCCTTCGCCCGCCAGGTCCGCCAGCAGCCGGGCACGGGCCTCTGCCGGCGCATCCGAGGCGCCTCCTTCCGCGGTTGATCGGCACGTGACAATCCACCGGCCTGCCGGCAGGCCGGCCACCCATTCCCGAAACGACGGGCCGGGCGAGCCGTGCCCGTCCAGCCGCAGCTCGATCAGGTCAGCACCGGCCGCAAGGGCTTGTTCGCCCAGAGGCCGGAGGGCTTCCAGCGTGCTCCCCGTTACGGATGCGATCAGCTTTGCCATTTCGTTCCGCCAGTTCCGACCCGCTGCCGGCCGGTGGGGGCATTGTACGGGTATGGGCGTGATTCCGCGAAGCGGCGGCTGGGGCCTTCCTCTCATTGGCGAAACGCCACACAGACGACCCAACCGTGTTGTCGGCCGTCAACGTCTGCTAACGCCGGTTTCGTCCGATCGACCGGACCTCCCTGTGGATAAGTCCCATAACAGCCCATTCCGGCAGCCCTTACTGATGATTCACCAGAGACCGATCCTGAATTGTGCGGGATGGCACCGTTCCTGTCAGCCGATAAGCAGAGCATGGCAACAGCCTTGCGTCATGCGGGGGAGCGGGCATTTCGAGAGTCGGCCATGTGCGACGCAGACAGGCGCAGGCATCGACGATTGGCCATTCGGCTGCCGTTGGAGTATCGAGTTAACGGCGAGAACGGCATCTCGGAGCCGGTCCATCGCTCCGTATGCCGCGACGTGAGCAGCGGCGGCGTGAACTTCGAGACGGACTGCCCCGGCCTCGCCCTCGGCACCCGCCTGACGGTCGATCTGCTGGTACCCCCCGGTGACGGCCATTCCCCCTACCCAGGCCGCGTGCACACCGAGGGCCAGGTCGTGCGTGTGGAGCCGGCCTCGCCCTCCGCCAGTTCGGCCCGCTGGCGCATCTCCGCCTGCTTCACCGACTCCCCACAACTGCATTTCTGAGTGAGTCGTCGTGCGCTCCATCTTAGATCCCGATTGACGCCGCTCATGGTGTGGAACCCGCCTCTGTTGTGGATCCGGCTTTTTCTGTGGGACCGGCTTTCTCGCCCCGGCGAGTCGCCTGCGGAGACCAGCCGGTCAGGAACCGCCTTTCCCAAGCCATGACAGCCAACGACGGCGAACGATTCGGTCGGGCTCGTCGAGAAACGCGCCAATTGGCTTATTCGTATCGGGTCCCAGGCATTCAATGTGTCAGACCTTTTCATCCCACTTGAACACGCACGCACCTTTTGAGACAATACTCTCAGCGGTTGCCGTTCTGTCTCTGCGTTGATCGGGGGTGCACGTGTAGGTCGGTGGGGGATTTGGCGGGGAAGGGCATTTCAAGCAAGCCAAGCAGGCTCCCCCCAATCATCTTGCCGGCCGAAAGAAGCGCGTTGGCCGAACCACTTCACGGATTCGGCCGCAACCAAGGAGCCAAACATGATGTGCAGACAATCGACGCGCGGCACGCGTGGAGCGAGTCGGGCCCTGATTCCCTTTTTGGCCCTGGCCCTGGTGCTGGCCGCGAGCAGCCCGACCGCGCTGGCCGATGTCCTGCTCAACGAGGTCGTTTACGATCCCGCCAGTCTCGGCCGCGACGACTTGCGGAGCGCCGCCACGCGCATCGAGCTGTACAACAGCGGCCCCGGCAGCGTGGATCTGGCCAACTGGACGATCACGCGCGGCGATGCCCTGCCGGCCATCGTCCTGCCGCCCTTGAACCTGCCGGGCGGATGCTTCCTTACGGTCTACCTCACCGGTGGGATCGACGAACTGGATTTCACGGACGGTGCCGGGGAGTTGTTCCTTGGCCCGGTCGGCTTGCCATTTGACCCGACCGAGGACGAGTGCGCGCTCTACAACGGCTCCCCCGGCAGCGGGACTCTCGTCGACTTCGTCTCCTGGAGCCGCGACGACGTCTACCTCCCCGATGTCGCCCATGACCACGCGGTCGCCGCCGGCGTGTGGACCGCCGGCGCTTTCGTACCCACAAACCAACTCACGACCGGTGACTCGCTGGCGCGATACTTCGACGGCTTCGATCGCAATCTGCCTGAAGACTGGCGCATCGTACCCATCTCCCTCTACGCGCACCACCGGGCCTACCCGGTCGAAAACCCGATTCAACTGTCACCGAGCAACCGCGACGTGTTCATCACGACACCGGCCACGTTCACCTGGATGCCCCTCCCCGGCGCCACCACCTACGAATTCCAGTTGGCGACGGACTACACGTTCGCCACCACGCTGGTTTATGCCACCGGCCTGCCCGGCGCCGAGTACACGCCCGGCCTGACCCTGCCGACCAATGTTTACTTCTGGCGCGTGCGTGCCCAGATCGGCGTCGATTTCACGCCCTGGTCCGCCGAGTGGATGTTTGTGGTGAACTCGGATCTGGAAAGCCTGGAGGCGCAATTCTGCCGGTCCTGCCCGTTCAAGTATCAGCGCAAGGATACGAATCTGCTGTGCCTCTGGAACGACATGGATGCGCATACCCGCCCGGGCTGTCCGGAAGCCGGAAGCTGCGCCTGGGACCAGCCCCACCCGAACCAGAGCCCGGACGACAGCGGCTGCCGCCACGGCCGAAACTACTGCTGGGCTGCGTCCATCGCCATGGTCAACGGCAGACACGGCGGTGACTTAAGCCAGGATCGAATCGCCTACGAGAACTGGAACACGCAACGCCCCGAGCCGGAGGGCGACCTGGGGCATGACCGGGCAAACAGCGACGGACGAATCACCACCACCCTGTCCTGGGCGCTGAACGGCGCCGCCATCAACTACCAATACGTCGGCGCGGGCAACTTCACCTTCGCGCAGATGAAACAGTGGATCGATGAACGCGAGTGCTTCGTCGCCGCCGTGCCCGGCCACTGCCTGGTCCCGACCTTCTACTTCGAGTTCACGACGACGAGCGGAACCAACTGCCAAATCGTCTACGCCCATGACCCGTGGCGCGGGCCCTATCATCCGCACGTGTTCAGCTACGTCATCGCCGGGTCCCCCACGCCATATTGGCGTCACCACCGCACCAACCAGTTCGACGCCGTCTGGCTGCAGCCCGCCGCGGGCACGACCGGCCGGATGCAGGAAACCTCCGTCACCACCGACTCCGACGGAGACGGTGTGATGGATTTCGACGAGACGACGCGGGCTTTGCAGTCCTTGCCCGGCGACCAGGATACCGATGACGACGAAGTGCCCGACAAGGAAGAGATCCGCAATTACACCTTCCACGACCGGTACCATTCCGGCCATGAAAACGACGCTCTGTCGTTCTCCGACTGGGACGGCGACGGCCTTCGCTCCGAGGCCGACTGCGACTCGGACGACGACAGCGACTTTGACGGCGGCGAGGATATCAACGGCAACGGCCACAACCCCGAGCAGTGGGAAACCTGCATGTTCCGGCCGGCAGACCTGGAGATCACCATCCACGTCGACAAGGACATCTACCTCGTCGGCGAGCCGGTGTATATCGTCGACACGAATGCGCGCCGGACGCGCACCTTCCACGAATGGTCCCTCTATTGGTACGAGCTCGGGCCCGGCTATCCGTCCAAGAACGACGGAGATCCGATCGCCCCCAGCGGCCTGTTCGTCACGAATCGCCGCGGCGGCGCCATCCAGCATCACGTGCACGATTGTCCCTACGCGGGGCCTTGGTACCTCTATGCCGACGTGCTGAATGACGGGCTCTATTCGGCGCCGGACAACTGGGATCCGTTCACCTTCTGGTGGTGCATCCCCGGGAACCCGCCGCTCACCACGCCGCCGTCGACGCCGGCGACCCCGCCGGGCTGCCCGCGGTATCCCACGCCGGTCAGCGGCGGCGGCAGCTACGATCCCGACGGCCCGATCACCCGCTGGGTCTGGACCGTCAACAACAAGGTCCTCTACGACGGTGACTATCCCGACATCGTCGTCACGCTGCCGCTCGGTTCGTCCGAGATCAAACTGACGACCTACGACGAAGATGGGCTGTCCAGCTCGGCCGTGACCACCGTTGTCGCCGAAGGCGGCCTGCCGCTGCCGGCCGTCTTCCCGATGGATCAGCAGATCAACCTGCACGACCCAAGCGACCCGACCCTTGACGCGATCCAGGTTGAGCCGCCCGCCGAACTGCTCTTTCTCAACGACGGCCTGCACGCGTTCACCCGCGTCCTGTTCCCGATGGGCCAGGCCTGGTCCGGACCGATCATCGATCTACGATGGGCCTGTCACGATCCGGCCGACGTCACGGAACCCGGGCTCATGTTGAGTTTCGCCGCCCGCTACTACCAGAGCGAGGCGTATCCGGCTCCGTACGACCACGCCCCGATCTATGTGACGCTGCTCGATTCCATGGGGTACACCGCGGATCTCGGTGCGCTGTACGGCCCGCAACCCGACGAACCGTATCCCGCGTGGCAGACCATCGAGGCACCGCTGGACATCATCGCGGCCGACGATTTGTTCGACCCCACGCAGGTTGCGCAGATCATGTTCAGCGGGCACGCGCTGTACGTGGAGGAAGAAGAGCCGGTTCGCTTCGGCGAGGCGCACGTCGACATTCGCGATGTGTACCTGGGCCCCGGCCCGTCGTACCCCGGCGACTGCAACAACGATTTCAACGTCGATCTCGCCGACTGGCCGCTGATCGCCGACTGCCTGGCCGGACCGGACGTCCCGCACGCCACCGAGTGCGCCTGCGCCAACGCGGATGGTGACACCGACGTCGACCTGAAGGACTTCTCGATGATTCAGCCGTTCTTCGACTGACGTCGTGAAGCCCCGGGGTCGCCATGTGCCACTGCTCCTTGAGCAGTGCCTATTCACCGCCCTCCGCCCCAGGCCCGTCAGTGAGCCTGAACACAGGGCGTGAGGGGACGACCGGCGTGATCCCCAGAGACCGGCTGGAAAGCCGGTCCCACACAGGAAACCGGTCCCACACAGAAAGCCGGTCCCACACAGAAAGCTGGTCCCACCAAGGAGGGAATCAGGACCGAATGACGAATGACGAATGGGCGATGGCCAATGCCAGCCCCGGAACGCCGGACGCGCTTGCCTCTCCCGACCCCAGCCCGCTCCGCGATGTCAGGCGGGGGACGCGGTGGCTAGGAGGACGGGGGCGGTGGTGGGGTTGCGGCCCATCAGGTGGGCGATGTGATAGTTGAGGATGTCGAAGGCGGCGACCTGGGACGTGGGGTGGCCGGGCTGGCCGCGAAGGATCGACAGACAGCCGTGCAGCAACTCTCGCTTCTCGACATGGGCCGGCTCGCAGTCGCGGCAGAGCAACCCGCCTTCAAAGGAGGAGAAGTGGACGGGCTCGTCCGGCTCGGGAATCCGGCCACAGGTCAGGCACGCGGCGAACTCCGGGAGCGAGCCGATTTCGTCCAGAAGCTCGCGCTGGAAATCCACCAGCCGATCGAAGACCTGGTTCGCCTGGCACAGGTCGTCCAGCAAGCCCACCAGGGCGGCAAAGACTCGCGGGTGGGGATCCCAGTCTTCGGTCAGGGCGGCGGTCACTTCCGCGGCGTACTCGGCGGCATGCATTCGTGCGAGTCGCTGCCGCAGACCTGCCATGGACCGCACCTGCTTCCACTCGGTGACGGTGGCCAGCTCCGCCCCTCCGCCCGGCCGTGCGGAGACAACGACGTGTCCGAGTTCCAGCAAGTCGATCCCCACGGCAAACCGTGACTTCGTGCCTCGCTTGACGCCCTTGGCGATGGCCCGCACCTTGCCGTGCTCGCGGGTCAGGAACACGAGCACCTGCGAGGTTTCCGAGTAATCCAGTCGCCGCAGGGCGATTGCCTCATCCTTGGTCAGGGCCATGCGGTCATGGTACGCTGGCGGGCGTCGGCGTCCACTGAGCCGGACGCAGGAGTAGTGAGGTTCGCACATGGAAACCGCATTCGAACGGGTCGTGACGGTCACGGTGAATCCGGCGATCGACTGTCTATTCGAGGTGCCCGGGCTGACGCTGGGAGCACACCAAGTGGGTCGCCGTCTGTATCGGGCACCGGCCGGCAAGGGCGTGAATGTCGCCCGGGTGCTGGCCACCCTGGGGCATCCTCCGGTGGCAACCGGTTTTGTCGGTGCGGCGGAGATGCAGGCGTTTGAGGACAGTCTGGCGTCAGACGGCGTGCAATCACAATTCCTTGCCGTCGAAGGGAATACGCGAGAGAACATCACGCTGATCGACCCCCGCGCGAACACGGAGACCCACGTGCGTGACATCGGGTTTCACGTGAAGCGACACGATGTGGATCGGCTGGTTCGCAAACTGGGCCTTCTGGCCCATGCACGTGTGCTGGTGGTGTTCTCCGGCTCGCTTCCGCCGGGCATGGAACCGTCGGACCTGAGCACGCTGATCCGGGAGTGCATCGGACGGGGCGCCGCCGTGGCCGTTGATGCGGACGGGCCGCTGCTGCGCGAGGTTCGATCGAATCGTCTGTGGGCGATCAAGCCGAACCGTGAGGAGCTGCATGCCATGATCGGCCGGCCGCTGGGCAGTGACGATGATTTGGTGCGGGAGGGGCGTGCTTTGTGTGAGACGGTCGATAACGTGCTGGTGAGCTGCGGGTCGGCCGGGGGGTACCTGTTTACGGAAGATCGTGGTTACATCGGGCAAGTGGAGTTGGATTCCAAGGACGTGGTCAGCACGGTGGGGTGCGGTGACGCGCTGCTGGCGGGGTTCATCGCGGCCCGGCTCAAGGGGCACGACGCGGGGGAGGCGCACCGACGGGCCCTGGCGACGGCCACCGAAGCGGCGACGCGCCTGTTACCCGGGCGCGTGGACCCGACCAGGGTCACGCAGTTGCTGAAGCGGGCGGCAGTGGAGCTTTTGCATGGTGCGTAACACGGAGCTCACTCCACCACCGCCCGCGGGCTCGATCGTGGTTTCCCACGGTGGTTACGGAGTCAATGCGTCGATGCCTCGCTCAAGTACCAGGTCCCGGTCGCCGGTGTAGCTGTTGTCTGTGCCTTCGCCGGGCGGAATCGCATATCCGGCGGTGGGGGGGACGCCCACGTCTTCGATTTTCGTGGTCTGGTCCGCCCGGTACGCCTCCCAGCTCGGGATGTGGTACGTGAGGCCGTTATCCAGCGAGAACGGCTGGGGCGACCCGGAGCTGCCGCGCGTGGTATCGCCGATGAGCGTGATACCGTCGGGGTTCTCGAAAATCATCAGGACGAACCACTCGGCCGAACTCATGTTCGTCTCGCCGATCAGGCATACGACCGGGCTGGTGAACACGTGGTTCTGCGCCGGCTCGAGGCTGTGCTCCACCCAGTCGCCGAAATCCGCGTGATCGTCGCCCGGGTTACGCAGGCGGTGGTAGCCGTAGATGTAGGCAGTGTCGGTGAGGTAGCCGGCCAGTGCCTTGGCGATCAACTCGTTGCCGCCGTTGTTGCGGCGCACGTCGATGACCATTCCGTCGGCGGCGGCGTACGTGGAGAACATGCCGTCCAGGTGGCTGGTACGCAGCCCGTCCCATTCGCTGTCTGAGAAAGTGTCGATGGCGATGTATGCGAGGTTGTTCTCCAGCCAGCCGTGGAACAGGGGGAAGGCTTCCACCTGGCTGAGCCCCTGCGGGAAGTACGACGGGGTGTTGTCGCTGGGGAAGTTCTGCTCGGCCGTGCGCATATAGGGGGCGGTGGCGTTGCCCTGGGCGTCCTCGATCCAAATGTGCAGGTCCCGCAACTCCGCCAGGAGGTCGGACAGGCGAGCCAGGAACGCGCTTTCCGTCATGGCAACGTTGAACTGGTCGGCGTATTGGTCTCGCAGGGCGTCCCAGTCCACGCCCTTGTCGGCAAAGTGGGAGTAGTCCTGATCGAAATCCGTCCAGACCTGGTCGAACCATGCCTGGACCTGGTCCGCGGTGTAATCCGCGTCATCGCCGCCACCGCCGCCGCCGTCCGAGTTGTCGTTTTCGTTGTCGTTCAGGTTGTCGTTGTCGTTTTCGTTCTCGTTGTCGGCGTTGTCGTTGGCGTTGTCGTCGTCGCCGAGCATCACGTCCAGCAGAAACTCGGTGATCAGGTCGGTCTCCTCTTCGGTGAGGTCGCCGAACTCGCCGCCGGGGTGGGGCTTGTCACCGAGCAGCGTATCGACGATGTCGTCGATCGTGCTGTTCGCGAAGTTGTTGGACTCGCTGGTATGACAGGCCGTGCACCCCCTGGCCGAAAACGCCGCGAAGCCGGGCGACGGTTCGTTCGCGTTGTCGTTGTTGTCGTTGGCGACGGTGTTGTCATTGTTGTTGGTGGCACCGCCTCCTCCGCCGCCTCCACCGCCGGAAGCCGCACAACCGGCCCATCCCAGCAGTCCCGCCGTGAGCAGCACGAGTCCCCACTGATGCAGTGTTCGACGCATGGCCAGTCCTCCACAATGTTCCGCTGCAGACGCGTACTGTGTTCCCGCCTTCCTTCAGCGTGGAATCGGCAGGCCGCGCTTCTGGAGAATCCTGAACGGGCACTTCGCCGCTTATCGGCCCGCCCGGCCTGGTGGCTTCCGCGCCCGTCCACCCGGGTGGCCTGGGTACTCAAATCCCCCGGCTGCGTAGATGAAACGTCTCACGAAGCCGTCCGGACAGGTCATCCTGCAGGGCCTGCATTCGGGCGTAGACCGCGGTGGCTGCGGGGACCGGTTCGCAGCGAGTGGCCGGGTCCAGCCGGACCCAGAGATCCGTCACGTCGGCGATGCGGGCGGCCGCATCCTGCTGGCGTCGGACGGCCCAGCATGCCTGGGCGGCTCCCCCGAGCGCCGCGCCTTCGGCCTCGGTCGTGCAGACGACGGGCGAAGCGAATACGTCCGCGACGATCTGCCGCCAGAGCGGGCTGTTGGAGCCGCCGCCGGTCAGGCGAATCTCCCTGGGGCTGATGCCGAGTTCCCGCATCCGCCGAAGGCCGTAGTTCATCCCGAGCACCGCGCCTTCCATCGCGGCTCGGCAGAAGTGGGCGGGGGTGTGCGTGGTGCGGTTGGCCCCGAACCAGACGCCGGTGCCGTTGGGAACATTCGGGCACCGCTCCCCGGAGAAGTAGGGGAGCAGAACCAGTCCGTCACAGCCAGGCTTTATTTTTGTGGCCAGGTCGTTCAGCTCTGCTGTATCGATTCCGAACAGGGCCTTGGTCAACTCCGTGGCGATGGTCACGTTCATGGTGCAGAGCAGGGGGAGCCAATGGCCCGTGGAGTCGCAGAAGGCTGCGATTTCGCCCCTTTCGTCGACAACCGGTCGATCGCTGCACGCGAATATGGTGCCGGACGTGCCGAGGCTGGCGGTCACGACGCCGGGGGACACGTTTCCGGTGCCGATGGCTGCCATCATGTTGTCACCGCCGCCGGCCGCCACGAGCACGCCAGGCTGCAGGCCGAGGGTTTCTGCGGCGGCTGGGGTGAGTGTGCCGCACGGCAAGCCGGAGTCGCGGAGCGGGGGCAGTTTGTCTTCGAGGTCCGGATCGATGGCCTTCAGTATCTCGGACGACCAGCAACGGCGCCGTACGTCCATGAGGGCGGTTCCCGATGCATCGCCCCATTCCATGACTCGCTCGCCGGTGAGCCAGAAGTTCAGGAAATCATGCGGCAGCAGAACCGTGTGAAGGCGGTGGAAGTGGTCCGGCTCGTTCTGTTTCAGCCAGAGGATCTTGGAAGCGGTAAAGCCCGGAAGCACCAGATTGCCCAGGAGTCGGAAGCACTCCTGGGGTCCGCCGACGGCCTCCATGATGCGATTGCACTGGGCGGCCGTGGAGGTGTCACACCAGAGCTTGGCCGGTCGGATGGGGCGGCCCTCCCGGTCCAGCGGGACGAAGCCGTGTTGCTGGCCGGAGACGCCGATGCCGCGGACGGCAGCGGGGTCGATCCCGGCGTTTCGGATAGCGGCGCGAACGGCGCCAACCATTGCCTCCACCCAGGTTTGCGGATGTTGCTCACAGTGTCCTGGCGGCAGGCTGGGAATGAGGTCGTATGGTATGGCACCGCGTCCGACGACTTGGCCGGTGTCGCCGGCCACGACGAGCGCCTTGGTGGACTGGGTTCCGCTGTCAATTCCGATGTAGTAGTCAGGCATTTGGGTTCCTCAGGCTGATTCGGGACGAGGGCATCATACGCCCTCGTGCCGTAATGCTTCAATCGTTGCCGTTGCCTGGGCGATGACCTCGTCCACCGTGTTCGCCACGGTGAGCTGCCCGGCCTGCCGATGGGCCGAAAAGAGCGGAGAATCCGGGAAGCCGAGCAGAATCACGCGTTTGCCGTTCTTGAGAGCGAGGGCGACTTCCGAGGCCGTTCCCGTCCCGCCGGGCATGGCCACGACGACCGTGCTGGAGAGAACGTTGACCAGGTTTCGCGCGTCGCCCATTCCGGTGACGATGGCAATGTCGACGTCTGGTGCCGCGTCGTCCGTGTTTTGGCCGGGCAGGATGCCGATGGTCGTACCGCCCTCGGCCCGGGCCCCGCGGGCGGAGGCTGCCATGACGCCGCAGTTGCGTCCGCCGTTGAGCAGAATCCAGCCTTGGGCTGCGATGGCGCGGCCGAGTTGCTCCGCCTGTTGCTCGATGGCGGGGGGCACGTGGCTGCCGCCCATGACTCCGATGATGGCCTTGCGCATCAGAGGGCTCCCTGGGGCATACGGAATGCGAACCGACCCTGCCAGGATGATGCCGCAGGCGGGTGTCTGCAAGGGGGGCGTTTCGCGACTTGAAGCCCTGCTTTTCGACGTTACAATATAGGGGTTCCTGGGACCCAGCCCTGCCGCGGTTTCCGGTGGGGCACCGGGAGGGGACCGGGCCGACCGAACCCCGGATTGGTCCGTAGCAATCCAAACCCAAGAAACGCGGATGTTGACGCATCGATCGGGGGGATCGATGTCCCACACGCCGAAGGACAGAGGGTGAGCCACGTGGACGAGCCAGCATTGAACGAGACGGCCGCCGAACAGCCCGGCGGAAACGATGCCCCACAAATCACAGATGAGCCGGTGGAGATTCTGGCGGTGGAGTCGGAGGAGGGCCCCGCCGCTCGCAACGGCTCCAAGCGGATCGACAAGTTCTTCAAGACGGTCAACAAGATGAGGGCTTCGGACCTTCACCTGAAGGCGGAGTCGCGTGCCCGAATGCGCATGGGCGGGCACATCAAGTCGATCAAGGGCGGTCCGCTGGCCAACGATGAGATCGAGGCCATGATCTATGAGATCATGACTCCGGAGCAGATTGAGATCTACAAGCGGAAGGGGTCGATGGACTTTGCCTACCAGTTCGGTGAGGCGGCTCGCTTCCGCATCAACGTGTTCCGCCAGCGGGGGAAGACGTCGGTGGCCGCCCGTCGGATTCCGTTTGAGATTCTGGATTACGACGCGCTGCATCTTCCGACGTCTCTGGCCACGATTGCGGAGCTGCATCAGGGCCTGGTGCTGGTTTCAGGCATCACGGGCAGCGGGAAGAGTACGACGATCGCCGCGATGATCGAGCAGATCAACCAGACGCGCGCGTGCCACATCGTGACGGTGGAAGACCCGATCGAGTTCATGTACACGGACAAGAAGGCGTTTATCAACCAGCGTGAGATCGGGCTGGACGTGGACAACTTCCATGACGCGCTGAAGTACCTGATGCGTGAGGACCCGGACGTGGTGCTCATCGGGGAAATGCGCGACGAGGAAACTTTTTCAGCGGCACTTCAGGCGGCGGAGTCGGGTCACCTGGTGTTCGGGACGGTGCATGCGTCGGGCACGTCGAGCACGATCACGCGCGTGCTGGAGTTGTTTCCGGAGGACGCCCGGGACCTGGTGCGCAGCTCGCTGGTGTTCAACCTGCAGGCGATCATCTGCCTGAAGCTTCTGCCGGGGTTGCGGGCGGACGTGCCGCGGATACCGGCCGTGGAAATCATGATCGCCAACAGCACGGTGCGGAAGCTGATTTCGGAGAAGCGGGACAACGACATTCTGGGCGTCATCCGGAATTCGTACAACGAGGGGATGATCGACTTCGGCGAGTATCTGCGTAAGCTGGTGGTGGAGGAGTTCATTTCCTCGAAGACGGCATACTCGGTTGCCCCGAACCCGGATGAGTTGCGTATGCGGCTCAAAGGGATTAGCGTTTCGGGTGGTGGCATCATCGGGTGAGACCGGGTACGCTGTGCCGACCCCGGGTCGGCCCGACCGGAGGGTGATGGTGTGCCCGGGCGGGTCTGGTGCGGTCGACCCGCGAAAGCGTTTCTGGAATCCTGCGAGCCGAGTAGGGAACAATGCAAAACAGCATGGCTTTGCTGGCCCAATTTTCGTCGGTCCACCCCGGATACTTCAATTACGTCAAAATCGCCGCCGTGCTCGTGCTGTTCGTGTTGTGGTGCTACCTGTGCCAGTGGGTGGACCGTGACACGGACGTGGTGAAGACCAAGCGCGAGCAGTGGAACCTGATCGTGTTGGCCGGAGGCATCGCCGGATTGCTGGTGTGCCTGTTGCCGCCCTGGTCCGGCGCAAGCTACTTCATCGGCCTGTCATTCTGGGTCGTTCTGGCGGGGGCATCCGCCCTGGCGTACGTCTTCCATCGGAACGGTCGGGTGGTTCCGGACGCGCGGGTCCTGACCTGGAATCACATCAAGGGGGTCATGGCTCGGGCCAAGGGAGACAAACAGGCGGCCCAATCAGACAAGGGGCTGCGGATCCACCTGGCCAATTTCGAGGGCAAGGCGGTTCATCAGCCGGAGGACCTGCAGGAGCGTCAGATGTTCGACGCGGTGCAGGACTTCGTGTTTGACGTGTTGTGGCGTCGATCGAGCCTTGCGGACGTTCTGGTCACACCGGAGCGGACGCGGGTCTTCTACAAGATCGACGGGGTGGTGGCCGAGCAGCCCCAGCAGTCGGGTCCGCCCGACCACGGCGAGCGGCTTTTGCGGTATCTCAAGCGCCTGGGCGGTCTGAATCCGGAGGAGCGGCGTCGTCCGCAGAAGGGCCGTGTGAAGGCCGGCCTGCTGGGCGACGTGGACCTGGGGTTCATCGAGATTCAGACGTCGGGATCGACGCAGGGTGAGCGGCTGCGGCTGCGGGTGCAGACCAGCGCGGAGCTGCGTCGGCTGGCGGACCTGGGGCTGGCCGGGCCGCGTGAAGAAATCGTGAAGGAACTCATTCGGGAGCCGCACGGGATCGTGCTGTTCAGCGGGCCGCCGGAATCCGGGGTGACGACGACGCAGTACGCGGTGCTGCGGGAGCACGACGCCTTCATGCAGAACATCTACACGCTGGAGCGCCGGCCCCTGCTGGACATCGACAACATCACGCAGCATACGTACAAGGGGGAGGGGGACGAGGGCGTGAGTTACGCCCGCATGTTGCAGACCGTCCTCCGCCGCGAGCCGGACATCGTGATGGTGGGGGAATGCGCGGACCGTGACAGCGCCCAGATCGCGGCGAATGCGGCGGATGAGAAGAAGCTCTATGTGGGCATGGAGGCCCGTAGCGCCATCGAGGCCCTGGCCCGGCTCATGGCGATGGTGGAGGACAGCAAACTGGTGGCCCAGGTCATGGTGGGGTCCGTGAGCCAGCGTCTGGTCCGGAAGCTGTGCCCGGCGTGTCGGGTGGGCTATCGGCCGGACCCGGCCAAGCTCAAGAAGCTCAACCTTCCGGTGGACAAGATCGAGACGTTTTACTCGCCGCCCACGGAACCGGTCTACGACAAGAAGGGCCGGGAGATCATTTGCCAGACGTGCCAGGGCAGCGGCTATGTGGGTCGAACGGGCCTGTTCGAGGTGTTGAAGATTGACGAGAACATCCGGGCGATGATCGCCGACAACGCGCCGTTGAAACTGATCAAGGCGCAGTCGCGCAAGGCCCGGATGCACTACCTGATGGAAGAGGGGTTGCTGAAGGTGATCGAGGGGGTCACGAGCATGGACGAGATTCTGCGCGGCTTGCGGGACGAGCCGGGCAAGTAGAATCAGGAGCGAGCGTATGGCGGTTTCGCTGTTTCTCATTGCGCTGATCGGGGCCGTTGCCTTTTACCAGTCCATCCACGGCCTGTTCAGCGCGATGATCATGTGCGTCATCACCGTGCTGAGCCTGGTGTTTGCCTTCGCATTGCACGAATACGTGGCCCTGGAGTGGCTGATCCAGTGGAAGCCGGATTTTGCCCTTCCCTTGTCGCTGGCGATCTGCTTTGTGGTGCCTCTGGTGACGCTGCGCCTGACGCTGGATGCCCTGCTGCGGCGGAGCTGCCTGCTGCCGAGCATCGTGGACCGCGTGGGTGGGGTGGCCTTCGGGCTGGTGACCGCCTTGTGCATCATGGGCGTGGTGGGTGTGGCCCTGCAGATGCTGCCGTTCGGCGAGCCGTTTCTGGGCTTCCGGCAGATCAAGGTCAAGGACGAGAAATTCGACCCGAAGGCGGAGCCGAACGGTTTGCTGTTTTCGCCGGACCGTTTTGCGGTGAGGCTGGCCTCGCTTTTTTCGAGCGGCGTGTTCAGCGGCGAGCGGGAGTGGCGGCTGGAGCACCCGGATTACGTGACCGAAATCGGCTGGAACCAGACCGCCCCGCGCGATGTCCGGTGCCTGGCGCCGCGGGACGCGATCCAGTTCGTTTCGATGGTTCGGGAGAACTACGTCTATCGGATTACGACCGGTGTGAATGAGATGGGAAACACGGTCAACGAGAAGGCGGAGCCGGATCCGACATACGGGAAGGAAGGCGGCAGGGAGCTTTGGGCGGTCACGTTCAAGCCGACCAGCGACGCCCAGGACGAGGATGGCAAGCACCGTTTTGCGTTGTATCAGATCCGGCTGGTCGGGCGGGGTCGGTTCGGGGTGATGGAGCAGTTCCATCCGATCGCGGTGTTCGATACGAAGAAGCACCAGCGGTTTCTCGTCAGGCGAGACGAGCGAGGGAAGACGAAGTGGGCAGCCAGTGAGCTGTATACGCCGGCCGCCGACGGCTCGATTTCCGTAGTGTTTGAGTTGCCCGAGGTGGGACCGGTTTCAAAGGGCCATGCGTTCGAGCCGGTGTTTCTGGAGTACAAGATGGGCGCGCGGGCGGCGGTGAAGGTGACGTCAGACGCCCTGCCCCCCGCCGTGGCGGAGGAAACACCGCCGCTGCCGTCCGAACGGGACGGCGCCGGTCGGCCCGGTCCGGAGACGCGCGGCCGGACGCACGGCGCGGACGTGACGGGGGCGTCTTTCGGCAACGCGCTGCCGCACGCGGGCGTCTACTTCACGTCGGTTGCCGACGCCGAGATGCGCGACGGTGAGCTGATCAGCGGACACGTCATCAGCACGTTGGAGACGTCCGGGGCGGGCGAGCCCCTGCACCGGCTGAAGGTGCCCGAGGGCAAGGCGCTTCTCCAGGTGGACGTGGTGAACCTGCGGGCGGGCAGCCTGCTCGGGCAGGCCAAGAGCTTTGCGGTCAAGACGGTGAAGAACTACCTCGTCACGGACGAATCCGGCGCGCAGTACAAGATCTGCGGACAGATTGCCGTGGCCGACGTCGGGGGCCGGCGGGTGATGGAAGTGCAGTACTTCCCCGAGGTCATCGGGTCGCTGGGCGGCGTCCGAGGTTTCCAGCGGATCAAGGACTGGAGCCTCAAGGGGGATTACGAGCTGTACTTCCTCTTTGTTGTGGATTCCGGCAGGAAGATTACGCGATTCAGCACAACCGGCGAACGGGGGGGCGAGGACATCAGCGACCTGAACCTGGTTGCCCCCTGAGACGTTCCAATGGCGTAAGCAGAGACAGCAAGCCATGGCGATTCAGTTTGCCTGTCCGGGCTGTCAGCAGCCCATCGAAGTGGATGACGAATGGGCGCACCGGCAGGTGGCCTGCCCGTACTGCCGCCGCACGATCACCGCGCCGGCGGCGTCGACGATTGATCGCCTGTCGCCTCCGGTGGCCAAACCGCTCGGCAATGTCGAGCAGGTTGAAGGTTTGGCGGATGCTCCGTACGGAGCGGCTGCTCCATATGGTCCGCCGGGTGTGGGGGTCGCCGAGGGGAACCCCTATGCCGTTTGGGCCCTGGTGGCGTCGCTGCTTGCTGTTCTTTGTCTTGTGGGCGTGGGTATTCTGACCGTTACGCAGATGATGGGTGCGGTCGAGCCCGGCAGCTCGGTGGAGGAGATGCAGGATTCGATTGCCGAGCTGCAGAAGCAGTGGATGGAAGACGCCCAGAAGGGGAAGATCCCTCCCGTCGCGCTCGGGTTGAGCGTGGGGGCCTGTGGCATGGTGATTACCTGGGCGGCCGGTCTGGTCCTGACCATCCTGGCCCTTCGTCGACGGGCCCGCCGGGGTATGGCCGTTGCTGCGTTAGTGATCATTTCGCTGCTCGCGCTCTACGTGTGCATCAGCCTGATTATACAGCTCTGACCGATGGGGGCTCGAGCAAGTCGGGCATCCGGGGAGAAAGGAAGCCGTTTGTGACAGAGGCTTTGGCGATTCTGCTGGACGCGGTGCGGGACATCGGCCGGCTCCAGTCCGTTCAGGAGTTGCTGGACTGGGACCAGCAGGTGTGCATGCCGCCCAAGGGCGTGCACGCGCGGGCGGAGCAGGCGGGCCTGGTGGCGGGGCTGGTTCACGAGCGTCTGACGTCGCCGCGGATGGGCGACGCGCTGGCGGCCCTGACCGCACCCACCGGCGACCCGGTGGCCGACACGAATGTTCGCGAGACGCGTCGGGCCTACGAGCGGGCGGTGAAGGTTCCCGGCGATCTGGTTCGCGAGCTTGCCCGGACGTCGTCGCTGGCGCACGAGGCGTGGGAGCGGGCGCGGCGCGAGAGTGATTTCCCGACATTCGCCCCGTTTCTGGAGCGGCTGGTGGATCTGCGCCGTCGCGTGGCGGAGTGCATCGGGTACGTCGGGGAACCGTACGATGCATTGCTGGACGAGTATGAGCCGGGCATGAGCACGGCGCAGGTGGCGGAGCTGTTCGCGGCGCTGCGCCGCGGCCTGGTTCCGCTTGTGCAGGCGATTGCGGAGGCGAACAAGCGGCCGGACGCGTCCATTCTGAGGCGGCACTATCCGATCGACGCGCAGCGAGAGCTGGTCCTGGAGATCAGCCGGGCCATGGGGTTCGATTTCGAGGCGGGCCGGATGGACGTGTCGACGCATCCGTTCACCTCCGGCGCATGTCCGGGCGACGTTCGCCTGACCACGCGGTACGACGATCAGTTCCTGCCGTCCGCCCTCTTCGGCGCAATGCACGAAGTGGGGCATGGGCTGTACCAGCAGGGGTTG
>JAFGJQ010000498.1 GCA_016929015.1 Phycisphaerae bacterium | reverse complement strand
TCGGTGTGCGGCGGGACGCTGGCCCTGATGGACGCGGGCGTGCCGATCAGTCAGCCGGTCGCCGGAATCTCCATCGGCCGAATGAGCTGCGGGGGCAAGGTCACGCTCATCGTGGACATTCTGGGTGAGGAAGACCACTTCGGCGATATGGACTTTAAGGTGGCCGGCACGCAGCGCGGCATTACCGGCGTGCAGTTGGATATCAAGATCCGCGGCCTGTCGCATGACGAGATTCGCTCCACGCTGGAGCTGGCCAGGGAGGCCCGCCTGGGAATCCTGCGAACCATGCTCCAGACCATCGACAAGCCGCGACCGGAAATCAGCGTCTACGCGCCGCGCATCATCACCATCAAGATCAACCCGGAGAAGATCGGCAAGGTCATCGGGCCGGCGGGCAAGGGCATCCGCGGCATCGAGGCGTCCACCGGGGCGAAGGTGGAGATCGAGGACGACGGCACGGTCAACATCTCGTCGCTGGGCGGCTACGGCCCCGCCGAGCAGGCCCGGGCCATGATCGAGGCCATCGCCGAGGAGGTGAAAGTCGGCCGCATCTACACCGGCCGCGTGACCAGCGTGAAGGACTTCGGCGCGTTCGTGGAAGTGGTGCCCGGCCAGGACGGCCTGTGTCACATCAGCGAGCTGTCGGACGACTACGTGCAGAAGGTCGGCGACGTGTGCAAGGTGGGCGACATCCTGAAGGTCAAGGTGCTGCTGATCGACGAGCAGGGCCGGGTCAAGCTGTCGCGCAAGGCCGCCCTCCGCGAGGAGAAGAAGGAGAGCGTGGAGGCCTGAGGGCCGGCGCAAACCGGTGAATTACAGACGCCACGGGGCGGCGCAGGGGCCACTCCGTGGCGTTTTTAATTGCGAATGGCGAATGACGAATTGCGAATTGGGGGAAGAAGGGGTCGGGGGTCAGGGGTCGGGGCGCGGGGGCTTGTCCTTGAGTTCCTCTTTGCGAATGCCGAGTTCCTCGAAGCTCTGTTTGAAGCCGCGCAGGGTGCCGCATTCCGGGCAGCGGGGCACGGTAAGGCCCTGCAGGCTGTAGCCGCACCGGAGACAGCGGGCTCCTTCCTCACTCCGCTTCGCCGACGTGGCCGGTCGATCGGGTCTCAGCAGCAGCACGGCCGCACGGATCGACAGAACCCCAATCGGGAGCAGTGCGACGCCGCCCACGATCATGGCCAGAGCGGCCGGCAGTCGATGATCCCGGTCTACCAGCAATAGAACCTCGCCCAGCGCAATCAACCCGACGCCGATTATGGCCGCCGCGCGCAGCACCATCGGCAACGGAGTCGAGACGAGCATGCCCCAGACAATCATCCCCCGCTTGGCAATGAGCGCACCTGCCCATACTCCCGCCAGCAGCACCGCAACCCCGTTCAGCATCGCGGCCCGGCTGCGTCGGTCCCGGGTTGTCGGCTGGGTTGGCATGCCGGATTCCTCCATCGGAAACAAGGGTCATCCCGCCCAACATACCGCTCAGGCACATCGTCGTCGATCCGGCGACGCCTGACACAGAGCCCGGGTGCAGGGGTACCCTTGCGTACCGTGGGGAGGGCATGCCCGTTTCCGGCGAAGGCAGATCGGGCATGGCGGCGCGCGGCTACCACCCTCTGCCTTCGGGCGGGGTCGCCACTTGAATGAAGCCCGGCAATTCATCGCCGGGGTCTGGTGTGACAAAAGACGTACGCAGCCCCGTCGGGGCGACTGAACGTCGGAGTGGCAATTCACGCGAAGCGCCCTCAGCCGTCCCTGCCGGACTGAGGTCACCAGAAGAAACCCGCTTCCCCGGCCTTCGAAGGCCGGGCTGTGCTCATCCGCCGAGAAGCCGGGACATCGCCGACGTTCTACTCAACCCGCTTGTTTGTGCTTGACAATGCCGTGTTCCACAGGTCGTCGAAATCCGTCATGTACTCGCCGCACCAGGGGGCATCGCCCCGGTGGTTGGCCAGAACACGCCCGGAAAGTTGCACGGACTGATTCGAGTCCACCGGACTGACCAGCCGCACGTCAGAAAGCTCAAATGAGACCGTTCGTTTGCGGCGATGAATCGTCAACGGCAGTGCAGCCTCATACGCAGCAAGATCGCGCTGTGATGCAGGCGAGGGCCAGTCGCGCGGGAGCAGAAGCTGAACGCGACAGTCCCTCGCGAACGTATGATCTCCTTCCGGAGGGCAGGTAACCCGAAGCAGTCGATCGTAATCCGGATATGGATGCGACGTGGTAAACAGGGGATACCAGAATATCCAGGTCTCGTGTTCGCGCGGGAAGTGTCCCCTTGCCAGAATCACCAACCCATCCTCATCCGCACGGGAGTCGGCGAAGTCGAAACCGACGGGGATCGACGCGGAGTCGGGAGTCTCCACCGCTCGAATGGTCAGTACCGTGTCGGCCTTGTCCACGAGAACAGGAACACAACCTACGCTGAAGACAGCAAGTGCCACCAACCCTGTTGTGAACGACATCCGCATCACCGACTTTGCTCCGCCGTGACCGCTTCGTTCCCCTCGGGCTGCGGTCCTGCGTTCTGCGGCGCGGACCGCATCCTTGCCTGCCTGCGGCGGGCGTTCCTCGCCTGCGTTCACTCGCACTCGTCCGGAATGTCGTTGCCGTTGAGATCGGCGCTGGTGCCGGAGTCGATGTCGCATTCATCGGGGACCGCGTTGCCGTTGCAGTCATTGGAGGGCACGGCGCAATCCGGGCCGGTCAGGTCCAGCACGAAGCTTCCTGAGCTGCCGTCCCATCCGGAGACGCGAATCAGGTACGACGTGCCAGGGGCCACGGAGAGCGTCACCACAGACTGCCGATCGCACGTGTCATCGTCGCACGCGAGTTGATTGGCGCTCGTGCCGGGGCAGCCGGAGTGGACGGAGAGCACGGTGTCATAGGCGGACCCGCACGTGGAGACGGTCAGCGAGCCGCTCGTGGCGGGTGTGTAGCGGTACCACACGTCCTTCGTGGTGCTCGACGTGCCGCAACTGGCGGACCCGTCCACGGTGGCGCCGGACGTGGATCCGCTGTATGTGACGCCGGGACAGGCGTTCATTGCGTCGGCACACGTGTTCTGGGCCGTGACCGGGATCACAAGCTGGCATTCGTCGGGCAGGCCGTCCGGCTGGCAATCTTCGCTGGTGCCCGAGAGCACGTCACAGTCGTCGGGCACGCCGTTGCCGTTGCAGTCTTCCTCACATTCGTCCGGAATGCCGTTCACGTTGCAGTCGAGGCTGGCGCCGGAGGCGATGTCACATTCATCGGGGACGGAATTGTGGTTGCAGTCCTGCACGTCGGCCGTCCAGATCTCCTCCTGGTCGGCAACGCCATTGCCGTTGCAGTCGCCCGTGCCAAACAGGGCGGTGAAGGCGGCGAAGTCGTCCAGGTCCACGTCGCCGTCGCTGTTCAGATCAAATGCCCCCAGGCAATCGCTCAGACTGACGGGTGAGGCCGGGGCCGGCGTGGCGCCCGGACCGGCCATGCACTCGGTGAACACGACGTAGTCGTCCAGGTTCACCATGGAATCGAAATTCACGTCGCCGCCCGAGGGCCGCACGACGATGCCGGCCTGGTCCACCAGGTATCCCACCACGCTACGGGTCATCCGCACGGCAAACGGATAGTTGATGTAGTTCGGCGTATCCACGCTGTCTTCCGGATCATGGTAGTGCGGGTTGGACCAGACCTCGTATTCGATGAGCAGGCAGGCGTCGTACCCCGCGCTGTCGAACGGGGCGTGGTCGCTGGCGCTGATCCAGCCGGCGTCGACCCAAGTCAGTCCGTTGCCGTAGAGCGTGATCGCGTTGCCCAGGTGCGTCTTGATCGGGCTCGATGTGCGGCCGTAGATCCGGGCCTGGTTCGTGGAGGATGCGTAGGCAACCATGTCCGCCGAGATCATGCCCTGGATGTCGTCCATGGCGTGAGCGTCGACGTATGCTTCGCTGCCGTAGAGCCCCTGCTCCTCCCGGGTGAATGCAATGAAGCGAATAGTGTATGCCGACTCGTACTGCGTCAGAATCCGTGCCGCCTCCAGCACCAAAGACACGCCGCTGGCGTTGTCATCCGCCCCCGGATTGTTGACGGAGTCGTAATGAGCGCCGATCACGTACTCCTGGGTGAGATACGTCGACCCGGTCTTCGTGCCGACGACGTTGTAGTACGTGTTGCCGCTGTATTGCACCGGCTCCAGCGTGACGGTCAGACCATACTGCTGGAACAGGGCCGCAATGTTGTCGCGAGCCAGGTCGTGCTCCGGCCCGCCAACACCGCGGTTGTCCCCGTCGTGCGTGTACAACAGGCCTTCGATACCCTGGTTGTCCCCCAGAAAGTACCGGTACGCGGCCTCGGAAACCTGTCCGACTGCCTTCTGTCCGGCGTCCGAACCCTCCGCGACGGCTGCCGCGCAGGCAGCCACCGCTGCCGCCACCGCCCAACCACGCCGCATCCACATAGTGTCCACGATGCGCACCCTCCTTGTTTCAGATGGATCGTTCTTCCGGACTGATCCGGGCCGGCACATGGAGAGCCTTTCCCAGCACGTTTGCCGCCCCAGGGTCACCGGGGCCAACGCCCCGGTTGTTCATGCAGTATAACCGTTTGTACAGTATGAGTTCAAGGACGAGTCGGCGAGGCGCCGAGAAGCTCGCGCATCTTGCCCGCGATGTCCGGGGCGGCCATCAGCGATTCCCCAACCAGCATGGCCGCCGCGCCGGCGTTGCGGACCCGGGCGACGTCGGCGGGTGTGTGGATGCCGCTCTCCGCCACGAGGATGGACGTATCGCTCAGCAGACGAGCCGCCCGCTCCGTCGTCCCCACGTCCACGACCTGCCGGGCCAGATCGCGGTTGTTGATGCCCAGCAGGTACCGCACCCCACCCGACGCCCGGATCGCGGCGTGGACGGCCAGCAGAAGGCTCGGGGTATGGGCTTCGATCAGGGTGGTCATCTCCAGGGAGTCGGCCAGCCGCAGCAGATCGACGATCTCATCCGTTGCCAGCACCTCGGAGATCAGCAGAATTGCATCCGCACCGGCTGCGCGGGCCTCGTACACCTGGTACGCCTCAACCGTGAAGTCTTTCCGCAATACGGGCAGCGGCACCGCTTGCTTTACCTGGGCGATATACGCCAACTCGCCCTGGAAGTACGTTCGATCCGTCAGAACGCTGAGTGCGGAGGCGCCGCTTTCGTGGTAGATTCGGGCGATGGCCACGGCGTCGAAGTCGGCCCGGATCAGCCCCGCCGAGGGCGAGGCCTTCTTGATTTCCGCGATCAGGTGGACGCCGCGCGGGGCCGGCCGCCGGATGGCCGCCTGAAAATCTCGAGGCGGCTCCGCGGCCCGGGCCTCGGCAATCACCCGGTCCAGGGGCCGGTGGGCCTGTGCCTCGGCCACTTCCCGGCGTTTGGTGTCAATGATTCCGTCCAATATAGTGCCCACGATGATCTCCTGGACAACGAACCTCGCGAGTGTAGCCCTTGGTGTCGGTGGCGGCAACGAACCGGCACACCACGATCTGGCCGCTCGACTGCTGCAGGTCGACGTGGTCTTGTTCTGGGGCGGGCTGCTGCTGACCGTCTGCCTCGGCGGTGCGTGGCTGGCCCGGGGCAGGCGTGACCCGCTGGTCGGCGTGCCTTCGCGTGAGAACACCATTCCCGTCGAATCGCTGATCATCCCGCTGATCTTCCTCACGCTTGGTGCCTCGCTGGCGACACCACTTCTCGGTCGTCTGGCCGGCGAACCGGCGGATCTGGCCGCTAAACGTGCGGCGGGTAGCATCGGACAGGCGGCCGGTGCCCTGGCCTGCCTGGTCATCGGCGGGCTGTTCGTTCGGGGCGGCCTGCGGCGTTTTCTGTTTGGGGATGGCCGGGTTGGCCGGGGCACCATCACGGCGTTTGTCGGACTCCTTGTGGCCCTTCCGCTGTGCAGCCTGGTTCTCACGGCGACGGAGCTGGTTTTCGCCCGCTTGTGGCCGGCGTATTCCATGCCCGACCACGACGTGATCCGGGTGCTTCGCGACCCGAATGAGCCGTCCTGGGCCCCGGTCGTGCTGTGGATCGGCGCGGTGATCATCGCCCCGATTGCCGAGGAGAGTTTCTTCCGGGGACTGCTTCAGACGGTCATCGGCGCGAACGGGCGGCGGCGGTGGGTGGCTGTCGTGGCCACGTCCGTCTTGTTCGGGCTGGCCCACGGCTCGCAGTGGCAGGTGGTGCCCGCGCTGGCGGTGCTGGGCCTGATTCTGGGCGTGTTGTACGAGCGGACGGGCATGTTGTTTGTGCCGATTCTCCTGCACGCTTTGTTCAACCTCAAGACGCTGACGTGGGAGTTCTACGGGGCGGGGGGCGCTTGATCGGCCCGCGCCGCCCCGGTAGCATCGCCCGGACCCGTTGGGGGGCCTTCATCCAGAACACACATGGAACGAACGATGAAGAATGTCGACGAACAGATGGCGATTCTGACCCGCGGCGCGGAGCACATTTACAGCGTCGAAGAACTCCAGCAGCGGGTTGCCCGCTCGGTCCAGACCGGCAAGCCCCTGCGGGTGAAGTTGGGCATGGATCCGACGGCCCCCGACCTGACTCTCGGTCACACGGTGGTGCTGCGCAAGCTGCGGGACTTCCAGGACTGCGGGCACAAGGCGGTGCTGATCATCGGCGATTACACCGCACGGATCGGCGATCCGAGCGGGCGGTCCAAGACCCGGCCCATTCTCTCGGACGACGACGTGACCACCAACGCCCGGACGTACCTGGACCAGGCCGGCAAGGTGCTGGATCTGTCGCCGGACAAGGTGGAGATCCGCCGCAACAGCGAATGGCTGGCCTCCATGACCTTCGCGGACGTGATTCGCATGGCTGCCCAGACGACGGTAGCCCGGATGATGGAGCGCGACACGTTCGACAAGCGTCACAAGCAGGGCCTGGAGGTGTACACGCACGAGTTGTTCTATCCCATGATGCAGGCCCGCGACAGCGTCGAGATCCAGTCGGACGTGGAGTTGGGCGGCACGGACCAGACGTTCAACAACCTGCTGGGCCGGGAGTTCCAGCGGAATGCGGAGCAGCCGCCCCAGGTGGTGCTGGTCATGCCGCTGCTGGTGG
>JAFGJQ010000042.1 GCA_016929015.1 Phycisphaerae bacterium | reverse complement strand
GGGCAGGCACAGGGGCCTGCCTCTACAGGCTGCCACCCGGATATTTTCGTTATCTTCCGGTGCGCTGCAGACTCATGAAGGGCTCCGCTTGACGCTGCCACCCCACGACATTTTGCGACCTTGCGTCTCTCCCCGGGTGTGGTGCGCAGCCTACTTGCAATATCGCCGGGTTTCGTGTAAGTTGAGGGCGAATCGGAACGTGTCTTGCTTGCGTATTTGACATAGACCTTTGCCTTTCCGACACTAGCGCCCGTAGCTCAGTAGGATAGAGCATCGGATTTCTAATTCAAAAAAGGCAGCCCACCTATTGGCCCCAAAACACGGAAGTGCCTTGTTTTCCAGGGTTTATGCGTTTGCAGTTTTCGCAGCTTCTGCCAGTTTTCGCGAGCGGAAAGTGTCGAAAAAGTGTCGAAGTGTACTTATGGACTCTATATTACTTGTAACGACACTTTTTGCCATCGTGCGGATACAGCGGTCGTTTCGGCCCGTCAGATCTTCCAGCGGCGCGTGGTAGCCGCCCGCAGCACGGCACGCCTCACCGGGCAGGGGTTTCTCCGTGGGCCCGACTCCCGAAGCAATCGGTCGGGATAGGTGATCCATGAGGAGAGATACCGTGTGCCGGCTCGCTGCGGGCAGAACATTTGGGCACGCTCGGCCGGGTCGTGGGGGTGGGAGCCCCGGCACGCTGGAGGTGGTAGCGGCGCGTGGTAGCTGTCAGCGGTATCGTTTTTGTTAAACACAAACGCGATCCTCACTCTGCGTCCCACTCCCGCTGGCAGCTACCATTTGCCGATGCCGTGATACGGAGCACCCTCTGGCGGTCGGTTTCGGCTGGACCGCCAGGGGTGCCCGCGTTCTACCAGCTACGTTCCACGTAGGACGCCCCGGGAATCGCGTTGCCCTTCGAGTCCGGGGCGTTTGAGTCTCTGTGCCGGCCGGGTTCGCCGTAATCGTTCCGGGAGAACTGGGCCGCCCGGCCGGCACTTCTTCGAGACGGATGATCCCCCCAAAAAAAATACAAATCTTCCAGAAGTTGGACTTGACACAGTGTTATTAGAACGATACACTTGTTAATAGTAAGCCCTGCCAAGAGGGGGCTGGAAAAGGAGAACGCCCATGAAACGGATGCAACCACAACGGCGGCAATGGGTGATTGACGTCCTGATGGACCGCCTCTATCGGCAATGGACGTGCAGCTACGGCGAATGGAGTCGGGACAAGTTGTTCGAGGAACTGGAGCGGGAGCTGAAAGCCCGCAGAAGGGGAGGCTCTTATGCCGATCACGAAGCACCAGTTACAGCAGCGGCGCCATCACCTGGGCTCGAGCGACGTGGCGGCCCTGTTCGGACTGAACAAGTTCGCCGGCGCGTACGACGTGTGGCTGGAAAAGACCGGCCAGCTCGCCGAAGAGTCCGAGGCGAAAGAATGGCTGACGCTCGGCAATGAGTTCGAGGCGGTCATTTTGAACCGGGTCGAGCAGGAACTGGGACCGCTCAAGCGGAATCAGTACCGCTCGGGTCGGCGGCTGGGCCTGCCGTTGGGCTCGCACATCGATGCCATTGTTGTGGAGACGGGCCGTCCCGTCGAGGCGAAGACCAGCGGCATATTCTGGCCCACCGAAGAGGTTTGGGGTGAGCCGGGAACGGCCCAAGTGCCGGACCGGGTGCTGATCCAGGCGCACGTGCACCTGATCTGTGCCGAGGCCGACCTGTGCCACGCCCCGAAGATGGGCTGGGGCATGAAGCAGGACTTGTACGAGGTCCCGCGCGACGAGGAGATGGTGGCGCAGATCTGCGAGTACGCCACCGCGTGGTGGCAACGGCACGTGGTGGAGGGCCGGGAGCCCGAAGGGGCTCCGAAGCCGGAGGTCGTCAAGCGGCGGATTCGCCGGGCCGCCAAGTCCGCGGAGTTGCCGGAGGATTTGATCCGCAAGTGGCGGCGGGCCGTGAAGCTGTGCACGAAGGTCGGCAAGTTGCGGGAAGACCTCCAGGCCCAGGTGTTGGCGGCTCTGGGGGACGCCGAGATCGGCACCTGCGGCCTGGGCACGGTGACCTATTTGGAGCAGTGTCGCAAAGGGCATGTCGTCCCGCCCAGAACGAGTCGGACGGTACGGTGGAAGGAAAAGAAGGCGGGGTAAGAGCCCGCCGCAACGGAAAGGGGTGCATGATGTCGTACCAGAGAGCCCGCAGCAGATTCATCAATGGAAATGGAGATCGTGTGACAACCACAGCGCAACCGACAACGCAGCTATCGAACATCGCGCAGCCGCGGCTGCCGTATCCGGCCCCCGTGCAGGAGAAGTTCGGCATCGACGCGGACGCCTGGAAGGCGCTCGTCGAGGCGGTCTTCCCCAACGCCCAGTCGGCCGGCAGCGTGTTCCTGGCGCTGTCCTACTGCAAGGCCCGCGGCCTGGACGTGTTCAAGCGCAACGTCCATATCGTCCCGATCTGGGACAAGGACAAGCGCCGCTACGTGGACACGATCTGGCCGGGGATCGGCGAGCTGCGGACGACGGCGTTCCGCACCCGCCAGTACGCGGGCCGCGACGCGACCCAGTTCGGCCCGGACCTGACGAGTACCTGGGGCCAGGGCCGCGAGCAGATCATCGTGACCCATCCGGAGTGGGCCCAGGTGACCGTGCATCGGATGATCGACGGCCAGCGGGTCCCGTTCGCGGGTCCGCCGGTCTACTGGCTGGAGACGTTCGCGGCGACGAAAGAGGGGTTCCCGAACAGCATGTGGCAGAAGCGTCCCCGGGGCCAGATCGACAAGTGCGCCGAAGGGGCGGCCTTGCGGGCGGCGTTCCCGGAGGAGTTGGGCGATATGCCGACCAGCGACGAGGGGCCGGTGCTCTATGAGCACGGCGGCACGCCGCTGGAGGGCGGCCGGGGCAAGGATGTCTCGGAGACGCCGGGTATCGAGGGCTGCAAGGAACGGATGCGTAAGGCGATCGAGTCGGCTCCGGTGGAGACGCCCGCGGCCTCCGACACGCAGGCCCAAGGCGACGGGGCTGTCACCGACGCCGAGGGACCGGCCGCAGAGAGGCCGGATTTGCTCGGTGAGCTGGAGAAGTTCGAACCATCCCAGCCGGCGGAACCGCAGCCGCAGCCGAAACAGAAGCCGCTGTGGGAGTGTGCCCGGCGGCACACGTTCGAGGCGCCCACGCCAAAGGACGGCACCCTGTTGGGGGTGTGCCCCACGTGCGGGATTGCCCAGATCCGGCGCCTGTACTGAGGGCGCCCGCCAGGGACCGAAAAGGAGAACGCATGGATTGGGACCTCTACAGAGAATTGCGGAAAGAAGGCCAGGCCGAAAGGCAGGCCCTCCGCGCCGCCGCCCAAACCGAGTTCGAGCGGGTCAAGGTCCTGGCCTTTGCGCATGGCCTGATCCTGCGCCGCCATACGGAGGCCCACTACACGCTGGCCGCCGGCGCGGCCGGGGATTACGTGTGGCTGTGGGACGTGTATCCCGGCAAGCGCCGGATCAAGGTCAGCCGCCGGCACCCGGGGACGCCGTTTCTGGACGTGCCGCCGGCATGGACCTTGCGGGACGTGGTGGCCGCGGCGATTCGTATCAAAGAGGGCGACAGCAAACCAGGAACAAGGATGAAACCCACAGGTTGATGGAGTACCGAACGTGAAGGTGGACCAGGAGAACCTGTACCTGCTCAGCCAGTTGGTGGAACAGGTCGAATATCGACTCGGCCAGCGGATCGCGCTGCACCGCGTGTGCTACTTGATCCGGACACGGCAGATCCGGCCGCGCCATCAGATCGGGGCGCGCCGTGTGTACGACGACGCCAACGTCCAGCAGGTCGTGGACGCCGTGCGGGCGGGGCGCCGGCCGGGCAGCGGCCGGCCCCGCCGCGAGAAGGCGACCGCACAGTGAAATAAGGAGTAAGACGCATGACGGACAATCTCGATTATGCCAGCGCCGCGGTGCCGATGGCGCTGGAAATTGAAGACGCTGCGGATGGCCGGGCGGACGGCGCACAAAGTCCCGCGCTCGATCTGCTCGATCAGATCTGGAAGCACTGGGGCGGCGCGACGCGCCACTCCTGGGACCGGGTGAACCGTTCGATGCGGGCGGCCCTGGAGCTGGCGGTCGGGTCGGGGATGCGGTTCGGGCCGGACGATTTCGACGAGATCGAACGCCGCTACCGGTTCGAATACTGGGGCGGCAAGGATGCCGGCGGGTTTGCCGAGGGCTTTTACCGGATGGCCGTCACGGAAGGCAATCGCTCCGCGGCGCAGGCGTTCGAGAAGTACAAGGGCCGCCAGCCCTTCATCTTTGAGACGGTGGACCCGGGCGGCGACCGCTGCTTCCGGCATCGGGTCAGCCGCCGCACGAAAGAGCGGGCGGCCGTGGGCTTTCGCATCCATTGGCAGGGCCGGTGGGCGACCGTGACGAGCTTCGCGGACGACGGCCAGTCCCTGACCGCGTGCACCTACCGGGAGCCTGACGACGGCTCGTCGTACCGCAAAATCGACAAACGCTTCAAGATCACGCAGGCGGACCTGCGCGCGCGACGGCGCGCGGCGGCGTCCGCTTAATCACGCCAAATTGGGGGGCTTTATGCGTGGGAATCTACCGCCACGTGCAGACGGATCTCGCGGGTGGCTGGCGCCGGCACGAGATCGTGACGGAGAACGCCGGGCCGCTGTTCGCCACGGTCCCGGTCCGGCCGGGGTCCGACGAGGACCGGTTCATCGCGACGTTTCTGACGCGGGCCCTGGCGGCCGGCGGCACCCCTGGCCGGATGAAGTGCCGGCACCAGGCCGTCGCCGCGGGCCGGGGACAGAACCAGCACTTTGTCTGCGACCCTGACGGGCGTCCGCTGCTGCGGACGTTGTACGTGACCGCCGGCACGGAGCATAGCCGGCAGGTCGAGAAGTTTCTACAGGAGGCCGTGGCCGCCCTGGGGGGCTGAGCGGGCCTGTTGTCCAAGGATGGATCCATGAGCAATCTTCGGGTGCCTACCGTGACCCTGGCGGCCCTGCGCGCCCAGTTCCCGCTGGCGTGGGAGGCCGTGCAGGGGCAGATCCGGTCAATTCTGAACAAGCCGCTGCCGCCGGTGGAGAGCCTGATAGCCGAGTGTGGCCGCGAAGCCGCGCATGAAGGGATTGAGGTGTTGGTCGACGCGGGGAGGCTGCGGTTCGTTCACCATCCCGAGAACCCGCAATACTTCTGCCTGGCAGTGTACCTTCCCGAGATCGACGACTACCTGCTGATGACCCCCGACGGCGCCCTGCACCGGCCGGACGAGGTGGTCTTTGAGATCCCCGAAGAGGACGAAGGTGATGACTGAACCGACCCTGTTCAACCTGACCGCGGAAACGCCCTTGTCGTCCCAGCCGCCGCTGTGCCATCGCGACGATCCGGTCACGAGTTTTCTGGCGGCGGAGGAGCTGGCCCGGTCCGGCCGGCGCCGGAGCATCGAGCAGTGCGGGCTGGCGGCCCTGCGGGCGCAGGACGGCAGCACCAGCGATGAGTTGGGGCGCTTCCTGGGCAACGATTCGCTCTACCCGCCCGCCGACTGACGGAGTTGGAACGCGAGGGCCGGGTCAAGAAGGGCAAGCCGCGACGGTGTGAAGTCAAAGGAACCGAGTGCGTTACTTGGTGGATCACACCCGGATGAGCATAAGGAAAGGAGACCCTATATGGCACAATTAGAAGCCTACCAACGGGAGAGGTTGCGGTCGTTCGTGGCCGCTCATCCCCTGGCCCGCGGCGTGCCGACGCGGCAGCCAGGCGAGGGCGGGGGCAATGGTCATGTCGAGTAAGCCCCCTACCCAGGCCCTGGCCCGGCGGGGCGCGTCGGCGCCGGGCCCAGTGCGGGAGATCCCGCACAGCAGGTCCGCGGAGGCGGCCCTGCTGGGTTCGCTGATCGTGGATGCCGGCTGTGCCCCGGAGATCCTCGACGGGCTGCGGCCGGCGGACTTCTGGTTCGCCGAGCACCGGGTCCTGTTCGAGGCGGTCCGGGACCTCTACGAGGCGAATGAAGGGCAGGGCGTCGATGGTCTGTTGGTGCGGCAGCACCTGGCGGACCAGGGCCTGCTCGAGCGGATCGGCGGCGGCGATGAAGCGGCCGGAACGCACTACCTCCAGCAGGTGATGGACTCGGTGCCGTCTTCGGCGAACGCCCGCTACTACCTGGGGATCGTCCAGGACAAGACCCGCCGGCGGTTCGTGATAACGACCTGCCAGGACCTGATCGAGGCGGCGTACAACGCCAGCGAGCCGGTCGCGTCGGTCCTCAACGAAGCGCAGGCACAACTGTTCGCGATCACGGAACAGGACCGCCGCAGCCAGGAGCCGTCGCCCCTGCACGATCTGGTGGTGCGGGCCTACGAGGACATCAGCCGGCGCGAGCAAGGGTGCCTCCGGGGCTTGGCGAGCGGGTTCTACGCCCTGGACGAGTACACCTGCGGCCTGCGCCGGGGGGATATGGTCCTGATTGCCGGCCGGCCCAGCATGGGCAAAACGAGCCTGGCGATGGACATCGCCACGCACGTCGGGGTGGTGCAGAAAAAGCCCGTCGCCGTGTTCAGCCTGGAGATGAGCCGTCAGCAACTGGCGGAGCGGGCCCTGTGTTCCTGGAGCGAGGTCGAGGGGCAGAAGGCCCAGCACGGCACGCTGACGCAGGCGGAGTACGACCGTCTCGTCGAAGGGATGAAGGCGTTCCAGGAGGGACTGATCCTGATCGACGACAGTACGGGCCTGACGCCCTTTCAACTGCGGGCCAAGGCCCGGCAGATGCGGCGGCAGTACGGGGTGGAACTGGTCGTGATCGACTACCTGCAACTGATGGACGCCGGGTCGCGGGCGGAGAACCGCCAGCAGGAGATCACCTTCATCAGCCGCCAGGTCAAGGCGGTCGCGCGGGAGCTGGATGTCCCGGTGATCGCCCTGTCGCAACTGAACCGGGGCCCGGAGAGCCGGGACAGCCACCGGCCGCGCATGAGCGACCTGCGGGACTCCGGAAGTCTGGAGCAGGACGCGGATCTGATTGTCCTGCTGCACCGGGAGGACTACTACCAGAGGGACAATCCCGCCTATCTGCCCACCGGCACGGCCGAGGCGATCATCGCCAAGCAGCGCAAGGGCCCGGTCGGCACGGTCAAGCTGACGTTCCGCCCGCAGTTTTCGAAGTTTGTCAACCATATTGAGATCCCCGAGGCGAAGCTCCCGCGGCTGCCGGAGCCGTCGTCCCGGGACGAGGAGCCCTTTTAGTATGAGCAGGTACTACCGGATTGTTGATTGGGACGAGCACTACGAAGTGGACCGGGAAAACCGTGCCTGGAAACCGGGCCGCACGTTCCGTCAGGCCCCGCTGGAATACCTGCGGGTGCGGGCCCGGCGGGATTGGAACGTGGGGATGCTGCAACTGCACGACAAGGTCGGCGGCATGGTCTGGTTCTACGTCGGCGCCTTCGAGAAGCTCTGTGGCATCGTCGCGTGCGAGGAGCGGTCGCGCCGCGAGGGCGGGGTCGTCCGCAATACGCGGGGCCGGCCGG
>JAFGJQ010000497.1 GCA_016929015.1 Phycisphaerae bacterium | reverse complement strand
GGTTTGGAGGGCAGATGCTCGGGCAAGAAGTCAAAAGAAGCGGGGAAGCAAGGCACGGAGGCACGTAGGCACGGAGGCACGAAGGGGAATGGGGAAGATGCGCGGAGTTGGGAAGCTTTGGGTGTTCGCTGCTGAGTGGGGGGGAAGCGAACGGGGGGGCGAGGCCACCGGCGGCGGCCAAAGCAAAAACAGGAGGAAGGCACGAAGGGACGAAGGCACGCAGGCACGAAGTGAAGGGCGCCAGCAGTGACCGGCGACGACTGCTTGAGGCGCGGGATTCGGTCGCGGCGGAAGCGGAGACCGCGAGGGCCGGGGTGAGGATAGACCGGCCAAGCCCCATCTGGGCGCTACTATGTGGCACTCGTGGCTTGCAGCGCCACATGTCTTGTTTCGGCCCGGTGGGACAGAACGAGTCCCCCGCGTTGTGTTCAGGCCCGTTCACGGGCCTTGCCCGCCGCAGGCGGATTCGTAGGCCGGCCCTTCGAGGACCGGTTAAGGTGCCCGGCGCACACCACCCTTCTGTCCCTCCCCACGGCAGCCCGTTTCAACGGGCTTTGGACTCGAAGGCGCTTCCTCCGGCCGCAGGGTCGGCGCGAGGATAGACCGGTCTTTCAAGGCCGGTTTCGCTCGGCCCACCCAGAGCCCAGTCCCGCAAGGGACGATTGAACGCTGCGGAGATGATGCACGGGGCCATCCCTTGCGGTGGGTCGCCGTGGGGCGTGGGTCGGCTGCGGTGTTGGCGGTGCGTAAGGGGACGCCCTCGGTTGACTCCTGGGTCGGGTTTGGGCTTTGTGCCTGCGAGGGCTTCTGCTACACTCTGGGCAGGCGGTTTGTGCCTGGCCGGAAGGGGATGGGCGGCCACGGTGCGCCGGGACGCGCCCTTCGGGCGGCTGGGCGCACCTCGCACGACGGTGAAGAGGAACGAGGACATCGAGACGCGGCGGGACACTGTGCCCATTGGCTCCGGTAGGAGGTTTGTTGGAGCCTCGAACCAATCGAAGTCAGTGATGCCCGATTCGTTGTTCCTACAAGCGCCAACCACTACACCCAACCCTGGACTGTCGGAACCCAGCTGACTTCGAGGTGGTGACTGAATTCTCTTAACCCCTGTCCACGAAACGTGTAAAATTCGAAACTGAGCCGCGATGCGTCCGCCAGGGGCACCGATCGCAGGGGAAGCGGGGACACACGCCGTCATGAATAGGGCGCGCCTCGCGCGGACCGAACGCCGGAGAGTATGCTAGCGTGCGTAGACGCGATCGTTCGCCTTGCAGAATCTGTCCCCCGCGCTGTAGTATAAGTAATGGCATTTGCCGAAGCCGATTTCCTGGCAGGAGTTCGACGTGTGCGGCGAATCCCTTTGATTGGATCACGGTCGGATGCAGGCTTAGCGCAATGGCTCAAATGGAGATTGACTGAACGGGAGGCACAACATGGATGCGCAGGTGGCCAGATTGTTCAGGAAGGCGCGATCGGGCAAGGCGGTCCTCTTCTTGGGTGCCGGGGCATCTCTGGGTGCAGGTATCCCAGCCGGAAAGAGCCTCGCGCATCTGGTCAAGAAAGAATTCAAGGTCAGTAAGGACACAGACGATTTCATCGAAGCGTGTACCTGCGTGCTGGATACTCCAGGGATTGACCGGACGGAAGTCGAGGACTTCATCCGGGCGCAGCTTGACAAGCAGCCAACAGAGGCGCACAAGAAGCTCCCCTTGAATCGATGGCAGGCAATCTTCACAACGAATTTCGACGATCTTGTCGAGACTGCCTACCGAAACTGCAATGGTCGACAACAGCGATGCGAGGCAGTGTTTTCTGCTGATTTCTCGCGACGGCAATCGGACTATGTCGAACTTGTTCGGCTGTTCAAGCTCATGGGCTGCGTCAACGGGCAGACCGAAGACTCTCGAATGGCCCTGACCCGTAGCGACTACAATCGCAAACTGCGACGCAGGGGCGGCCTGTTCCGTCTCGTGTACGATTTTGTGAAGGACGGCACCATAATCTACGCGGGGTACAGCTTTTGCGATCTGATAGCGCGAGACATACTGGATGAAGTCGCTGACGAAGTCGGCAGCGATCGCCTGCCATGGGGATGGGCACTTATGCCGGAGTGGGACGCAGATTTGGAGCAAGTGCTGCGCCAACGCAAAGTCCTGCCTTATGCCAGTACCTTCGAAGACTTCCTAGATGCGATGCTTGCCATTCCTCGCGAAAGCGTGGCTGCTCCACCGCATAGGAGTATCACCATAACGGTGATAGGGACACCTATCGAGATCGGTGAACTTGACTACAAGATGTACTCGCGGGAATTCCAGGTTCTCCATGATGAGATTGGGTTGGATAGTGTACCCAATTCGATCACTGCGAGGCGGGACTACCTAGAAGGAAAGATCGATCCATGGATAGGCATCACACGTGAATGGGCATTTGTACGCCCAGTGTGTGACGAAATCCAGCGTCTCGTCCGCCAGTGCCTCGACACTGGCAACGAAGCTGAGGTGCCGATCGTAGTCATAAGGGGCCCTGCTGGGGCGGGCAAGTCGACCGTCGCACGCATTGCCGCCTACGACATCTATCGCGCATCGGGTATCCCGACGATACTACTGCATCCCGAGAACGATCAGGTTGACTATGTTGTGATTGACAGTTTCTCAAGGCAGGTTGAGGAGGGGCTCGCAGCTGCTGGGAAGGCGAGAGGAAGGCAGCCCACGTTGATCGTAGTTGATGAAGCGGCGGCCCATGTTCAGGATGTTCGTCGGCTTCCTCAATACTTGGCTTCGCGCGGAATCCCGGCCGTTGTCCTTGCTGTTGCGCGCGAGAACGAATGGGTCCTAGCCCAAGGCGAGCAGCGCATTTCGGCGAAGGCAGAAATCAACGTTCGCGATGATCTTGATTCCGCAGCAGGAGAACAAGTTGCGTTGGTGCGACACCTCCGACAGCTCGAAGTCCTTGTAAGCAGTCACAGTGACGCGGCTTGGCAAGCACGAATCGATCGCGATTACGAGAACTCCTTTGCAACGACTTTGTATCAGCTAGCTGAGCCAACGCGCCCCCCCTTGAACAAGGCCATTCGCGACGAATACGAGAAGCTATCACCCTTGGCGAAGCAGGCCTATCGCTACATCTGTGTCTTCTATCAGTACAACATCCCGCTCGATCTTGAGCTCTTGGCGCGTTCGTTGGGCTGCTCCTATGACCGCTTCATGGAGTCAGTGTATGATCCGGCCACGCGCGGGGTCGCTGTTGAGGAAGTCTCCGGAGCGGGAGACGTTCGCTTTCGCGCGAGGAGTCGACTTGTCGCAGAGCGGGTTGTCTCGCATGTTTATGGTGGGACCGCCGATTGGCTCGCGGATGTGTCAGCTGTCATAAAGGCGTGTCTCCCTCACAACAGTAACGAGGTTAAAACGGTTCGCAATATGCTAATCCACCGCCTCGGCCCGCGTGGTGCAGAGCCACAGGATCTCACGCTCGTGACGCCGACGTTCCAGGCGGCTCTTGAGGCAGGCATCCGCGACAGCGCAATCCTGCACCATTTTGCCCTTCTTCTCGCCGATCAGGAGCAATTTGGCGATGCGGAGTACTATGCGATTGAATCGCTCGCGGTAATAGATGATGATCGCGCGCGTACTCACTTTCGAACGGAGTCGCGACAGAACTTGAACAACACACTGGGGATGATCTTGGCTAAACAGGCCCTGAAAGAGGAAAGCTCAGGGGCTGACGAGCGCGCGTCAGCACTATTCACGCGAGCCGTAGCTTACTTTCACGCAGCCAGGTCTGGTGAGTTTGCCAACGCCTATCCGTACTATTCAGAGGCGTGGATGCTCTATCAACGTGCTCGTACGTCAACTGGCCCTGCAGCTGTCATGCATATTGCACGGGCATTTCAGGTCTTGGACGAAGCGGACGGCAACGTAGCCGATGACGACATTGCCTCGATTAAGGAAATGGAAGCCAAGCTAGTGCGGTTTCTCTCAGAGTTCGGCAATCTGAAACAGGTGATTGAAGAGATGCAGTTGCGAGAGGCCCCCACTGTTGCGTATTTGGAGGCCAGATACGCGGGTGCCGAGCATGATGACGTTTACAGCAAGGATCACGCGTACAGGATCGTGAAGGAATCCCTCGAGATGGCACCTGATCACGTCCCTTGTCTACGACTTGCCGCGCATCTTCATCACGGACTTTACCCAGAGAATTTCACTGGGTGGAAGGCGCTGCTGGAGCGTCTCTATGTCCTGGAGCACCCGAGACGGCAGTGCAGCACCTTGTTCAATCTCGGCTACGCGGAGTGCCAACTGGGCCAGTACGACGAAGCGATACGATACTTCGAAGAACTTGAACAGGAGTCAACAGGGCATCCCAGGCGTTCTCGCGTGGTCGAGTTCGTTAGAGACGGGCAAGAAAGAAGGAAACTGAGCGGCCGTGTGGTCTCCGTACAGTCATGGACAGAGGGGTGGGTCAAGAGCGAGGTCATAGCAAGCGACGTGAAGTTCATTCCGCGCGCACAAAGATTCTCCGTTCAGAAAGGGCAAGCAGTCACATTCGTTCTCGCACTGAACTACAGAGGGTGCTTGGCCGTTGAGTTGCGACCGGAGTGATCGCCACGATTGGTGGAGATGGCGAGATGGACTGTCGGGGATTGACCATCGGGGATCAGGCGTCTTCTCCGAAAGCCGACCCGCAGTAGGGGGGAAAAACGGGGGGGAACGCGACATTGCTGACATTGATACCGGTGGGGCCGGCAGGAAACGCGTCATGACCGCGGATCGACGTGATGCACAGGATGCAGGGGATGCCAAGGCGGCAGCGGAGCCGCTGATCCCCAGGCACGGCGGATAGCGGAACCTGAAGAGCTTCCAGGTGGCCCAACTGGTCTACGACGTGACCGTGCGATTCTGCGATCGGTTCGTCGACCGGCGAAGCCGGACGCACGACCAGATGGTGCAGGCGGCCCGATCGGGCGTTCAGAACATCGCAGAGGGCAGCGTGGCGAGCGGGACTTCGAAGAAGACGGAACTGAAGCTGACGAACGTGGCCAGGGCCAGTCTGGAGGAGCTTCGCCTGGACTATGAGGACTTTCTGCGCCAGCGGAGCCTTTCGCTGTGGGCTCCGGACGATCCCAGGAGACAGGCGCTCGTGGCCCGACGCTGCGCGACCGCCGACGACGTGGCGCAATGGGTGAAGGATATCCGCGAAATACATGGACAAGATGGACCCGCCGCGGCGGGCAGGCTTCTGGACCCGATGGACGCTCGAATCATCCGGAGTCCATTCAGTCCATCGACTCCGTCGAAGCCGTGGCCGCCAACGCTGCGCTCGTGCTGATCGGAGTCGCGATGGCGCTGCTGGATCGACAGATTGCCGCCCAGGCCGCGGCGTTCGAACGCGCGGGCGGCTTCACCGAGCGGCTTTACCGCGTACGGCAGGCCCAAAGGAGCGGCCGGCGAAGATAGGATCTCAAGCCCGCCTGCGGCGGGGAAGGCCCGTGAACGGGCCTGGAGCATCATCGCCGGCACACGCCGGCGTCCTTCCCTACGTCCCTGGGTGCCTTCGTCCCTCCGTGCCTGTTCTCACATTTGCTCGTTTTTGCTTTCCGCCATCCGCCTGCCATGTTCCATCTCTACACGGCCCCGCGCGCAGTCCGCGCCCCTGTGCAGGAGAACCGCCCATGCCTCTGCCCAACAGTCCACAGTCCACAGCCTCCCCTCGGTGGCAATGCCGCACATTATCGACACCGGGCTTAAGCCCGGCTGCAATTGCCGGGGCGGGCTCCCGCGGTGGCCGGCTTGCCAGTATTCGGGACGTGGCGGCTGGTTGGCCGTCGCGAGGAGGAGGAGGAAGAAGAACGGAAGTGATGAAGGTTCCGCCCACCCCCATCTGAAGATGAGGTCACTGGCCGGTCGGCTGAAGCCGACCCGAGAGCAACCCGGCCGGAACAACTCCGAGGGCGGGCGATTGGTTCCTCTGCCCCTGCCGGGGCAGGTGGGTTTTGGGGGATCGGCGATCCACGGGCTGCGCTGCGCTTCGCCCGTGGCCACGATCCGCCGCCTCCGTTGGGGGCGGAATGAGCCGGGCGAAACGGAACATCTGACATTGACATCTGAGCGAAGGCCGGGGGTGGCGAGCAGGGTCGATTCGACGGGCGGAGTTGGGCGTTTGTGAGTGCCGTGGTCTGTCGCCCCGATGGGGCTCAGTTCGTCTGGGGCGCGAGTTTCCAGTGGCTCACGCCACTGGCAACACCCTTACGCCTCTTCGAGGCTGAGGAAGGCGGCGCTGGACAGCCGGTCCGACACCAGGGGCGGTGACACAAGGCCCGGCTCATCGTGCCCTGTTTGGACAGGAATTCAGACAGAGCGAGGCTCGCACGGCCGGGCGTCGACACGATCGGGGAGCCGAAAGCCCGTTGAAACGGGCGGGGGCGGGGAAAAGAGGGGTGTGTGCGGGGCGATCGATCGACCGGTCGTAAACGGCCGGCCTGAAGCCCGCCTGCGGCGGGGAAGGCCCGTGAACGGGCCTGGAGCGGAGGGGTGGAGAATGGGCATTGCGCGAGAGCAGTGGCGCGGGGGACGGGCACTGCTCAAG
Source organism: Phycisphaerae bacterium (assembly GCA_016929015.1). Lineage (GTDB taxonomy): Bacteria > Planctomycetota > Phycisphaerae > UBA1845 > UBA1845 > JAFGJQ01. Next base: position 8,768 of record JAFGJQ010000497.1, on the reverse strand, counting down.
CGCATTGGCACGCGGGGACGGGCACTGCTCATGAACTTCAGCACAGATTCAGCCGGTCCCTACAGGACCGGCGGGTTGGGTTGGGGCGGGGCGGACCCGCCGTTGAAACGGCGGGCTGGTCTCGGGCGGGCCTACGGCCCTGATGGGGGGATGGGGCGGAGGGGGAGGAGGTTGGGGTACGCGATCGACCGGTCGTGAACGGCCGGCCTGCGGGCCCGCCTTCGGCGGGGAAGGCCCGTGAACGGGCCTGGGGAATCGGACGGATAGGACGGGAGAAACGCAGAGGCGCAGAAACACAAAACCGCAGAAACGCAGAAACGCAAGCGGCGCGGGCTGCGTCCGCGAGCCAAGGGACCCGCCACGGCGGGCAGGCTTCGCGACCCGGGGCGGGCGGGAGCATTACATGCCCGAGGCCAAAGCCTACGGGCACCCGGCCGAAACGCAATAACGCAGCGCGGGGACGGAACCTCACCTTGCCCGATCCGCCTTCGGTGGAAACGGGGATTCCATCCGACCAACGGCGACGAGGAACGTTACCGCCGGAAGCGTTCTGTCTCCGCGACGGCCATGCGGTCACACTCCTCGTTTTCCGGATGGCCCGCGTGGCCGCGGACGTGCTGAAACGTCACGTCATGCCGGCGGCACAGGTCCACCAGCGTTTTCCAGTACTCCGCGTTCTTGACGGGTTCGGACGTGGCCTTGGACCCCTTGCGCCAGTTGTTGCGGATCCACTTGGAAACCCACTGCGTGATGCCGAGCTGCACGTACTGGCTGTCGGTCACCACCTTCACCTTGCACTTGCGCTTGAGCGTCTGCAAGCCCTCGATGACGGCCTGAAGCTCCATACGGTTGTTCGTCGTCTGACCCTCACCGCCGGAAAGCTTCCGCTCCGAGCCCGTCTTGACGTGCCGCAATATGCACGCCCAGCCGCCGGGGCCCGGGTTGCCCGTGCAGGCCCCGTCCGTGAACAGCAGAACGTCATATTCCGCGTCCGGCCGCACGCGGCCGTTCGCGATCCGCAGATCGGGAATCAGATCGTCGTTGTCGGGCATGCCCGTCATGGTACGGGCGGCCCCCGGTCCACGCCAAGAGGCGGGTGCGAATCTGTTCAACCGGGCATACCGGCCGTATGATGCGAAGCATGGACGCGTTTCGATTTGTCAACGGGATACTGCATTGCGAAGGGGTCCCGCTGCCCCAGGCGGCGGACCGGTTCGGCACGCCGGTGTACGTCTACTCCGCCGCGACGCTGCGCGATCGCTATGACGCCGTTGCGTCGGCCTTCGCCGAGCTGAAGCCCATCATTTGCTACTCCGTCAAGAGCTGCCAGAACCTGCACATTCTCCGGCTGCTACGAGAGCGCGGGGCCTCATTTGACGTGGTCAGCGGGGGCGAGCTGACGCGGGCGCTGGAGGCCGGCGCCGACGCGTCCAAGATCGTCTTTGCCGGGGTCGGCAAGACGGACGCGGAGATTCGACAGGGCATCCAGGCCGGCATCGGCTGGTTCAACGTCGAGTCGGAGCAGGAGTTGGAGAATCTCATCCGGATTACCGCGGAGATGGACCGCCCGGTCCGGGCCGCGCTGCGGATCAACCCGGACGTGGACCCCAAGACCCACGTTTATACCACTACCGGCAAGCAGGAGACGAAGTTCGGCGTGGACCTGGTCCGAGCCCGCAACGTCTTTGACCGGTATGGCCGGGATGCCCGCGTAAAAATGTCCGCCCTGCACCTGCACATCGGCTCGCCGGTCAACACCGTGGAGCCGTATGTGGAGGCCATCGAGAAAACGCTGGCCCTCATCCGGCACCTGCGGGAGGACGGGTTTGCGGTGGATACGCTGGACATCGGCGGCGGCTTCGGGACTGACTACGAGACGGGCGAGGCCCCTTCCCCCAGCGAGTACGCGGCCAGGATCGTCCCGCTGCTCCACGGGCGCGGCCTGACCGTCATTCTGGAGCCCGGTCGGACCATCTCGGCCAATGCCGGGGTTTTGCTGGGCCGCGTGCTGTACACAAAGCAGTCCGGGGCCAAGCGGTACGTCATCACGGACGTCGCCCTGACGGAATTGGTCCGCCCCGCGCTGTATGGGGCCCGGCACTTCGCCTGGCCCGTGGTGCCGGGCGACGGGTTCGTGCCCGAGGCCCGCCGGTGCGACCTGCACCTGGCGGACACCGAGCTGGTCGACGTGGTCGGCCCGGTCTGCGAGAGCAGCGATTTCCTGGCCAAGGGCCGGTGGCTGCCGCCGCTGAAGCGGGGCGATCTGCTGGCCGTCTTCTCGGCCGGAGCGTACGGGTTCGTCATGAGCAGCCAGTACAACTCCCGCCCGCGGTCGCCGGAGGTGCTGATCGACGGCCACTCCGCCCGCCTGATCCGCCGGCGGGAGACATACGACGACCTGGTAGGGCCGGAGCGCGTAGAGTGAGCCCCGGCCCAACGCGCGACCGGCAGGTCTCCGCAGGCGACTCGCCGTGCCGAGAAAGCCGGTCCCACAGGGCCAGCCGGTTTCACAAGGGGACACGGAAACATGAGCATCCCCGATCCAACAGACCCGCGCCTCATCGCCGGCGAAGCGGACTTCTACTGCGCCGCGTGCGGCTACAACCTCCGCGGCCTGGCCGGTGATCCGAAGCGCTGCCCGGAATGCGGGCACCTCAACCCCATCGAACTTCTCATCATCCCGGCAGAGGCGATTCAGCGCGCGATGCGGCGGCTCGAAACGGCGCCGACCATGGCGTTTGTGGGGCTGCTCATGCTCGCCGGTGCCACGCTGCTGTTGCTGGTATCCGGCGCCGCCTCGTCGGCACTCGGTGCCTTCGGTGCGCTGTGCCTGTTCGCCGGAGCAAGTGCGTTTGGGCATGAATGCCAATACCGTCCGGGCTGGTTCCGGGCCCTTCTGCGGTACTTCGGGTATGCGGCGCTGATCCTCACGATCGGGTTCGGGTTCCCCATCTCCGTTCTCTGGCTTGCGCATTCGACGCTCAAACTCAGCGGACAGGGAGACCTCGCTTGCGTGATGTGGCTCGCCCTGCTTCTGCTGGGAGTGTCCCTTTCTGTGCTGCCTATTCGCGTCCTCTACCGAGCCGCCCAACGCACGATCCGCGAACTGCAGCGGGAAACGGCGGTCCAGATGGCCCGGGAGGCCCACCGCCAATCGGTTGAACGGCAGTCGCGGGCGTGACGGCCCGCTCGGCGTCGGAACAGCGGCGTCACCGCATCCAGACGGTCCCTCGCGAGTCCGTGCCGCCGTCGCTGCGCACGCTGGCCCGCAAAATGTACTTGGCATCGGGGTCGTGCTTCTCCAGCGTCAACACGTACTCGATGTCTCTGGGGCCGCGAGTGGCCGTTCCCGGATGCGCGTCTCGGCTGATCTCCTTGTCATTTTCAAACAGGGCAGCCCACTCGATGTCCAGCCGGCAGGCGCCCTCCTCGAAGATGAATTCGAAGGCGTACTTGCGTGCCTCGCGGACGAACGGCGTGACGTCCCACTCCAAAACCTTGAACTGCTCGGACATCTGGTCCGGCTTCCAGGTGCCGACGGGCATCACCGTATCCAGCGGGCGGTAGTTCACACCGCGGGCGGTGAGCCGGGCCGCATGGGCCTGCAAGCGTGACTGGAAGTCCATCCAATCCCGCCCCTCCGCCGGGCTCCAGCCGATCTCCGCGATGGCGCACGCCCGCGGGTATGCCTGGTATTGCAGCCGCGGATAGTTCGCGATGCTCTCCGCCCACAGGTTCCCCTGCACGCCGAGAATGTGCTTCGTGAACTGGGGCTCCAGCCCGGCGGGGATCGGCTCAAAGGTGTACACCTTGTGCAGCGGCAGATACGGTCCGACCAGCCGGAACTCGCCGTGCAGCGCCTGGTGATAGTCCAGGTAGCAGTGCGTGGTCGGCGACATGACCACGTCGTGGCCGGAGCGGGCGGATTCCAGGCCGCCGCCGATCCAGTCCATCAGCATCGCGTTCGGCGCAATGCCGCCCTGCCGGATCTCGCTCCAGCCCATCAGCCGCCTGCCCTTGGCGTTGAGGTGCTTCTCGATGCGGCGGATGAAGTAGCTTTGCAGCTCCTCCTCGTTCTTGAGGTTCTCCGCTTTCATCCGGGCCTGGCAGTGCGGGCAGACTCGCCAGGCGTCCTTGTTGCACTCGTCGCCGCCGATGTGCACGATTTCACTGGGGAACAGCGGAATCACTTCGTCCAGAATGTCCTGTAGGATCTGGAACGTGCTCTCCTTGCCGGGACAGTACGCCACCTTGGGCGGCCGCTCCCCCTGGCCTTCCGCCGTGCTCGGCGGGTCGTCACAGGCCAGTTCCGGGTACGCCTGCAAAGACGCCACGCAGTGCCCCGGCATCTCGATCTCCGGCACCACCGTAATGAACCGGTCGGCCGCGTATTGCACGATCTCCTTCACGTCGGCCTGGGTGTAGAACCCGCCGTACCGCCCCTTCTCGTCATAGGCCGTGCTGCACTTGGGGTCCAGGTCAAAGCCGATTCCGTCGCGCCAGGCGCCGATCTCCGTGAGCTTGGGATACTTGCGAATCTCCAGCCGCCAGCCCTGGTCGTCGTTGATGTGCCAGTGCAGCGTGCTCATCTTGTGCAGCGCCATCACGTCGATGAAGTCGAGCAGCTCCTGCTTCGTGAAGAAATGCCGGCTGGTGTCCACCATCAGACCGCGCCATCCGAACCGCGGCTTGTCCTCGATCCGCACGCACGGAACGGCCCACGGCGGCGCGGCGCCGTCGGCTTTCGATTGGGCCAGTACGGCCGGCGGCAGCAGTTGGAGCACCGTCTGCACGCCTCGGAACAGCCCTTTCGCGCCCGTCGCCCGCAGCACGATGCCAGCCGGGGTGACCTCCAGCACGTACCCTTCGTTGCCCAACTCCGGCCGGGCCGCCTGGGTGGTCAGCAGAACACCGGCCGGCACTGGGTTGCCCGAGCCCAACTCGATGACCTTCCACGTCAGCCCCGTGCTCCGGCCAATCGCATCCGCCAGGTACCGGCCCACGCGCAGCCCGTCGGTGAGCCCCTTCTCAACCGCGATGGGCATCTCCTGGGTGAGCGTAAACGACCCCGGCCGAGCTTCCAGATGAACCGGCCGCGGGATGATGTATACGGCCGGCGCCTGCGGTGTTTCGCCCTGGGCGACAAGTCCGGACGCCAGGCCGATCAGAATCGTCGACACGTATACACTTGCGGTTTTCATGGGCCTGCACCTCCTGTTGGAAAGACGCACCGTGCGGAGCATAGCGGGTTGGGATGCGAAGTGCTACTGCGGTGTCAAGCGATGAAGCGGCGGACGGGAGGTGTGGAGATACGAAGCGTGGGTGGCATGCGCGTTTCCGCCGAAGGCGGATCGGGGATGGCGTGGTGCTACGTTGCGTGCCGGGCTTCGGACATGCCCGAGGCTGAAGCGAAGGGGCATGGCAACCCGGGGGAACGCTTTTGGCGCTGACAAGCTCGCCTGTTTCGGATACAAAAGGCCGTTATGAGCGCTTGCGTGGACAGGCCGAGGTTGCGGGCCAGCATCGATACCATCCGGACCAACGATACGCCGGACGGCATGATCACGCTGTTCGACCGGTCGGGCCTGGCCCCCGGCGTTGTCCACGTCAGCCACGGTGCGTTGTGCTTGATGAGCCTGATGGACGGGCAGCGGACCGTCGAGGAAATCCGGTCCGAGTTCCAGGCGATGACGCACCAGTCCGTCGATACCGGCGTGATCGAGAACCTGGTGGACCAGCTCAACGAGAGCCTGTTGCTGGAAGGTCCGGACTTTGAAGCGCACTACCAGGCGTATCTCGAACACTTCCGATCGGTCGGCACGCGTCCGCAGCTTGATCGAGGCGAGGTCGCCGACGCACAGGCGTTGTCGCGGTTTCTGGATGAGATTCTCGCCGAAGCCCCCGGCGTGCCCGGTGACGACGGGGTGGTCGGGCTCATCGCTCCGCACCTGGATTATCCGCGGGGTCGGCCCTGCTACGCGGCGGCGTATGCGGCCGTGGCCCGCCGGACGCCGCCGGAGCGGATCGTGGTGATCGGGACGAACCACACGCCGCGGACGGCCGCCCCGGTCCTTTCGGCCCTGGACTTCGAGACGGCCCTGGGCAAGACGCGGACGGATGTGCCGTTCATCCAGCGTCTGGAGGAGCGCTGCGGCGACCTGCGGCGGTTTGAGTTGGACCACGTGTGGGAGCATTCCGTCGAGCTGCAGGTGACGTGGTGTCAGCACTTGTTCGGGGCGAACCGGTTTGAGTTGGTGCCCATTTTGTGTACCGACCCCACGGTGGCGCCGGATGCATTTGCGGGCGAACCGGCGACGGTGGGCGTGGCGGACGTGGCGCGGGCGCTGCGCGAATGCGTGGACGAGGACGGGAAAGACACCCTGATCATCGCGGGTGCGGACCTCAGCCACGTGGGCGAGCCGTTTGGGGATGAGGAGCCGCTGGAACCGCCGGTGCTGGACGCGGTCCGGCGGCGGGATGAGGAGGTGATGTCGCGGGTGGGCGAGAACGACGCGGCGGGCTTCTGTGCGGCTTTTGCGGACGACAACAACCCGACGAAGGTTTGCAGCGTCGGGTGCATTTTTGCCCTGCTGACGGCGCTGCCGGACGCTCGTGTGGAAGTGCTTCGATACCACCAGGCCGTCGACGTGGAGACACAGACCGGTGTGACGTGCGCGGCCGCCGTGCTTCGCCGGTGAGCGCGGAGACGCGGGACGGACATGGATCTACCCTCCCGATATCAGCGTCTGATCGCCGGCCAGGCCGGGCCGCCGGGCCGGCTGGCGTGTGGCGTTCTTCGGCCGGCGTCCGGGCTGTATGCCTTGGCGATGCGGCTGCGAAATCGGTGGTACGACCGAGGCGGCTCACGCGTGGCGCGGGTTGGCGTGCCTGTCGTCAGCGTGGGCAACATCACAACCGGCGGCACGGGCAAGACGCCGCTGGTGATTGACGTGTGCCGTCGCCTGCTGTCGGCCGGGCTGCGGCCGGCGGTGGTCAGTCGCGGATACCGTGCCGGGCCGGGCGGACAGGCGGATGAACTGCTGATGCTGCGCCGCCGCCTGCCCGACGTGCCGTGCGTGGCCGATCCGGACCGGGTGGCGGGCGCCCGCCGGGCCGTGTCGGAGCGCGGGACGAACGTCATTGTGCTGGACGACGGCTTTCAGCATCGACGGATCGGGCGAGACCTAGACATCGTGGTCGTGGACGCCACCTGTCCGTTTGGTTATGGGTACGTGTTGCCGCGCGGGCTGCTGCGCGAACCGCTCTCCGGTTTGCGGCGGGCTTCACTGATCGTCATCTCACGGGCGGACCAAGTGGACGCCCCCGCCCTGCAGTGTCTGGAATCCGCGCTCGATGCGTCTGCGTCAGGCGTGCCGCGCGTCCGGGCGGTGCATCGGCCCACGGGGCTCGTTCGGCTCGACGGAGCGGAGTCGCCGCTGTCACCGGCCGACCTCGGGCCGTCTTACTGCTTCGCGGCCATCGGCAATCCCGGCTCGTTCCGGCAGACGGTTGCGTCACTGGGCATCGACATCGCCGGCGTTCAATGGTTTTCGGATCATCATCACTATAGTGAGCGTGATCTGGCCGCCCTGCAGGATGCAGCCCAACGGGTCGGGGCGGCCGCGCTGCTCACCACGGAGAAGGACGCCGTGAAACTGGGCGCCCTGGACGCACGCGGGGAGCTTCCCGTCCTTGCCGTGCGGATCGAAATCGACTTCCGGCCGAATGATGATAGAATCCTCACGGCCGCCCTGGACCGGGCGGTGCAGACGAGGCGCGGCGTTCATGAACCGACCCCGATACCAACCCGCTGATCTGTCGCGGCTGCGGACGTACTCTGTCGACCGTCGGCCGCACAAGGTCTCCACGGCCGCCCTTGCCGGCCTGCCCGAGCCGGGCGCGTCGGCGGCGGACTTGCTCGCTTCGCTCCCGGACGTGCTGGGCGTCCGCGAGTTTCGGGCGACCGTGGACGCGATTGTCGCGGCTGTTCGCGATGGCCGGCCGGTGGTGCTGGCCATGGGGGCGCACGTCGTGAAGGTCGGCTGCACTCCGATCGTGGTCGACCTGATTCGGCGGGGTATTGTCTCCGCTGTTGCGTGTAATGGGGCGTTTGCCATTCACGACATGGAACTGGCCACGATCGGCGCCACCAGCGAGGAGGTGGCCGACACCATTCGGGATGGCTCGTTCGGCATGGTGTCCGAAACGCTGGAATTCTTCGCGCGCGCGGCCGCCCGGGCGGACGAGCGGCAGATCGGCTTCGGCGAGGCGGTGGGGGGGCTGCTTGTGGAGGCGAACCCGCCGGGGTTGGCCCACAGCGTGTTGGCCGCGGCGTATCAGGCATCCATCCCCGCGACGTTGCACGTGGCCCTGGGGACCGACACCGTGCATGCGTCCGGCGCGATGGACGGCGCGCGGATCGGTGCGGCGTCGCTGCGCGATTTCCGGCTGATTTGCAGCGTGGTGGGGGACCTGGGGGCGGTTCGCCCGGACGGTGCGGGCGGGGTGTGGCTGAACGTGGGGTCGGCGGTGGTTATGCCGGAGGTGTTTTTGAAGGCGGTGTCCGTCGCCCGCAACCTGGGTGCGAACCTGGACGCCATGACCACGGCGAACTTCGACATGCTGCGTCACTACCGGCCGAAGGTGAACGTGGTGACGCGGCCTGTCACTCACGGGCGCGGGCACGAGGTGATCGGGCATCACGAGATTCTGTTGCCGTTGCTGCGCGCGGCGTTGCTGGAGCGGCTGTCGGGACCGGGAGCGGTGTC
>JAFGJQ010000496.1 GCA_016929015.1 Phycisphaerae bacterium | reverse complement strand
TGCCCTTGCGCGCGTGAATTGTACCCGCCAACAGGAGAGCGTAGGGGTTACCCTTTTCCCTGCGTAAGACTCCGCGCAATATCCCCAAAGCGTCATCGTATTCTCGCCGAGCTCTACGAATTCGCGCGCGGATCAAACTGGGCCATTCTCCGCGCCAAGTTGGTGCGTCCAACCCAAGAAACCGCTCGAGCAATGCCTCTAGCCTTCCCAAATGGCTGAGGTCATCGGCTGGAGGACTCACGAAGACACTCAGGTATTCCCTCAGGAACTCAGTCCTCTCGTCGCACTTAGGCATTTGATCACACTCCCCAACCGACATACACAGCGATCAAGCTACATCCGAACGAGCGGCGTCCATACACTCGGGCGAGACCAGCGGGCCATCGCTCATATTCCGCGCGAGATACCGCTATACCGGGGACAGTCACAAACGGCATCTACTTCAGGCGGCATCTTTCGTAACTCATTTTATTCAAGATAGTTGCAGCACTTGCGCAGAGCGTGCCCTCCTGACATGATGTTGCCTGCACGCGACATCAAGAGAAAGGGACGGCATTCCGGCATTCGACGGCATTCACGGCATTCGGGACAGTCAACCGTTTTCAGTGTGAGTGCCATCATATGTCACCAACGTTCCCGGCTGCGTCCGGCCGACGGTCCTTCCCGTTCTCTTTGTCCCGATCACCCGCCCAACCGCCCATCCCCGTCCGGCCAGCGACAAACCGTTCTCCCGAAGTGTAGCATAAGACGCCGTACGTACAAAGTCGAAACCCCGGCCTGCCCGACAAGGCAACTGGGGGATTCCCCCTACGCGATCCCCGCAGCCCTCGCCTCCGCACACTCGAAGCCTCGTCTGCCCCGCGGGCGAGAGAGATGCCATCGAGGCGGGAATTGTCGGGGGGAACGGTCGAGGTCAGGGATCTTCTCTGATCGCAACATCGCGGATCAGGTGTCTTCTCCGAAAGCCGACCCGCAACAGAACGCCCCGCCCCGAATCACAACGCGAGCCTCGCACGCCCAACCCCGTTGGGAATGGGGTATGGGGGGTAGGGGAGGCTCGAGCGTCCGACGGACCACCCGCTGGAGAGAAGAAACAGGAGACCGCAGACTCAAACAAGCCGTCCGCGAGGCGGACCCCGCAACAGACTGTCACTCAAGCACTGTCTGCTCACTTTCCCCAACCACGCGCCCGCGCTTGATGACCGTTCGCACGCACGGCCGGCCGATGTGGTACAGCCACTGCTCCAGGTTCGGCACGTCCAGCACCAGCAGGTCGGCCTGCATGTTCGGCGCGATGGCGCCAAGATACGCGTGGCGGTCCAGCGCGGCGGCAGCGTTGGCCGTGGCCGCCACCAGCGCCTCCGCCGGTGTCAGCCGCAGTTGCGTGCAGGCGACGCTCAGCGTCAACGCGAGCGATTCCACCATGGACGAACCCGGATTCACGTCCGTCGCGACGGCCACCGGCAGGTTCGCCTCGATCAGCCGCCGCGCGGGCGCCTGCCTCACGCCCAAAAAGAACGAGCACGCGGGCAGCAGAACGCCGATCGTCCCCGCCGCCTTCAGCGCCGCGATCCCCGCATCGTCGATCGTCTCCAGGTGGTCCGCCGACACCGCCTGCAGCTCGGCCGCCAACTGCGAGGCCCCCATTTGCGTGATCTGGTCCGCATGCACCCGCGGCCGCAAACCATGCCGCACCGCGGCCTCCAGCACCCGCCGCGATTGCTCCACGCCAAACGCGCTGCGCTCGCAGAACACGTCGCAGAACTCGGCCAGCCCCTCCTCGGCAATCCGCTCGAACACCTCGTCCGCCAGCATCGTGTCCAGGTATGCGTCCGCCCGCCCCTCGAACTCCGGCGGCACCGTGTGGGCCGCCAGGTACGTCGCCACCAACTCGATCGGCTGCAGCGTGTTGAGCCGCTTGATGGCCCGCAGCATCTTCAGCTCATCGTCGACGGTCAGGCCGTAGCCGCTTTTAACCTCCGCCGTCGTCGTGCCGCTCTCCAGCATCCGACGCAGGCGAGGCAGGGCCAGCCGGACAAGGTCCTCCTCGCTCGCCTCGCGCACCGCCCGCATCGTCGAGCGAATGCCGCCGCCCGATTCGGCAATCTCCAGGTAGCTCCGGCCTTCGATCCGCTGGACGAACTCCTTTTCGCGACTGCCGGCGAACACCGCGTGCGTGTGGCAGTCCACCAAACCCGGCACGACGCATCCGCCTGCGGCATCCAGCACAGTGCATCCGGGCGGGGCCGACACTTCCCCTTTCCGCCCGAACTTGGCGATCGCCTGCCCCTGGATCAGCAGACTCGCCCGCTCGAGCCGCGACACGTTCCCCATCTGCCGCCCCGGCGTCGGCCCCGGCGGATAGACCACCAACTCCCCGATGTTTTCAATGATGAGCACGCGAAGCTCCCTGTCCGCAAACGTCTCGAATTCCTCTACTGCTTTGGTCGCTCCGTTCCGGGCAAACGATCATTTGCGAGAGAGTATGGGCCACAGCAAGGGTCTACTCATACAAGTGGACACACACCAGCAGAAGACCGATGAAAGCACATATGAACACAGTCAGGTAAATCCAGGGAAGGACGACGCCGAAAAGAAAGCACGCCCACACGTGCCGCCAGGTGAGCGCGCCCGTCGCCCGCAACGCCCAGGCGTTCCTGAAAACGTACCACATGCCGAACAGAAAACCCGGGAAGCCCCAGTATCCCACACGGCCGATGCTGCGGCAATACGAAAGTGACAAATGGCGGGCATGTGGTGGACACAGCACGGACAGGTGGGGCGTGAGCATTGAGTAGAATGCGATGGGGGCTACACCGTAGAATCGCCACTCAAAGAACGTGTACGGGGATCCGTGATTCGCGCCGCACACGTGGCAGGTCGTCCCCTGGAAGTCGGCAGCGGCGGCCCGCCCCTTTCGCTCCGTGCGAATCGTGCGGACGACAACAAGAATGGGCAGAGCAAGAATCGCGATAGCCAGAGCGATGATAACGGGTGTTTCATCGACGCCGTCCATGCTACGCTGGCTCCCTTTCTCAACTTCTCTTCCCGCCCGTGCACGATCCGAGACTCACGTCGATCGCGTAGGAATCTTCACGCCGCGTTCCCGCGCGACTTGCTCCGCCTTCTCGTATCCCGCATCGACGTGGCGAAAGATGCCGGTGGCCGGGTCTGCGGTGAGCACGCGCTTCAGCCGCACCGCGGCCTCCGGCGTGCCGTCCGCCACGATCACCTGCCCCGCGTGAAGGCTGTAGCCGATGCCCACGCCGCCGCCGTGATGCACCGACACCCAGCTCGCTCCACACGCCGTGTTCAACAGCGCGTTGAGGATCGGCCAATCCGCGATCGCGTCCGAGCCGTCTTTCATCCCTTCCGTCTCGCGGTTGGGCGACGCCACCGATCCGCAGTCCAGGTGGTCGCGCCCGATCACGATGGGCGCCTTCACCTCGCCGCGGGCAACCAGGTCGTTGAAGACCAGGCCCATCTTGTCGCGCTCGCCGTATCCCAGCCAGCAAATGCGGCACGGCAGGCCTTGGAACGCCACGCGCTCACCCGCCAGGCGAATCCACCGGCAGAGATGCTCGTTCTCCGGGAACGTCTCCAGCACCGCCCGGTCCGTCCGCGCGATGTCCGCCGGATCGCCCGACAGAGCACACCACCGGAACGGCCCCTGCCCCTCGCAGAACAGCGGCCGGATGTACAGCGGCACAAACCCGCGGATCTCAAACGCGTCTTCCACGCCGGCCAGCTTTGCCTGCCCGCGGATGTTGTTGCCGTAATCGAAGGCCACCGCCCCCCGCCGCTTCAATTCCAGCATCGACCGCATGTGCTCCGCCATGGTCCGCATGGACTGAGCCACGTACCGATCGGGATCGCGACGCCGCAGTTCCAACGCCGCTTCGTACGCCATGCCGTTGGGCACGTAGCCGTCCAGCGCGTCGTGCGCCGAGGTCTGGTCCGTCAGCAGGTCCGGCGTCACGTTTCGCCGGATCAGTTCCGCCAGCAGGTCCGCTTGGTTTCCGCACCAGCCGATCGAGACGCTCGTGCCCGACGCCTTCGCCTGCAGCGCCCGTCCTATGGCCGCATCCAGCGAGTCCGCAACCTCATCCAGGTAGCGGTCGCGCAATCGCTTCTCGATCCGCGCCCGATCCACTTCGGCGATCAGGCATGTGCTCTCGTTCATGGTGCCGGCCAGTGGCTGCGCTCCGCCCATGCCGCCGAGCCCTCCGGTGACCACCAGCCGACCCTTCAGCGATCCGCCGAAGTGCTGCCGCGCCGCCGCACCGAACGTCTCGTACGTGCCCTGCAGAATCCCCTGCGTGCCGATGTAGATCCAGCTTCCGGCCGTCATCTGGCCGTACATGGTGAGGCCGAGTCCCTCCAGCCGGCGAAACTCGTCCCAGGTGGCCCAATGCGGCACCAGCAGCGAGTTCGCGATCAGCACGCGCGGGGCGTCCGCGTGCGTGGTGGCCACACCCACCGCCCGGCCGGACTGGACAAGCAGCGTCTCGTCCGGCCCCAGCGCCTTCAACGCCGCCACGATGCGGTCGAAATCCGGCCAGCTTCTCGCCGCCCGGCCACTGCCGCCGTACACGATCAACTGGTCCGGCTTCTCGGCAACCTCCGGGTCGAGGTTATTCATCAGCATCCGCATGGCCGCCTCGGCCTGCCAGGTCTGGCAGGTGCGCTGCGACCCGCGGGGAGCATGCACCACTCGTTTGTTCGTGTCTGTCGATGTTTTTGGGCTGGACATGGTTTCTCCTGCGCGCTGAAACGACCTGAACCTGGAATCCAAACCGGGCTGCCGGAAGCAGACATTATAGCGGCCATCGCCGCGTCAGTCCCCACCCGTGCGGCACGCGGGACACCCTTCCCGGTCTCTGTGATTTCGCGTCTAATGGCTGCGATCATGGCCGGACCCGCTGCCAACGCAAGGTCTCCCGAACTGCTCGCCCCCGCCGGCGACGAGACCGCACTCCGCGCCGCCGTGGCCAACGGGGCCGACGCGGTGTACTTCGGCGCGGACGATTTCAACGCGCGGCGCCGCGCGGCAAACGTTCCACTTGCTCGCCTGCCCGCGACCATCGATTTCCTCCACAGCCGCAACGTGCGCGCCTATATCACGTTGAACACGCTCGTGTTCTCCAGCGAGCTGGGCCGAGCGGCTCGGTATGTCGAGGCCGTCGCCGAAGCCGGGGCTGATGCGGTGATCGTGCAGGACCTGGGCATCGCTCAACTGGTCCGGCGGATGACGCCCACGCTGCCGGTTCACGCGTCCACCCAGATGACGCAGTCGCACGCGGCCGGATTGACCCTGCTCGCGGAACTGGGCGTGCAGCGAGTGATTCTCGCTCGCGAGCTCTCCATCCGGCAGATCGAGTCCATCGCCCGGGAGACCACGCTGGAACTGGAGGTGTTCGTCCACGGCGCGCTGTGCATTTCCTACAGCGGACAATGCCTGGCCAGCGAGACTCTCTTTGGCCGCAGCGCCAACCGTGGAGTGTGTGCCCAGGCGTGCCGACTCCCTTACCAGCTCGTCATCGACGGCGAGCCCGTCGATGCCCCCGACGCCGAATACCTGCTCAGCCCGCGCGATCTGGCTGCCTGGGACCGTGTGCGCGAGTTGACTGCCCTCGGCGTCCGGGCGTTCAAAATCGAAGGTCGGCTCAAGGCTGCACCGTACGTTGCCGCCGCGACCGGCCTCTATCGGAACGCCATCGACGCCGCCGTTGCCGGCCGGCACTTCTCGCCCGGCGCGCAGCAGGAATCGGACTTGGCCCAGTGCTTCTCACGCGGGTTCTGCCACGGGTATCTCGACGGCCCCCATCATGACGCACTGGTCCATGGCCGGTTCCCCAAGAGCCGCGGCGTGCGGTTGGGCTCTGTGGTCGGGCGAACACGCACCGGCCTGCGGGTTGCTCTCGAAGAGAAAACGCACGGGCCCGACATCGCGGCAGTGAAGCCCGGCGACGGACTGGTGTTCGATCAGGGCCGCCCGGACGAGCCGGAAGCGGGTGGTCGGGTGTACGCCGTCCGGACGGTGCCGGCCGCCACATCGGGTGGCGGCGTGGTAGTGGAACTGGAGTTTGGGCGCGACGACGTGGATGTTGCGTCCGTGGGCCTCGGGGCGCAGGTCTGGAAAACGGATGATCCGGCCACCCGCCGCCGCCTGGAGCAGACGTACGCCCGGGATGTCATCGTCCGCCGCCGCCCGCTCACTGCCCGGGCATTTCCTGACGCGGAAGGAAGACTGTGCGTTGAGTTCGCCGATCAGGATGGACATGTATCCCGCGTGACAACGGATCGAGCCCCGGAGCCGGCCTCACGGCATCCACTGACGCGCGATCTGATTGCCGCGCAACTGGGCCGGCTCGGTGATACCCCATTCACGCTGGCCGACGTGACGTTGGAAGGCCCGGAGGGACGCACGGATGTTCTTCCGGTCATGGTGCCCAAGAGCACGTTGAACGAGCTCCGCCGGCGGGCGGTGGGCCAGTTGCTCGAAGCTCGCCGGGCGGCTGCACGACACGCCGTGGCGGACCCCGCAGCGCTGGAGTCGCTTCGCTCGCAGATCGCGGGCCGGCGGTCGGCGGCCGGCGGGCCGCGCCTGCACGTGCTCGTTCGGGACGCGGGGCAGTTCGCCGCGGTGACGGAAACGGTGGTCCGCACGGGTGTTTCCGTGGCGACCGTCTACATAGACATCCCGGGGGGCATCTCCGCGGATGACCTCCGTGCCGCGCGGCAGGCCGGCCTCGCAATCGGCGTGGCGACGCCGCGGGTGCTCATGCCGGGCGAGGAGGCAGTCGTTGCCGCGCTGCTCGATGCCGCGCCGGACGCCGTCCTGGTCCGGAACCTCGCGTGCCTTGCGCGGTTCCGAGAGCATGCGGATCGGATCTCGCTTGTGGCCGACGCGTCGCTGAACGCTGCGAACGAGCTGGGTGCCTCGGCTCTGCTCTCGTGGGGCGTGACGCGCTGGACACCGGCTTTCGACGTGCCGCCGGCAGACCTGCCGGCCGCCCTCGAATTCCTTCCCGCCCAAACGGTCGAGCCCGTGCTCTGCCAGCACGTGCCCCTGTTCCACACGGCCCATTGTGTGGCCGCCGCGCGGTTGTCGCACGCTTCCGACTGCACCGCGTGCAGCCGCCCGTGCATGCAGCACGAGATTCACCTGCGGGACCGCAAAAACGTGGACCATCCCGTTCGGATCGACGCGCACGGCCGGAGTACGGTCTTCAGCGCGTTCGCGCACACGTGTGTGGGGATGTACTCCGAGTTGCGCAGTGCCGGCGTGCGAGATTACCGCATCGAGCTGCTGGACGAACCGCCCGAGACGGTCGCGGCGCTGCTGGAGGCCGTCACCACCCTGCTGAGCGGATCGGCCGATCCCGAAACGACGCTCCAACGTCTGGCCCGCCTGTACCCGCACGGCATTCGCAACAAGGCACCCGTTCCGGACACCGATAATCCGTAGCACGATCCGGTTCCGGTTGCGGTCAGACGGTTGCCTCCGGTATCGTATGATGACGCTCGGGCGAGTGGCGGAATGGCAGACGCTGGGGACTTAAAATCCCCTGGGGGGTTCCCCCCGTGCGGGTTCGATTCCCGCCTCGCCCAATCGGCTAACTCGAATTCGCTCAGGGAGTTACGACAGTGTTTGCCTGGCGTGCGGAGCCACCGGAGGGGGTGGAAAAAGGCCTCACTGCGTCCTAACTGCGTCCCGCGCACTTCTTGTGTGCGCTATCGTGTCCTCAATGGCCCGTCTGGCGACGTCCATGTCATCGTCGAGAACGCTCACGTAGAACTGCATCGTCGTGGTGATGCTGACGTGTCCCGCCAATCGCTGCGTAACGTGGGCGGGCACTCGGCGGGCCCAGTTCGTGATCGCAGACCGGCGATCCGAATGCGGCTGCCCCGGAGTTGCCGAAGCCCGAAGACCAAGGCGGGAACAGTGACGTTGATACGGGGAACATCCGCAACGCTCGCAGACTGCCTGTCCAAGTCGAACGTGAACCTATCGGTCCGATGCCAGGGCGATAATTACGAAGCAGATACCGACGTGGGCCCCAATGACGTCGGGGAATTCCAGCAGGTGTTCACGGCCCCGTAGGGGGCATCGGCAACGATCATGGCGTGATGGGACCGATGGCGCAGCGCAGACCCAGCCCGTCGACCGCGGTCACAAACTCCCTCCCCGGCGTCTGCACGAGCACCGGGAACCCAATGCGGGGCGCGGTGGCCCTGGAATTGACAGGCCAAGCAGAGATCGATTTGCGCCAAGCGGGCAGCCCGGGCCGGATTTTGCAGGACGATTGCGCGGCTCACCGGAGGCTGACTGCCCGGCAAACGCGTCGCCTCGCTTCGAGCAACTGGCAAAAGCAATCCGCGCACTATCCGCGCGGTCAAGGCCGCCGTTTCCTGATCGCAGCGCATCCCAGGCCCACGAACACGATCGATGACGGCTCTGGAACGAGAGTCACGTTGTCCATGTACGACCACGACGTCTTCTCGAAACCAACGTCCAGTGCCTCGATGGGGGGTTCGAGTGAAAGATCTGCGGCGGGCGTTAGACTGTGGCTGAGCACGAGCGAGTCGTCCACAACCCTTCGGATCTCCACCTTGATCTGGTTGTCAGTGTCGTCGTACCAAGCGTGCACACGCCACCAATCACCCATGGGGTCCGCATCGAAGTCAACGCGGTGGTCCAGGTGCGCGGGGTGGTCCTCTGCATACTCGACAATTCGAAGCTGGCTGAAGGATGCGGTCGGTTCTCGTCTGACCTGGACATCCACGATGTAATCAGGATTGCTGGGTTCAGGAGGGTTGCGCCGCACGACGATCTTCGGGTTGAAGTCGTTGGCAAGCGTCAGGATGTCCATCGACATGTCAAACGACGTCCATGGCATGGCCACCCACGTCGTGAGGCCATAGTGGCGCGACTCCTGACCGTACCCGGCCAGCACAAGGTTGCCTGGGCGAACTGGGTCCGCAACCACCTCCGCTGCGCCAGTCACGTCAGGAATAGGAACCACAGTCCAGGTGGGATTGTTCGTGTAATCCCCGTCCTCGAAGCCATCGTAGACGTTTGCAGATGCGATCGATCCGCAAGTGCAGACGAGCAGGACTGCAATGGCACGTGGTGTCTTCATCGTCGTGTTCCTCCTTTTCGATTCCAGGTGTGACCGTGCACAGGGACGCCGGATGCGACCCCGGCATGAAAAAAGAGAGCACGCCTCTCAGCGTCTCTCTCGTCTCCCGGACGGGCAGGCAAGGGGACAACCGCCAGACTGTCCGGTGCCTCCTTGAGTATTGCTGGCTATCCTAGAGACCTCCAAAGTCGAACGCAAGAGAGTTCGCCGTAGGCGGGTCCGGGTTTCTACGTACGGGAACATCGAATGAAGTCCACCTGACCGTGCCCCGCCAGCGTTCGCTGTGTCGATCCTACGAATTGGGGGGCATGGGCAAACGACGCGGGACCAAGGACCCGAGGTTGGTTTCGCATCCCGGATCGCGGACTACTGTCAAAAACTCCCATTGCGAAGTCTGGACTAGCAGCACAAACGCGCGGTCCCGTTCCGGAAGCGGCCCATTCGGTTGTTCGCGGTGACAGACCCGGCTGGGGCCGACACCACGTCTGACGTCGACGGCGGCTCAGCGGGAGCGGTGGTTCCGTTGATCGGCTCCGCGGCTGAAACCAGCCTTCATGGAAAACAAGCAGACTCGCCAGGATCGGGTTTCCGGCGGTGCGGGATTGCCGAAAAGGCGTCGCATGATCGTTGGCCGATGCCTGCGTCCGGCGTAGAATCAACGCATATGGGCGTGTTTCCAGACCCGTTCGTCAACGCGCTTCGCTTCTTTGGATTCGTATTGGCGAAGGAGAAGAAGGAACGCATCGGCACTCGCCGCGCGGCCGCCCGTGTTGCGCTTCTGTTGACCATGGTCGGCCCAGGCATGGGCTGCACCAACGGCGTCCTGTTGATACCCGACCCGTCCGTTCGATATATCGCCTTTGGCGATTCAAGTACGGCCGGGCGCTCCGATCCTGCCTACCCGGAGATTCTGTCGGAACGCCTGGGGCAGTCTCCGGGAGTCACCGCGAACCAGGGCAGAGGGGGTGAAACAACGGGCGCGGGGCTGCACCGGCTGCGCGACCTGCTTTCCAGCGGCAAGTATCCGAACGCCGACACCCTGCTGTACTGGGAGGGAGGAGCGGACATCATCCATCTCATCCAGGAGGTGGATGGTCAGTTGCAGTTCTCGCCGATCACGTCCGGCTACCCCTTTTCGGTGCGGCTGACGGACACCCTCGACCGCGTTCAGGCCAACATCGAGGCGGCGATCATGGAGGCCCAAAGGGCCGGCCTGACGGTCTATGTCGCAACCTACTTTTTCCTACGGGAGGCGAGTGCCCCGTGCGACCCTTTGTTTCTGCAGGTCATACAGCCGTCTCAGGCGCAGAACGCCAATGAATACGTGTCACTCCTGAACGAGCGAATTCGGCAGGCCGCCCTGAACACGGGAGCGATCATCGTGGATGTCGCATCGGCGAACGAGACTCTTCACGCCGAGGATTCCAACTTTGTGGACTGCAATCACCTCAGCGAGACGGGCAATGCAATCATCGCCCGGCTCTTTGCCCAGGTAATCGGTCAGGGGAGCGGCGGATGACGGTCCGTGCCGAGGGTTCCGCATCGCTTCAGCACGGGGCCGGGCGGCGACAACACGGCGTACGTCCGTCGCCGGATCGATGAACCTCTGTCACGAGCAGGGAGCAAGCGAGCAACAGGCTTTGTGAGAACCAACCCGTTGCGGGCGTTCTACGACGGTCCGGCCATGGCCCCGGCAAACACCGCAAAATCCTCCAGGTCGATCAGGCCGTCATCCCCGGTCAGATTGCCTGGATAGCACTCCGGGGTCGCCGGCTCGCCGAAGCACTGCTGCAGCGCCGTGAAGTCCGCCAGATCGACGTCGCCGTCCGGTTCGAAATCACCGCTCCCGTAAGCGATGCATTCCGTGCCATCCTCGTGGCACCAGTGGGTCGATGCGCACGGATAATCGCCGGACTGACAACCAAGCTGCGCGTCGCAGGTTTCGGCACCATTGCAGTACAGCCCGTCGTCACACAGGCCGTTGTTCGGGATGTTGTCGCAGGAATCGGTGTCCGCGTTGCAGGAGTCATCCGTGCAGCCGACGCCGTCATCGCAATCGACGGCCGTGCCCGGCTGGCATGTTCCGAAAAGGCACGTCTCCGCACCGTTGCAGAACACGCCGTCGTCACAGTCGTTGTCGTTCCGACAGTCACCCAGCAGGATGTCCAGTCTGGAGACGTCGCCCGCGAGGACTACGCCCACCACCGTGCGGTCCGTGTAGCCGGGGTAGGACGCGGTCACATTGTACGCGGTCCCGGCCGGAGAGGCGGGGATCAGCGTCACAACGTAGTAGCCGTTGCCGTCGGTCTGGATCGGGCCGCCGGGGCCGGCCTGCACGGTGGCGTTGTCGATCGGCTCGCCCGTGAACCGGTCGGTGACCCGGCCCCACAGGGTTCCTTCACCGGCAACGGCCGGATCGCGCCAGGGCATGTCGGGCGTCGGTATGGAGCTGGTGAACAGATTCGCCGCTACGTAAGGGTACCAGTCCGCCGCGATCTGGCCGGTGTTGTTTGTACTCGCGAAGGAGTACGTCGAGAGCCCGTCGGCACCGGCGTTCCGCGCGTACTGCATCTGGGTTACGCTGTCGGCAAAGCTGTTCAAGTAGATGCCGGGGCCGATGTACATGTGGCGGTCATAGCGCCAGCCGATCGCCGCGTCGACCCAGTTGCGATACCACTGGTCGTGAGGCGGGTTGTACTCCCGGTAATAGCACATCGGGATGCCCGCATCGAGGTACCCCTGCTCCATCCAGTATCGCCAGTTCTGAAAAATGCCGTACGCGCTGGTGGATTCGAAGTTGGATGGCGCGTCGCCCCATGTGATTAGTGCCGCGGTGTGGCGCAACGGCTGCCGCGGGTTGCTCGTAACCGAGGGGATCTCCGCCCGGACGCGGCGCACGAGTTCGTCGATTTCCCGCCGGCGGAAGTCATCCCACGAGGGTTCGCCGGAGTACGGGGGCGTGCCCACGTACCCCGTAATGTCCTGGAAGCGGGCCAGCCCGGACTGGTCATACCCGGTGTCCGCCGGATAGCCCGCGTTTGTGCTGGTGTACCTTATGTAGTCCCAGTGAATGCCGTCGATTTCATAGTTGGTCACGAGTTCGCGCACAATGCTGACGAGGTACTCCTGTACCTCAGGCGAGCCGGGGTCGAGCGTATACTTTCCGTCGACCGTCGCCGGTCCGCCGCCCATGTCGCTTCGCGGCACCATGATCCACTCCGGCTGGACGACCGTGTTGCCGCTGGGGGGCCAGGCCGTGGACACGCGATAGGCTACCAGCCAGCAGTGAACCTCCAGCCCGTTGGCGTGCGCCTGCTGAACCAGATAGGCCAGAGGGTCGATCCCGCCGACGATGTCGCCGGCCTTGGGCACAATGCTGGAATTCCAGTAAGCGCCGTGGCCGCTGCCCACATTGTCCTGATACGCGAGCACCTCGGCGATGATGGCGTTGTAATTGCCGGTCATCGCCATGGAGATCATCGCGTCAATCTGCGACGTGCTTCTGAAGCCCTCGTGAAACGCGTCGGCCCAGAACGCGCGCATGGATGACTGCGCCACCGCCGGCGGCGCGATGAGACCCCCGATGAGACAGCACGTGACGGCGCAGGAAATCACTCGTGTGCGATGGTGCTTCGTGGGCATTGCTTCCATCCTCCTCCTGACGCTCCAGGCCCGCGGCGACAGAAAGGCACATAGCAACGACCGCTCCGGGCACGTGCCGGCCTCTGCCTCGCTCTGGCTTCTTGACTGATTCAACATATCAGAATCGGCGATGATCTCCAAACCCAGAGGCCGATCAACGGGGTCATCCGCTGTGGCATTGGTTGACCATACGCCGGAATCCTTGTCACGTGCGAGAACGCTTCGTGGACAGGATCGGGGAAACGGGACATCCGTGGCGTTCAAATCTGCCGGGAGGGAGAATGGCGAAATCAGCGGTGTCTTCCCGGTGAGCCGGCGTGGCGTGAGTCTCTGTTATGGCCGGTGACGCGTGGGAGGTGGCATAGAGGTGTTGGCGACAGTTCCAGGATATACATGCGCCGGGCGGGCCGGTGGTCTTGGCAGGCATGAGGGAAATCAAAGCGCCACGCCATGGCACGCGGTACGTACGACGGCATCCGGCACGTCGTCGCGCAGCACCGTGGCGCCCAGGCCGTTTGGCAGCGTGAATCGGACCTTGCCGCCGGCCACCTTCTTGTCACGCAACATGTAGCCCAGCAACTCATCCTCGTTCAGCGGAGTGTCCAGCCGCACGGGCAGGCCGTACGCTCCAATGCACTGGACCACGCGATCCGCGTCGGCCGCCGAAAGCAGGCCCATCGCCACTGCGATCCGGCACTCGGCTACCATGCCCAGCGCCACGCACTCGCCGTGCCGCAACGCATAGCCTTGCGCCGACTCGATCGCGTGCCCCACGGTGTGCCCGAAGTTCAACGACGCCCGCAGCGCCGTGCGCTCCTGCTCGTCCCGCGAAACAACATCCGCCTTGATCCGCACGTTGCGCTCCACCAACTCCGTCAGAACGCCGGAATCCTGGGCCAGCACGCGCTCCCGCTGCGCTTCGTGCCACGACAGGAACGGCTCATCAGTGATTACCGCGTGCTTGATGGACTCGGCCAAGCCGGCCACCCGGTCTCGCAGAGGCAGCGTCCGCAGGCACTCCGGATCAATCTGCACCAGCACCGGCTGATGGAACGCCCCGACCAGGTTCTTACCCGCGAGATGGTTGACAGCCGTCTTGCCCCCGATGGCCGCGTCCACATCCGCCTCCACCGTGGTCGGGCAAATGGCGAACGCCACGCCCCGCATCCATGTCGCGGCCGCAAAGCCCGTCAGGTCGCTCACCATGCCGCCGCCCAGCGCCACCAGCGCCCCGTCCCGGGCCAGCCGCATCTCCCCCAGTCGGTCGTAAATCCGATCGGCCGAGGCGAGCGATTTCGTTGCGTCGCCGGGCGGCAGCACCAGGGCCGCGACTTCCAGACCCGCCCCGCGCAGACTCTCCAGGGTTGCCTCCGCAAAGAGCCCGGCCACCGTCTCATCGCTGACGAGCAGCACCTTGGTCGGGCGGGCCAACTCTGCCAGCGCCGGGCCCAACTCCTGCAAGGCACCGGGCCGGACTGCGACACGAGTCCTGCTTAGGGCAAACGGAATGTCAAACGTGCTCACGTCGCGATCCTCCCTTGATTGCCACGATCATGATACCGGCACGTGAGCCGCGCCGGAAACCCGTGTGGCTACCGGGGTTGCGGCACACGGTGCTCCTATGTCACTAAACCACAACATGTTGAGCGACAGATTCCTACCCACCGCCATTCCTTCCATCACTGGCAAATTCATCGCGTCTGATGTAAACTGGTCGGCTGTGTGACTCGTATAAGAGTGCAATGGAAGACCAGAGACCGTTACCCTGCCATACGTGAAATGGAGTGCCTGACGTAACTCGCGAGTCACCCGGGGGTTATAGCGGCTTCCCCGGTGGAAACTCACAGGGGTGAGAATCTCCGCCCGAACGCTAAGTTCAATCCTGGTAAAGAGTAGTAACGGTTTCTTCATTGACGCTGCCGCTTATCGGAGTTAGAATCCTGCCCATGGCACGGTCAACCGCTGTTAAGACGAAACCCAAGTCGTCGTCCAAACCAGCTCGAAAACCCGCTTCTGGCCCGAAGGTCGCCGCTTCTCATCGGGCGACGGTCCGGAAGCCGAGCGGGGCTCTGGTGCGGACGTACAAGGCGGCACTCAATCACCTCAGTTCGCTGGTGAACTACGAGCAGAGTGGCCGCTTCGGGTACAACTCCACCAATTTCAACCTGTCACGGATGACCCGGCTTCTTGCCGCGCTGGGCAACCCGCAGCGTGAGTTCAAGACGGTTCACGTGGCGGGGACGAAGGGCAAGGGCAGCACAGCCGCGATGGTGGCGGCGATGCTTCAGGGTAACAATCTGAAAGTGGGGCTGTACACCTCGCCGCACATTCTGACGGTGCGCGAGCGCATCGCGATCAACGGCGACATGGTCTCCGAATCGAAGTTCACGAAGCTGGTGGATGCCATCGGCCGGGTGAAGTCGCACGGGGACACGTTCACGTATTTCGAGGTGTTGACGGCCATGGCCTTCCTGCACTTTGCGGCGGAGAAGGTGGACGTGGCCGTAATCGAGACCGGCCTCGGCGGTCGGTTGGACTCGACGAACGTGATCCGGCCGGAGGTGTGTGCCATCACGTCGATCAGCATGGATCATACGGGTCAACTTGGAAGTACGCTGGCGGCGATCGCCGAGGAGAAGGCCGGCATCATGAAGCAGGGCGTGCCGGTGATTAGCGCGCCGCAGCGTGCCGAGGCGCGGCAGGCGCTGACGGCGGCTTCGGAGAAGATGGGCGCTCCGCTGCTGTTCACGGGTGAGGACATCGAGTTCAGCTATCGCTTTGAGGCGTCGCGGGCGCTGGGGCCGCACACGCGCCTGTGCCTGACCACGCCGCACAGTCGGTTTGAGCATGTGCACGTGCCGCTGCTGGGCGAGCACCAGGCGATCAACTGCAGCGTCGCCCTGGCCGTGGTGGACGTGCTGAAGCAGCGAGGCCTGAAGATTGACGACCAGCTAGCGATTGACGCGCTGGCCTCCGTGCGGCTGAGCGGCCGGATGGAGATGATCTGCGAGAACCCGCGCATTCTGGTGGACGGGGCGCACAACGCGGCCAGCGTACACGCGCTGATGCGGGGGATCGGGCAGAACGTGCCGTATGACTCGATGATCGTGATCTTCGGCTGCCAGCGGGACAAGGACGTGATGGGCATGCTGCGTCACATTCAGCTCGGGGCGGACAAGGTCATCTTCACCACGACGGGCTCCCCGCGCACCATGGACCCGCAGGATCTGGCAACGCTCTACGTGGATCAGTGCGGGAAGATGGCCCAGGTGGCGGAAGACCTGGAAGAGGCCATCCGCATCGCGGGCAGCGCCCTGACCCGAGAGGACCTGATCTGCATTACCGGCTCCTTCTACCTGGTGGGCCGGGCCAAGCGGCTCTACGCTCAGAAGGTCGGACAGAGGGTGGGGCAGTAGGTCGGCAGGCGGCGGCAATCGTAGAAACATACAAATGCATGGAACGCGATGCAGATGATCGCGTGACTCTCTCCCGTCTGGGGCTTCGGTCCTAAGGGCATTCTCTGTCTGATCGCACGAGCGAGGTTGTTGCCGATCGGGCCTGCGTCCGAATCCCGGCAGAGATGCTGCCGTCCGGCAAGGAGGATTCGCACGCGGCTCATTCCGCAGTCGTGTCGTCCGGTGCATGCGGCTCGGTCACGCCGTGCCCGGATGCCCTGAACTGCGGCGACGCGGTTTTTGGACTAGGACTGGCGCCCCATGGGTATTTGAGTATTCTGTCTGCCGGACCGTTGCGCTGTGCCACAATTCGGCACTGTAACACGATACAACTCGACTGAAGACGCGGACCGAACCGATAGGGTATCTGCCGTAGCAGCGCAGGGCTGCGAGAGCACGGAGGCGATGACGATCCGTGCGGCCCGAGTCGGTATTGCGCGGCGAGAGTCGGGGAGCCGCGCGACGGTCAACCAAACGCATCGCCAATCCACTCCCCGTCTCGAGCGACGTGCCCTGGTCCATTGGGGCGTGGGACCCGGTAACGCCACGCAGCGGGCGTGCAGAACGCAAACCACCTGGGAAGACCTGAATCATGTCACAGACGGTCACCATCAGTCCGCTGACCCGGATCGAAGGCCACCTGGCCATCCACACCGAGACCGAGCCGCAGCCTGGCGGCTCCGGCGTGCAGGTCACACAAGCCCACTGCGAAGGGGAAATGTTTCGCGGGCTGGAAGTGATTCTGATCGGCCGCGACCCGTTGGACGCCCAGCAGATCACGCAGCGTACGTGCGGAGTCTGCCCGATCTCTCACGGTATGGCCTCCGTGCGGGCGCAGGAGCAGGCATACGGGATTCGTCCCGTGCAAAACGGTCGGCTGCTGCAAAACCTGATCGCCTCAGCGAACTACTTCCATTCGCACATTCTCCACTTCTACCAGTTGGCGGCACTGGACTTTGTCGACGTGACGGCCGTGCTGAACTACGGAGGTTCGGACCGCACGCTGCTCAAGCTCAAGGCCTGGGCCCAATCGGCCCTGGACCGCAAGGATGTCTTTCCGGTCGCGCCGTTCCTGCCGCGCTACGAGGGTGACTACGTCTCCTCCACCGAGATCAACTGCGCACTGCTCGGACACTATGCAGACGCCCTGAAGATACGCCGCACTTGCGACGAGATGGGCGCGGTGTTCGGGGCGCGGCTGCCGCACTCCACGGCCCTGCTGCCCGGCGGATGCACGCAGAAACCCACGCTGGAGCGCATCCTGGCCTACCGGTCCCGGCTGGACGAGGTGCTCGCGTTCGTGGAGGACGTGTACCTGCCCGACCTGCTTGAAGTGGGTCGCCAGTTCCCGCAGTACTTTGAGATCGGACGGGGCTGGGGCAACTTCCTGGCCTACGGCTCGTTTGACCTGGACGACAGCGGACGGAAGTTCTTCCCGGCCGGGACGTTCATCGACGGCAAGTGGGAGGCGTTCGATCCCCGTCACATCAGCGAGGACGTCAGCGTCGCCTGGTACGAGGACGGCCCGGCCCGCCATCCGTATGACGGCGAGACGCGCCCCAAGCCGGGCAAGCCCCGGGCCTATTCCTGGATCAAGGCCCCGCGCTATCGCGGCCTGCCGCTGGAGGTCGGCCCGCTCGCCCGCGTGCTCGTGGACTACCATGCGGGAGACAACGGTTGGTCCCGCAGGCCCGTGGATGCGGTCTGCGAGCAACTCGGCCTCACGCCGGACAAGCTGGTGTCCGTGATGGGTCGGCACGTCACTCGGGGACTGGAAACCCTGGCCCTGGTGCGGCAGTGCTTCCGCTGGCTGGACGAAATCGCCGTGGACCAGCCGGCCGTCACCGCGTTCGAGCTCCCCACGAGCGGTCGGGGCGCGGGCCTGGTGGAGGCCCCGCGCGGCGCGCTGGGACACTGGCTGACCATCGAGGACTACAAGGTGCAGGCGTACCAGAGCGTGGTGCCGACGACGTGGAACTGCTCGCCCCGGGATTCAAAGGGGCAGTCCGGCCCCGTGGAGAAGGCACTGGAAGGCACACAAGTGGCTAACGCATCCCAGCCGATCGAACTGGGACGCATTGTGCGGTCGTTTGATCCGTGCCTGGCCTGTGCCGTGCATTGACCGTGTGCGACGAACCAACGGGGCGGGAGAGTCCTTGGAGATGACGGCAATGGCAGAGATCTCGCGAAGGGAATTTCTCCGCATGGGGGCCGTCCTGGCGGCCGGTGCCGGGCTGAGTTGCGATGCGGCCCAGGCATTGGCGGCCGGACTGGAACGGGTGTTCTCCGGCCAGAAGCGCGTGTTGTGGTTGCAGGGCATGTCATGCACGGGGTGCAGCGTTTCCCTGCTGAACTCCGACGAGCCGGGGCCGGTGGAGCTGATCACGCAGGTGATTTCCGTCGTGTTCCATCCGACGTTGTCGGCGGCGCAGGGCGGCCTGGTCACGGAAACGCTGGACCGGCTGGCCGAAGCGGGTGACTTCTTCCTGGTCCTGGAAGGGGCGGTCTGCCCGAAGATGCCGCAGGCCTGCACCGTGGCGGGCCGGCCGCTGACCGACCTGCTTCCCCCGCTGCTGAAGCGGGCCCAGTTTGTCGTGACGGCGGGCTCTTGCGCCGCGTTCGGCGGCATCCCGGGTGCGGACGGCAACCTCACCGGTGCGATGGGCCTCAAGGAATTCATGATCGACCGGGGCATCCCCGTGGAGAACAAGCTCGTGAACTGCCCGGGCTGCCCCGTGCACCCGCATACGATGGTCACCACGCTGGCCTACCTGGCGGGCGTCGGGTACCCGGCCGTGGATCCGGCCACCCTGACGCCGAACATGATCTGTTCCGCCTCCGTTCATGACGACTGCCCGAGGTTCCATCACTGGCAGAAGCAGCACTTCGCGGAGCACTTCGGGGACGAGGGGTGTTTGTTCAAACTGGGGTGTCTGGGTCCGCTGAGCCGTTCAGACTGCTCGCACCGTCAATGGAATGGGGGGATCAACTGGTGCATTCGGGCCGGCGCGCCGTGCATCGCCTGCACAAGCGAGGATTTCGCAAAGAGAAAATCGTTCCCGTTCTATCGTCTCGGCGAGAAGTATCACGCGGTGGCCTATGATGACGCCGACCGAAAGGGGACTACCACATGATGCTGCAGAAAGCCAGTCTGGCCCGACGCATGTACGTGCCGACGATCGGGCTCTTTGTCTTGTTTATGGCGGTGCTGCTGGGCGTTCAGCACCAATTGTCCGTACACGGTTTCGAGACCACCCTGGAAAAGATCGAAGGCTCGTCCCTGGAAGTGGAACGAGAGGCAGCCAAGGGGATGACCTAGGGAATCTGGGCCGCCACCGACCGCTGGCTGCAAACGGGTGAGAACACCCAGTTTGTGGATTTCGCGAACCGGCAGCGAGAACAGTCGGACATCGGAGCGATCGCCTTTGTGGGCCTGTCCAGGACGGCCGAGTTGGCATCCCCCGCCGACCACGTGGGCACGCCCCTGGTCGAGGGCGTCTGGGATCAGGCTGCCAAGGCCCCGGACCTGATCCTCAAGGAGGATCAGAAGGCGATCAACCTGTATCAGCCGTTGTACGTCACGGCCGACATGCGGAGGCTTCGACCGGACATGGAGGTCGGCACGCTGTACGGCCTGCTGCACCTGGAGTTTCCCAAGGACGAGTTGAACAAGATGCTGGCGGATGCCCGCTCCGTGTTTGAAGGCCGGGTCAGACAGTCACTGACCCTGACTTGCGGAATGGGCGTAGCCGCTCTGGTCGTGATGGTGATCAGCCTGTTTCCGCTGGTGATCCGGCCACTGGTTCGGTCGCTTCGGGGCGTGATCGGGAACCTGTCCGGCGGTTCGAACGAGCTGGTGGAGATCGCTCGGCAGATCGGCGGATCCAGCCAGCGACTGGCGACGTCAGCCTCGGAGCAGGCGTCGTCGCTGGAGGAAACCAGCAGCGCCATGGAGCAGATGTCGGCCATGACGCGAACGAACGCGGGGAACGCCCGCGAGGCGGACACACTGAGCACGCAGGCCCAGGAGAACGCCGCCGCGGGCGACCAGACGATGGTCCGGCTCACACAGGCCATGACCAGCATTAACGAATCGTCAGCCCAGATTGCCAAGATCATCAAGGTGATCGAGGAGATCGCGTTCCAGACAAATTTGCTGGCGTTGAATGCGGCGGTGGAGGCAGCCCGCGCCGGCGAGCACGGCAAGGGCTTCGCCGTGGTGGCGGACGAGGTGCGGAACCTGGCCGGTCGGGCGGCCGAGGCGGCTCAGAACACGCGAGCCCTGGTTGAGGACTCGGTGGTACGGGCGCAGGACGGCGTGGAGGCCGTCCGTGAGGCGGGGACTGCATTCGGCGCGATCGTGGCCAGTTCGCAGCGGGTATCCGAGTTGGTGGGAGAGATTGCTCGGGCCTCAGAGCAGCAGGCGCAGGGGGTTGACCAGGTCAACAGCGCGGTGACGCAAATGACGCAAATGACCCAGGAGTCGGCGTCTGAGGCGAGCCGTTCCTCGTCCGTGGCCGAGCACCTTGGGACGCAGGCGGAGTCGGTCAAAGGCATGGTGGACGCGCTGGTGGGCATTGTGGAAGGGGCCGGCAAGGCGCGCGAAGAACCTGAAGCGTAAGATTGGGAATTACCAGGGGGACTCTCGTTCCACGAGAGGGTGCGGTGCCAGGGACCGGTTCGCGCTGAACCGGTCTCGTTTTGCACGCTACGCATGTTGTGAACCCTGTAGGTCCAAGTCCTCGGCGGAACGTGAGGACCTGCGCGGGAGCCGAAGGCAGCGCGGTTCGTTGCAGGCCTGAATCGCAAGGGAGTTGGAGGCGAGACCCGGACCCGGCGAACCGAAACGGATCGTACGCCCGACACGGCTCATGGTGTGGTTGCAGTCCGGGTCAGCGGGACCGGCTGCGGAAGAGGCGGCGGGTGACGGCCTTGGCCTCATCGATGCGGGCCTGGTGTTCGGCCCGGACCCGGAGCAGGCTGCGAACGCGGGCTTTGAGCTCTTGCGCGTTGAACGGCTTCGTTACGTAATCGCTGGCCCCGATGTCCAGTCCGTGGATGATGCTCTGAGCATCGGTGCGTTCCGCCGTCAGGAAGATGATGGGGAAGTCCAGCATTCCGAACCGGTCCCGCAGCAGTTGACACAGCTCGTAGCCGTTCGTATCGGGCATCTGCACGTCCAGGATAGCCACGTCCGGGGCGGCCTCCCCAATCCGTTCCATTGCCTCGCTGGCACTGGCGGCCGTGATCATCTGGCACGGTTCGTCCTCGAACACCTCGCACAGCAAGGCGAGATTGTCCGGAATGTCATCCACCACAAGCAGTCGAAACGCTGCGTCACTGTCCATCATACGTTCTCCAGTCCGGAATCACGCCCCTCCGGTTCACGACTCAGCCGGCGTCCGGCGATGCGGCCGCCGGGCCTTGGGCCGCTGCCGAAGTCGGCGCTCGCCCCAGCTCCTCCAGCAGACCGAGCAAACCCTCCTCGGTGGCGGCTCGTTCCGGGAAGAGCCGTGTGATTGATTCCAGCAGGTCGAGCGATTTGAGGGTCCGGTCCGAGTCGACCCCCTGAAGCATTCGATCGGACGCTTTGCGAATCAGCCGGCGCGTTTCCACAATGCCGAGGCGGACGACTGCCTGAACAACGGTTCGGACGCGGTGGCGTCCGGCGTATGTCGGTGAATTGGCCACGCGGATCAGCCGCTCTCCCAGGGCCGTTTCACCGGAGATCAGGTCTTGAATCGCATCTACCGTTGCGACGCCGTCCGCATTATCGGCCAGCCGGGTGTTCTGCACGAGTTGCCTGGTCTGGCGTGCGGTGTGGGCGATCACCCGCGGGTCCGACCTGTCCCCGTCCGACGTTTCATCGGCGGCGGGGCGCGGCCGTTCTGCCAGACACGCTCGCATCTCGCTTAGCAGGCGGTCGCGGGACAGCGGTTTCGCCAGAATGTGCGTGCAGCCCAGACGGCTGGCCGCCAGAACGTTCTCTTTGCTGGCGTAGGCCGTCTGGAGGATCACGGGGATTTGCTGGAGCCGCTGGATGGCTCGCAGTGAGCGGACGACGCTCAGCCCGTTCATATTGGGCATGTTCAGGTCCAGCAGAATGATGTCCGCGCCCGGATCCAGGGCCAGCCGGATGCACTCCTCACCCGATCGGGCCCGGAGGAAGTTCCAGACCTCGCCCTCCAGGTAGTCTTCCAGCAGGTCCAGGTTGTCCGGCGTGTCGTCCACGCCGAGGACGGTGATGGATTGCAGATCGATCTCACCGCTCACGATGACGTCTCCTGGCATGGCTGCGGATTCTTCTGCTGCGGGGCCCGGGCGCCCGGATCTGTGGACAGGATTCGATTGACGAGTTCCACCAGAGCGTGGATGGCAATTGGCTTGGAGAGGTAGTCGTCGCATCCGGCGGCCAGGCAAATCTCTCGGTCTTGCGGCATGGCATTGGCCGTGACGGCGACGACCGGGGTTGCCTTGAGTTCCTCCATGCTGCGCAGGCGTCGGACCACGGACAGTCCGTCCAGTTCGGGCAGGCGCATGTCCAGGAGGATCAGGTCGGGCCGCACACACGCTGCCATTTTGATGCCCTCGGGACCGGTACGGGCGTGTACCAGCGTGTGCTCGTCGCCCAGTGCGTCGGCGATGAGGTCATAGCTGTCCTGCGTGTCTTCGACGACCAGAATCGTGCTCATGGTCTGTTTTCCGTTTCGCAGTCTGACGGTGTCCCGGCGTCGACTGCACGTCCGTCCGATTCACACGAATGCGTCCAGCACGGCCTCCCCAGCATCCGTCTGCTGCTTGTGCTCTGCGTTTTCCTGACACCAGGGCAGGGAGACCGTAAAGCACGTTCCCACGCCCACCGTGCTGCGTACGCCGATACGTCCGCCCATCAGCCGGCACAGGCGTTTGCAGATCGCCAGCCCCAGGCCGGTGCCGCTCGCCCGGCGGGTGTTCGAGGAATCCACCTGTTCGAATTCCTGGAAAATGCGGTCCAGGTGCTCGGCGGCGATTCCGATGCCGGTGTCGTGGACCTCGATCATCAGTTCATTCGCATCGATGCGGGCGAGAACGGTGATGCGACCTGCCTCGGTGAATTTCACGGCATTGCCGAGCAGGTTTGTGATAATCTGGCGGAACCTCAGCTCGTCGCCCATCCAGGGGTCTGCCTGCGCAACTGACGGGTGCAGGTCGAGGTGGAGTTCCACGGTGCCCGCGCGAAGCAACGGCCGGGCCAGTTCGACGCACTCTTCCAGAACGTGGCCGACGTCTACGGGCGCCAGGTCCAGGGTCAGCCGGTTCGCCTCGATCTTGGAGAGATCAAGGATGTCGTTGATCAAAGCGAGCAAATTCCCGGCGTTGCGGTGAACCTTTTCGAGTCGGGTGGCCCGTTTCGGACTCGGCGGATCGAGTGTGTCCTGGATCATCAGTTCCGTGAACCCGATGATCGAGTTGAGCGGCGTTCGCAGTTCGTGCGACATCTTTGCGAGAAACTCGCTCTTGACGCGATTCGCCCGCTCCGCCTCCCGGCATGCGGCTTCCGCTTCCGCTATGGCCTGGGCCAGGGTGCGGTTCGCGGTCTGGAGGGCCCAAGTGTTCTTGCGGAGGGCCTGCTCCACCTGCATCCGCTCGGAGATATCCTGCATGACCGCTACGAAATGGGTGGTGTTCCCGCTCGCATCACAGATCGGAGTGATGGTCATTTCCTCGTGATAGGTCGTGCCGTCCTTGCGCCGGTTCACCATGTGTCCGAACCACACGGAGCCTGCCAGAATGGTCTGCCACAGCTCGCGGTAGAGCGAGTCTTCATGAACGTCGCTCTTGAGAATCCGGGGGTTTTGCCCTATGGCTTCTTCAGGCGTGAAGCCGGTCAGGCGGCTGAATGCGGGGTTGACCCACTCGATGCACGCGTCGCAATCCGTAATGATTACTCCGTTGGCGACGGACTCCAGGGCCCGGGCCAGCAGCCGGATCGTCTGTTCCGCCTTCTCCCGGGCGGCGACGTAGGCCCAGGACCGAATCGCCCGTTCGGCGATCTGGGGAAGGGCCTGGATGCTTTCGATGGATTTGACAACGCAGTCGATGGCCCCGGCTTCCAGGGCGGCGCCCAGCGCCTGCCCGACGGCGCCGTTCGTGAGGACAATCATCGGGCATTGCCCGTTTTCGAGGCGCCCGGGCAACAGCGTCATGCCGTCTCCGTCGGGCAGGTGGATGTCCACGATCGCCAGGTCGGGTTTCTGCCGGGACAATACGCTCCGGGCTTCGAGAAGCGTGGATGCACGGACGATGCCCCAATCCGGCTTCGCGGACGCAAAAGCCCGACCGATGCGGTCGGCGACGTCGTCCTCCGCTTCAGCCAGGAAAACGGAATGGGCAACCGAATCGTTCATCTGCATCCAGGCTCGATCGCAGGTTGCCGCGTGCGCCCCTGGACACGCACCGCGCAGCGAACAGTCCACACGTGCTCTCGGCCAGGCGGCCGCGCGTTGCGCGGTGGCCCGACGGGCAGACGTTCCACCCACACGCTCCCTCACCCCGACCACCTGGAGGAAGGCGGAGACCTCAACTACGAATCGACCGCTCGCAACGTGGAATTGAGGCTCGAATGCCGTGGTCGGCGGGAGGACAGGTCCGATACCGTCTAACGACCGATACTGAAACGGCGCTGGGCCGTCACGAAGGCGGCTCCTGTGACGCCGGTGATTTGCCTGGGCCGTCCGCACGCCTGAATTCAACCCGAATCGTGTGGTACGGGCGAATACCTACGGAGCGGCCGGACCGGTCAGTTCGCGGTTGTTGGAGACGCGATAGGTTGCGGCGGTCCCGAACCGTGGCCCAGGCAAGTGGTTACAGCTTCATCGGAGTCGGGAGAGCCGAACCGACCGCAGCGAGGAACTCGGTTCGGTTTGGACCGCCGTTTCGGTACAATGGCAGCCGGCGCTGCTTTCATGCGGCGATTGCCCATGCCATCTGGAGGGGCACAATCATGCCGATTCAATCGACGACGCGCGTTGCGCTGGGGATTCTGGTTCTGATCTCTGCGGCGGCTTTCGGCGACCTGGGCGGGCCGACCGTTCACGCGCCCCGGCAAGTGCCGGGGGCGCTCTCCGGCGTGGTGGTGTACCTGGAACCGGGACACGGGTGGTACAGCACGTCAAGCGGCTGGGCGCTGCAGCGGCCTTACACGAATCTGATGATTGAAGATTATGGGAACCTCGATCAACTCAATTATCTCGTGCACTATGCCCACAATGCGGGCGCGACGGTGGTGCCCTTCCGACCTGCGGGGTATCAACCGATCGAGGTCGTGCTGGACAACGACGATCCGGGCGTTGCGTACACCGGCAACTGGGACGACAGCACGGACACCGAGAAGTACTATGAAAACGGCGTGACGGCTTCCGGCGTGCCGTTCCGTACGACCGCGGCCGACACGGTCGAGTCGGCCACCGCCCGGTACACGCCTGTTCTCCCCGAAGCAGGTATCTACCCGGTGTACTGCTTCACGAAGCACGGCACGGATCGGGTGCTCCAGACCTATCGCATCCGGCACGCGGGCGGTCTTACCGAGATCGCCGTCGACCATCGGATCGTCGGCAACGGTTGGATATGGCTGGGCGAGTACTGGTTCGATGCCGGCACCGACGCTTATGTGGAAATCACGAATCGGTCTGCCGACGTCGGACTGATCATCGCCGACGCGATTCGGTGGGGCGTGGGAATGGGTGACATGACCGGTGCTGCGGGCGTCGTGAGCGGCCATCCACGGGACGAAGAGGACGCGGACTTCTGGGCCCTGAGCGAGGCCATCTACAAGGGCGTCGGTTTTGAGAGCGTTCTGTACCTGGGATACTACAACTCCGCCGCGATCTGGGCGGCGGAGATGAACCTGGATGCCGCCAACAACGATCGCTGGCGACGGGTCTTCCTGTCGATTCACAGCAACGCATCATCGGCCGCCCTGGCCCGAGGAACCGTCGCGCTGGTTCATAGCTCCACGCCGACCCTGAACCAGGCACTGCTTGCCACGATCCTGGGCGACGAAATCGAAGCGGACATGGTGCTCCTGAACGATCAGATCGAGTTTCCCTGGATTCCCCGCCCGAATCCGCAGGACACCGGTGCCCCGCAGATCTCGACGACGTACAACAACGATGAGTTCGACGCCACGCTCGTGGAAGTCGCCTTTCACGATGAGCCGCAGGACGCGGCGCTGTTGAGGGATGCCGGAGTCCGGGCGGCCGTGTCACGCAGCATCGTGCAGGCGTTCATCAAGTTCTTGCACAGCCTGCCCGACAGCACCGTGCCGCTGGCGTTCCCGCCGGGTCGGCCGGGTGGGGTCGCGGTCCTGGACGAGGGCGACGGTGATGTGCGCATCCTCTGGCAGGCACCGGCCAGCGGTGAAGTCGAGGGCGACCCCGCCACGGGATACGTGGTTTATGAATCGGCGGACGGCTTTGGTTTTGCGCCGGTTGCGCTGGTGGGGGACGTGCAGGAGTCCGTGATCTCCAACCTGCCGGTGGGCGAGCCGCGGTTCTTCCGGGTGGCCGCCACGAACGGCGGCGGCGAGTCCATGCCGTCAGAGACGCTGGTCGTCTGCCGACCGGCCACTGGCACGGCGGACGTGCTGATCGTCAACGGCTACGATCGCCTGCGACAGGCCCAGAACCCGGTGTTCAGCCAGGGGCCGGGCAAGATCATGACCCGGCCGCTGTGGCGGCAGATCAACTCGTACGACTACGTGCGGCAACACGCGGCTGCCCTGCTGGCGGCAGAGGCGGGCGTCGGGTTTTCATCGTGCAGCAATGAGGCCGTGCAGTCGGGCGGTGTCTCGCTCTCGGACTACGCGGTAGTGGACTGGCTCTGCGGGGAGGAGCGGAATGAGGATTTCACGTTCAACGCGGCGGAACAGGCGGCGGTGACCGCTCACCTGGCCGCGGGCGGGGCTGTGTTCATCTCCGGCGCCCAAGTGGGGTACGACCTGGTGGCGCAGCAGCACGGGCCGGTATTCTTCCGCGACGTACTGGGGGCGGAGTACGTGGAGTACTACTCGAACACATACCACGTGGCCGCCGCGCCCGGCGGGCTGCTGGACGGGCTGCCGGCGTTCGATTTCGACCCTGCCAACGGCGCGGCCTACCGGGTTCACTTCGCGGAGCGCATTACGCCGCGGCCGGGCGCGATGGGGATTCTCGACTACGTCGGCGGCACCGGCGGGACGGCGGGGATCGAGTACGACGGTGTGACGTACCGCGTCGTACTGATGACCGCGCCGCTCGAGACCATCACGTCCGACGCGGTGCGAGGGCAGGTCATGCAACGCGTGCTGGCCCGTCTGCGTCAACCGGCGTTGCGGTATGATGCGAATCGCGACGGCGACGTGGACCTGACTGACGTGGCCGCCTTCGCAACCTGCCTGACCGGCCCGAGCACCACTTACCCTGCAGGCGACCCGTGCCGATTCATGGACGGTAACGACGACGGCCGCGTGGACCTGGTTGATTTTGCGGGTCTTCAAGCCGCTTACGCCGGGCCGTGACGTGGGAAGGGAGCGATACCCGACCTGGCAAGAACGGGCTGACGCGATCGGCACTCGTCGAGACTACGGCGTCTTCGAGTCGTCCGGTCGATAGGGCCCCCGGGGCCCACCGGTCAGGCCTCGAACGATGACGCTTCGCCTCGGAACGCCGAAATCCTTGGCCTCGTAGTCGTCGCCGCTGAAGTTGGCGATCACCTCCACGCCGCCTTCAAAGACCGTCTTCTGCACGAGGCGATCGCGGGACAGCCACGCAAAATCCGTCATGGGCTTGAATCCGACGGCGCGATGAATCGGACTCCAGAAGGCATAGTGCTTCAGCATCGATTCTCGTTGCTTGCGCCACTCGTCCAGGTTCAAATGGTACAGCGGCGGACACTGGTAGAGGATCTCCGTAAGGGCCACCGTCTCCCGCACGTTTGAGAACTTGAGGCTGCCCGCGCTCCAGTGATGCGTGGAAACGATGGAGTCGTGGAACACGATCTCGTATAAGGGCAGCCGAAACCGCGGGTCGTAGTGCAAGTGAACGTACTCCTCCTTCAACGGTACCGGCTGGACGAATACGCGCGGTCCGTCCGGCGGGTAGTAACCGCCCAAGTAATATTGCGAGTCTCGGTCCTTCATGTCCGGATCGCCCCAGCCGATCACGGGTGTCAGCACGCCCTCGGTGACATGCACGGCGGGGGCCGCATACGAACTTCCACCCTCGGAGCCGACCACCGCGCCGAAAGTCTTGCCGATCCACCGCAGTCGGTCGACTCGTGCGGCGGCGTCCTGTGCCTGGGTGCAGGGGTGAACAGGTGAATAGTCGTCGAAAACCTGTCCGTACGCATCGCAGTCCACAAAGTAGTAACTATACGGAACGTTGTGCATGTTGGCCCTTACGCGTCGTTCCACCCACGGACGGGCGGCTTGCGGACTCAGGAGATAGCCGCGACCCTTGAAGCCCGATCGCTTCTTTCCGTCCTTCGTCACGATCGGACCCTTCTCGAACAGCTCTCGATCAAACTGGGCCGTGGTCCACGAAGCATCCGTGCCCGCCAGCTTCGGATCATGAATGCTATGGAATGAATCGTAGGTGCCGAACAGGTACCCCATCTCATCGGCCGACTGCGCCACCTCCGGCCGCTTCTCGATGCCTTCCCAGCCTGCGACGCACAGCCGTACCCGCTCCAGGCCCGCCTCCTGAAGCATCTGCAGCATCTTGGTGGACACGCCGTCGCCCCATTGGTTGACGGGGAGAAACATTTCCGGAAAGGCAGCATGCAGAGCGAGGGAGTTGATCCGGCGCATGTCGCGCATCGACAGCTTGTCTCGATCGGCCTGCAGTAACCGCCGCGCGTCCTCCGGCAACGTGACGTCTCGCCACGTTGCTTCGTTATAGAATTCAGGCCGTTCCAGAAGTGCCGACAGCGCGTTGGCCACTTCCGTTTTGATCTGGTCGTACGGCCAGTCCAGCGTCGCAGTTTCCTCCACCTGCTTCCACTGTTCGGGGGACATCAGCGCCCGGATTCGCTTGCCCACGGAGGGCGCTTCGGCCGCTCCCTGGCGAACCAGCATCTGACAGAATGGCTGCCACTTTTCTTTCGGAAGGTCGTGCCGGGAGAGCAAGGTGTCGCCCCACAGGTAGACATGTGGAGCCCCGAGCAGCCGCTCCGCCTTCGGCACGGTCTTGAGCTTGTCGCGCATGGACACGAAGTCGCCACCGGCGATCAGCCATTGGCGGAACTGTCGTGCGGGCTCCACCGGCGACGCGGTTTCGCTCCACCGGATCACAATCCCATGCGTCCGTTCCGACCGGGCGGCTGGGAATGTGTGCTCCAATCGCATTCGCAGGTGCTCACCCGCGTTTTCGAACTCGATCCGGTTGTAATAACGGTTGGTCACGATGTACGTGAGTGAACCCTCAGCCCCGTGAAGTCCCCAGAACGGCATGCCCAGGCCTTCGAGCGTGTTCCAGTCCTGGTCGGTCAGGAATGCACGCCAGACCGGGTCGTCCAGGGGGACGAATCGACCCTCCGCAAACGGCCAGATCAGAGCCGTCACCGGCGGGCCAAGTTCGAGCACCGGCCACGCCACTGAACCTTCGCTCGTGCCGTGGAAGTCGACCGAGACATCGGAGCCCCAGAGACGCATCGACACACGGACGCGCTGCGACGGGAGCTCCCAGGTGGCGGACGTCTTTTCCTGCCGCAGGCCGGCAACCTCCCCAAGCGCCGCCTGCCCATTCGAAAGTGTCAGTGACTGCCCAGTACGTGTCGTCGCCGTCACCGCGAGGGAGGCCGGCTCCACCACGACCGTCCAAATGTCGTTCTCCAGGCGAAGACTCGGTTGCTGCGGCGATGCCTGGGCATCCGGCAATGCCGACCCGCCAACGGTCAGCGTAAGCAGCGCGAGCAGTGTGCCGCTCATTGGAGACCTCCATTTTCTGCGATGGCGCGAGCCAAGGCCGCGGCGCGTGTGCTGTGGCGTCTGACTCATCCCAATCCTGTTCTGCATGGTTCGCGTCTGGCTCCCGGCCGCCGAAGGGTCTGATCGTTGTTGGTTCTCACCAGCCGATCTCGTGCGGGTTGTCCGACGCCGGCTGGGAGGTCGCGGGCTGCGCCGCCCGGCGAACGGCAACCGTGTTCTTCGCGGGAGTGACGCGAACGGCGGCAATCCATAGGCGGCTGTCCGCATCAAACGCGCCGACGGGCCAGCGTAGGTCGGCGCCAGGCTCGTACCACACAACCTGCGGCTTGTCCCAGCGACCGGTGTCGGCTAGGCATGCTGCATGAACGGCGTACCGCTTGTCGTTGCCCACGGGAGCGGACCAGAGGGACCACAGGTTCTTCTGGCGGTCCTCGATAAGCCTGGGTGAGCAGACGAAGCTTCCGTTGGCTCCCAGCATCGCGGGTGCGGGGAATCCCTGCGCCGGATCGTACGACGTGACCCCACACGCATGGTCGCCGCGGATCGTGTGCATTTCGAAGGCGAACCACGGCTGATCTCCGTGGCAGAGCACCTCCGGCAAAAACGCAAACGTGGCGTTGTTCATCGCGGCCTGCAGCGTCGGCGCCCGCACGCCCACCATCTCCAGCCGTGAGGGCGGCCGGCCGGCGCGAAGCTGCCGGGCGAAGACGGCCGGGCCGAATGTCGGGGCGAACGCCCAGCTCTCCGCCTTGGGATGCGTGTCCCACGACCAGGTGACCCACACGCTGCCCGCCGCGTCCGCCGCGATCGAAGGGTCGGCGTGGTCCTCATACCGGGGCACGTCGGTCGGGCTGACCTGCGTTTCCGGCGACCAGGAGGAGCCGTCGTGATAGCGCACGTATACTTCGCGGTCACGCGATACGCCCGGCCCCCACGGTACCCATCGATAGTATGTCACCCAGAAGTTGCCCGATGCGTCGAGAACCGCACGCGGGTGGGCCGCGTCGTCGTCCGACTGCGTGACGGCCTCTTCCGCGGACCACTCGTTGCCGTCGAAGCGCTGCGTGTAGACGTCATAGCGGCCGCCGGCCGCCCGGTTCGAGCACCATACCAGCCGCACGCCGTCTTGGGCGTTGCGGCAGAGGTATGGCGCGTAGTCATCCGCGGGCGAGCGCCCGATTGCCTCCGGTTCCGACCAGGTGTCGCCGGAGAGCCGCTGGTGATACAGCTCACCCACGCCGGCGCGGTCTCGCACGAACACCAGGTGCAGCCGGCCTTGCTCGTCCGCCGCCATCGTCGGCTGCATCTCGAAAAAGTGGCCGGGCGGCGGAAGGACGCACCGGTCACCTACGCAGACTGCACCCTGGGGCGGCCCGCCGCCGGCCTTCGGCAAAAGCTCATCGAGCAGGCGGACGGCCGCCGCGCGATCCTGCTCCTGCAGGATGCTCTGCCAGCGTCCGGCGATGTTGCCCTCCGCATCCACAAGAATGTCCGTCGGCCACGATGTCGCCCGGTAGGCCGCTTCGACCGCGTACGTATGGTCCAGCAGGTAGGTTGCACTGCTGCGGTAGTGCTTCTGGAAGTCCAGGGCCTGGGTGGCGTTCTCACCCGGGACGACCCGCACGAAGTGCACGGGCCGATCCGCGTACCGCCGCTCCAACTCCGCCAACTGCGGAGCTTCCGCCTGGCAGCCCCCTCACCATGTGGCCCCGAAAGAGATCCAGAGCACCGACCCGCGATACGCCTTGAGCGAGACCGGCTGGCCGTACGTGTCCGTGAGGGTGAAATCCGGCGCCGGCTCCGCCGCGACGGCCACGGATGCGATTGCGGCAAACGCGGCACAGACACTCGGATGGACACGTCGACGAATCATGGAGGGCTCCTCTTTCACGCGGCATTGCTTTCTCTGCAACAGAGACACGCAACCCCACTCGGGCGCATCGTACCGGGCGCAACATGGCCCGGCAAGAAACCGCCATCGTGAGGTCCGCCATGGCCCACCCTGCGTCACGTTCCCGGTGGGCCTCACCGAGGGGTCAATCCGCTTGCCGTGAAAGGACGGCAGCGACATGAAGTCACTGGCCGGCCGCCCGATTCGCCTTCGCTTCGTACTGAAGGACGCGGACGTCTACTCCGTGCAGTTTCGGCCGTCTGCGGCGCCCCGGCTCGCGCTACGACGCCGTCGGATCATACTGCAGCGCCGCACGGATCAGGTTGGGCAGGGCCGGATTACGGATGTCTGCCCGTGACCGGATCTCGACATGACGCTTCGCCTTGGCCTTGCCCTTCAGCACGTGCTCCGGATCGGGCAGAAACGCCCCGTGCAGAAAAGCGAGGTGCAATTCGTCCGCCTTCCAGCCGATCGCGCACACGTTTCCGCCGATCGAGCCGTACGGGAAATCGGGCTTGAAGTAGAACAGCGAGTGGAATCGGATGCCTTCGCAGACGCCGGGCGCGGTCTTGCGGATCAGCTCGCGCAGCTCCAGCACCAGGTCACAGAACTCCGCCGGGCACTTCTGGAGAAGACCCGCCAGTTCCGGCCCATCCAACCATTTCGTGTCCATCGACTCGTGCTCTCCAACCGTGTTCATGCCCATGTCGCAACAGGCTTTTAGCAGAAGCGGTCAGGGTAGCCGACTCAAACGACCGGTGCAATCGGGTGCCACTCGCATCGTGCATCACTGCGCCGCCCCGGCGGGCAGGCGGGTCCATTCAAAATTGCCTCACTCCATTCGCTTCGCTAGAATGGCATTTGCATTCGCAACGGTGCTGATTGGAGAACGCTTGCATGGACGCGCAGCACACAGTGAGCGGCGGTTCGGCCCCAACGGCG
>JAFGJQ010000495.1 GCA_016929015.1 Phycisphaerae bacterium | reverse complement strand
CGCCGCATCCGCACCGGCGGTCACGCAGAGTACCGGCGTGCCGCCCCCCTCCTCACACACGCTGCGCAGAACGCCGTCGGCGCTGAGATGCTCGTCGTCGATGATCACCAGGCGAATGTCTTTGCGGGTCTGCCTCCACGCGGCGAGCCCGGCCCGCCCGTCCGACGCCTGGGTCACCGCATAACCCGCGGACTGCAACGTCAGGGCCATCAGCCCGCGCACGTACGGATCGTCCGCCACCAGCAGAACGCATTCACCGTGCGCCTGCCGGCGAATCGGGGCCGCCGCGGCAACCTCCTCCGCGGCCGGCGACAGCCCCGGCAGAGAAACCACCATCGTGGTTCCACGACCCTCCTCAGACTGCACATCGATTCGTCCGTCGTGATCACGCACGATCCCGTGAGCGATGGACAGCCCCAGGCCCGTCCCCCGTCCGCGCGGCTTCGTCGTAAAAAAAGGCTCGAACACGCGCGTCCGGAACTCCGGCGGAATGCCCGTCCCCGAATCTCGCACAATCAGCCGGACAACCGGACGACCCGAAAAACCCACATCGTCCCCGACCGTCGCGGCCGTGTCCTTCTCCCGGACCACGGCAATCTCCAGAACGCCCCCGTCGGGCATCGCATCGCGGGCATTGATCACCAGATTCATCAGCACCTGCTGAAGCTGCCCGGCGTCCGCCTCGATCCAGACAGGTCCCTCGTGCAGGTCCACCTTCAGTTGGATCGACCGCGGCAGCATGTACTGCAACAGCCGCGACCACTCATGAACGGAGGAAACCAGATCGATTCGCTGCCGACGCGTCGGCGCGCTCTGGCTGAACGTCAACAACGATTGCGTCAGATCGTTCGCCTGCGCCGCCGCCTGCCGGATGAACTGCACCGCCTCCTGGGCCGGATGATCCGGCGGCAACAGATCAGCCGCCTGGTGCGCATGGCCTCGAACCACCGTCAGCACGTTGCGGAAATCGTGGGCCACGCCCGCCGCCAACTGCCCGATCGCCTCCATCTTCTGCGCCTGATGAAGCTGCTCCTGCAGGGCCGTCCGATCGCGATCGGCACG
The DNA here is from genome assembly GCA_016929015.1 of Phycisphaerae bacterium. Classification (GTDB taxonomy): domain Bacteria; phylum Planctomycetota; class Phycisphaerae; order UBA1845; family UBA1845; genus JAFGJQ01. The sequence goes on along the minus strand of JAFGJQ010000495.1, from coordinate 6,147 downwards.
CACCCGCTCTACCACCCGCGCCAAACGTTCCGCAATCACATCCAGAAGGTGCTGCTCCTCCGGGAGAAACGGGTCCGGACCGTCCGGGTCCACCGCGCCCAGGTAACACACCTCCACGACGCCCGCCGGTTCACCGCGCACCACGATCTCACTGAATCGCCGCCACGACGTCTCACGAAACGTCGCCGTGCTGAAACAGCGGCCGTCCAGCACCACGCGGGCGGCCGTCTGCCCCGGCCGTTGCCAGGCCGGAGGAATCATCTCAACCGTACCCTGCACGATGTCCTCCAGAGAGGCGTCCGGCTGCTCCACGAGATCGGAAACGGCAAACAGGCAACGCATCTCCTGAATCCGTTTGTTCAGATCCTGCGTCCGACGCCGCAGCCTCTCCTCCACGCAAGCCCGCTCGGCCACCTCCTCGGACAATCTCCGGTTGGCGGCGGACAGATCGAAGGTACGCTGCTCCACGCGCGCTTCCAACGCATCCCGGGCGGATCGAAGTTCCGCCTCCGCCTGCAGACGCCACCGGATTTGACGGTGCATCGCCCACATCCCCGAAAGCATCCCCACGGCCAGCGCCACGCTCACCAGTATAAGAAAAACGGTGCCGCGGCTCCAGGGCGTCCCACCGTATCGAGCCAGCGTCAGCACCGTGTCGTGCCCGGGCGGGTCGAGAGGCACTTCCTCCACCAAGCGGCTGTCCACCGCTTCCCCCCGATCGAGCCGGGCCAACAATTCACCCCCGCTCGCCAGGCTCACCCGGTAGGCCTCCGCAAGTCGGCCGCGCAAACCGGCCTGCGTCTCCTGCAACAGGCCGTCGCACGAATACACGCCGCCAAGGATGCCGAGAAAAGCGTCACCCCGATAGACCGGAATGTGGATGTCGAACGTCGATACGCCGGACGACGACGGGCGGGCTCGGGAATACAGGGTGTCCCCGGACATCCGCGATTCCAGCAGCAAATCGTCGGGCGGCGCCGGCACGCCTCCATCGCCGGCCGGCACGGCAGGTCCCGGCCGGCACTCCTGCCACTGCGTCGTAAAACCACCGTCTATCCAGCGTACACAAAGCAGTTCCCGGTAGCCCTCCATGAGCCGACGCGCTTCAGCCCGCGAGCCGTCTTCGCCCACCACCCCGTCACCCAGACCCTCGCCAAGTGATTCCAGAGACGCACGGGTCAGCGCAAGACGGTCCTGCACGGCCCGGACCATCGCATCCGTGCTGTCACGCAAATCCCTCTCCCGCTCCCGCAGAATCTGTTTCGTCGAGAACCAGAGCAACCCCGCCAGAACAATCAAGAACACACCGGCCAGAACGGCCGGCCCCCACCAGGCCCAATGCGCACCACGGCGTGACGGGTCACCAAAGGTCATCGATCACAGGCTCCCCGGGCTCGATCCCCCCAGATAGTGTACGCGGAACCCGACCGAACACCAAGGCGGGATTGCACGCCGGAACAGGACGGCATCAGCCCCCCGCACGCTTCAGTGCCTCCATCAGACCCCTTCGGCGAGGGAACAGGCCGTACATGCCCCCCGTGTGGATGAACAGAACGTTGCCACCCGGATCAAACACCCCCCGACGCACGTCCCGATCCAGGGCGTACAACGCCTTCCCCGTGTACACCGGATCCAGGAAGATGCCCGTGCAACGCGCGAAACGAACCATGAAATCCATCTCTTCGTCCGTATTCACTGCGTAGCCCCGCCCCGCCCCGTCGAGCAGCGCAATGGCATCCGGATCGGCCTCCAGATCAATATCCCAGTAGTTCGCCGTCCGGTTGATGTAGTCCGCCAGCGACGCCCGCCACTCGCGAACCGTGCCTTCGATGATGACGGCCACGTGTCGCGGCTCGAGCCCCGTCAGCTCCCGGCCAATGTGGCACCCGGCAAACGTACCGCCGCTGCCGCACGCGTGAACGATACACCCGATACCCCGCGGGTCCGCCTCCAACTGCTCCGCCAGCTCAAATGCGGCGCGACAGTAACCCAACGCGCCGACTTCACTGGAACCGCCGGACGGCATCACGTACGGCCGCATGCCCTCCTGCTCCAGCTCCGCCGCAATCTGCAGCATCCGGGCATGACGTTCGGCCGACGGCATTGCCGGCACAATCCGCACATCCGCGCCCACCAGCCGACTGAGCAACAGATTTCCATCCAGCTCGGAGGGCTCCTCCCCGGAAAGCACAACAACCGAACGCAATCCGCACAGCGTGGCCGCCACGGCGGTGGCCCGCGTATGGTTCGACTGAATGCCACCACAGGTCACAAGCGTATCACAGCCGCGGGCCCGGGCGTCCGCAATCAGATACTCGAGCTTTCGCACCTTGTTGCCGGACAGGCCGCTGCCCGTCAGGTCGTCTCGCTTGAGATACAGCCGCACCGCGCCTAAGTCCCAAGAGACCGGCGTGATGGGCGTGGGCAGATGCGCCAGGGGAATCCGGGGCCTTTCAATCAAACGCGCCAGATCGGACATGTCGTCTTCCTTTCACCGGGCGAACAGCCGAGCCGATGCACGCGTCTGCTCAGACACCCACGGAGAGTGCCTCACCACCACACGGTGCCGGCAATGGTAAACGGCGTCTCGGCTCCTACCGGCCCCCGCGAACGCGCCCGACAAGGCTCTGGGTCGACGTCTTGATGCCCTTCACCAGGCTCTTCAGGGCGTCCGGGTTCGGCGCGTAGTCGATCGCGGTATCGAAGTGCACCAACTCCTTCTCCACCATTTCCGCCAGCGACAGCGTGAAGCTCCGCATGCCCTCTTCGACGCTCTGCGCAATCACCCCGGGCAGGTCCTCGTCCTCCTCGTGCAGGATCTTGTCCTTCACCGTCGAGTTGTTCAGCAGCACTTCCGTGGCCGGGTAGCGAGAGTTCTCCGTAATGCCGGGCAGCAAGCGCTGCACCATGATCGCTTTCAGGCTGTTCGCCAGGGACGAGCGGATGAAGTCATGCTCATCCCGCGGGAAGAACTCGAGAATGCGTGAGAACGTCTGCTGCGCGTCGCTGCAGTGGATGGACCCCAGCACCAAATGGCCCGTTTCGGCCGACTGGATGGCCGCCTGCATCGTCGCCCGGTCGCGCATCTCGCCGATGAAGATCGCGTCCGGGTCCTGCCGCACCACATAACGCAGGGCCTCGGCGTAGTTCGGAATGTCGATGCCGATCTCCCGCTGCGAAATGATCGCCTTCTTCGGATGGAAAATGAACTCCACGGGGTCCTCAATGGTGATGATGTGACACGCCCGTCTCTCGTTCACCACCTCCAGCATGGACGCCAGCGTGCTGGACTTGCCGCTGCCCGTCACGCCCGCCACCAGGATCAGCCCGTCCATGCTGTGCTCAATGGCCTTTTCGTACACGGGCGGCAGGGTCAGTTCCGCAAACGTGGGGATCTTGCTCTGCACCCGCCGAATGGCCGCATGCATCTCGCCCGTGGCCCGGAACACGTTGATGCGGTAGCGGTCGCCCGTCGGCCCCGCGGCGGAAAAATCCAGGTCGCCCCGCTCGTCGTACTCGTGTCGCCGCGTCTCGGGCACCAGACCCTTCAGCATCTGCTCCACAAACTCGGAGTCGGGCAGCGCCGGGACCTTCACCTTCTGCAGATGGCCGCCGACCCGGTAGTACGGAGCGTAGCCCACCTTCAGATGCAGGTCGGAGGCCCCGAACTCCGTCATCTTGCTCAGAAGCTGGATCATGAACTCATGAGGATTCCGTTCGTCAATCATCATCTCACCTCGTGCGGGCGACCCCGCCTCGGATTCGGTCCGCCTCTGTCCCCACCCGTCAACGCAGGACGCTCACGAGAATCCCCGCAACACCCGCCACCGCCACCGCCAGCGTGACCCCGAACAGCCACAGGAATCGCCGGCTCGCCCGGTCCATCGTCGCGGCCAAACGGTCGTCCCGCGCACTCGCCTCGCCGCGCATCTGGCGCAGCGCGTCCGTGGATTCCGCGCAAGACTGACCCAGCACACAGATCGACTCCTGAAACGTACGCAACGACTGTGCGATCTCTTCGTCCGTCCGATGAGAACTCTCCACCTGCTGCGACACCACCGCCAACGACTGACGCTGCGCCTCCGTCAGCTTCGCGAAATGGCTGCACAACTCCTCCACCCGCGCCGCCCGGTGGTTGCCCGATTCCAGGTGCTCCACGATCGCACGCAGCGTCTCACTCTGGTCACCCACCGACCGGGCCAGCCCGGACATGTCCGCCGCCACCCGGCCCAGCGAATCCGCAATCTGCGCCGACCGCTCCTCCTGCAGCGTGAAATGCACGTTCAGCGAGTCGCACAGGTTCACAATCTTCTCGAAACCCTCCTCCAGACGCGTCAGCGTGTCCTCCCGACCACGACGGCGAACCAGGGTCGGCGCCGGACGGCCCGCCGCCTCCGCTTCCACCGGCTCCGCCAGGTCCGTGTCGGCGGATTCGGCCGACACGTCGACCGGCGCGTACGCCGAGTCCCCGGCCGATGGCCGGATCCAATGCCCCACCCGCGTCCAGAATGATGCCCGTTGCATGGCGTCCTCCTCCTTCCGATCGGCCGAATCCGGAGGAAACGAGCGACGTTCGGCGACCGTCGAAGCTATCATACCGCACCCACCCGCGCGGTCAACGCAACGCACCCCGATCCGGCCCCCCGACTGACCGGCAACCCGTCACCCAGGCAGGCATCAGCCTGACCAGGCCGCGACAGATTCAACAACGACTGTGTCACATCCCGTTTGACGCGCGCCCGAACCGCGCTCCGACCTTCGAGTGACCCCGGGCCGGGGGCCACCGCACGTGACCAACGCCCGCCGCGGGCCACTGATCTGGAGCAGTGCCCGCACGTCCGTGCGCGCCGTGCCTGCTCCACAAATGACAATCGAACCGATCCTTGCGAACGGATGACCCAACCGCCCCGCCCTGTCCGCCGTTCAAGGACAGTGCAAACGGTTGACCCGAAAGATCGTCAAACACAGCGCTACGGAAGAAAGCCCTGACGGCCAGTGCTTCACCTTTGCTCAAGAAAAGGGGCGCGTAGGAACGCCGGCGCCGTCGGTGTCGACCTCGTCGCCGTCGTCGTCAGGGACGCCTCCCCGGATCTGCTCCTGCAGCGCAACAGCATGTCAAGCCTGGGCCGGCGTTTCGGAACAGTCAATCGCACCCGTGCGGACGAGCCGCAAAACGCGATCGCCCAACGGCTCCCTCTCGCACTTCCGCCCGGCCGGCATGCTCGTTTCCGCCGAAGGCGGTTCGGGAATGGCAAGACACTGCGGACCTGGACACACGTCCAACATGCCCGCGGCCCAAGCCTGCGGGCATGCCGCCCGGCAATCGCGAAACGACCGGTGTTCGACCGATCGGCACCAGTCCGTTATCGCCGGATCGCCGGGTTGACGTGACGCCGGACGGATCGCGTCAGGAGGCCGTGGCATCGGCGTGGGAGAGTCGCTGATACAAGTCCTCAAGAAGGTGCCTCTGCTCCTTCAGTTGTTCCTTGTAATCGCGATCCCAACAACGGCGGACCTCGGGACCCAGCTCCCGGATGGCCTCGTCCAGCACTTGCTCCAGAGCCAACTGCTCCTTCTCATTGAGTTCGATGATCATGGCCCATACTCCCGTCACCTGCGTGTTCCCCACCTACAGTGTATCCCAGGATTTCGGGTCTGACCCGGCGCCGCACGCGAATTTCGGGCGAGAAAACGCCTGTTCAACACCGGCCACGGGACCGGCGGTGGAACGGCAATGGGGGAGTCATGTCGCGTCCTCTTCGGGGACAGCCGGCTGGATCCCGCCGCGGCCCGGCGTGCTGGCCCCCCCCCACCAGACGCCGGTCGCACAAGGCCGGCCGGCAAGGACACCGGCACCCCGGGCAGAACCCCCCTCCGCCGAACACACACGCTCAGGCGTCGGGCGACTTCTGCTCCGCCGCGGCGCCGTCGGGGCTGGGACGGGGCCGGGCAGGAACGCCGGCGCCGCCGTCGTCGTCGCTGCTGTTGTCGTCGGTGCCGCCGCGCCCGAACCGTTCCTGCATCGCGGCCGGGTTCCGGGCGTGGGCAAGCGCTTCGGAACGATCAATCGCACCCGTGCGGACGAGGCGCAGCAGGTGATCGTCCAGCAGTTCCATTTCATACTTCCGGCCGGTCGTGATGGCGTCG